>DASUYU010000034.1:0-11460 GCA_036377235.1 Thermoleophilaceae bacterium
GCCTCGAGGCGATGAGTTCCCCGACGTAGGCCGGTCGAAGTAGTCATGACGACAGAGAAGAACCGCTGGGTAGCCCTGTACGTCCTCTGCACGGGCGTGCTGATGATCGTGCTGGACGCGACGGTCGTGAACGTCGCGCTCCCTTCGATCAAGGAGGACCTGAACTTCACCCAGAGCAAACTCGCGTGGGTCGTGAACGCGTACCTGATCGCGTTCGGCGGCTCGCTCCTGTTGGCGGGCCGGCTGGGAGACCTTCTCGGCTACCGCCGCATCTTCATGATCGGGCTCACCGTCTTCACGGGCGCCTCGCTCCTGTGCGCGCTGTCGCAGACGCAGGAGATGCTGATCGCGGCCCGCTTCGTGCAGGGCGCGGGCGGCGCGCTGTCATCGGCGGTCACGCTCGGGATGATCGTGACGATGTTCACCGAGCCGCGCGAGCAGGCGAAGGCGATCGGGGTCTACGGGTTCGTCGCGTCGGCCGGCGGCTCGATCGGCCTGCTGGTGGGCGGCATCCTGACCGACGCCATCAGCTGGCACTGGATCTTCTTCGTGAACGTGCCGATCGGCATCGTGACCGGCCTGCTGGCGCTCCGGCTCGTGGAGGGCCGTCCGGGGATCGGCATCAGGGAGGGCGCGGACCTTCCCGGCGCGGTGCTCGTCACGTCCGGCCTGATGCTCGCGGTCTACACGATCCTCGGCGTCGAGGAGCACGGCTGGGGCTCGGCCCGCACGCTGCTGCTCGCGGCGGTGTCGATCCTGCTCGTCGCGGCGTTCGTCTACCGGCAGGCGCGGATCGAGAAGCCGCTCATGCCGCTGCGGCTGTTCCATTCGCGGAACGTCTCCGGGGCGAACATCGTCATCGCGCTGATGGTCGTGGGCATGTTCGGGATCTTCTTCCTGGGCGCGCTCTACATGCAGCTCGTGTTGAAGTACTCGCCGCTCGAGGTCGGTCTCGCCTTCTTCCCGGGCTCGCTGCTGATGGGCCTGCTGTCGCTCGGCTTCACGGACAAGCTGAACATGCGCTTCGGCCCCCGGCGCGTGCTGATCGCGGGCCTGTGCTTCCTGCTCGTCGCCATGCTGCTCTTCCTGCGGTCGCCGGTGGACGGCAACTACATCACCGACCTGTTCCCGACGATGCTCATCTTCGGCCTCGGCGCCGGGGTGGCCTTCCCGGCGCTGATGATGCTCGCGATGTCCGGCGCCACGCCGAGCGACGCCGGACTCGCATCCGGCCTCGTGAACACGGCCGGGCAGGTGGGAGGCGCCATTGGCCTCGCCCTGCTCGCCACCGTCTCGGCCGAGCGTACGAAGACGCTCCTGGCGGACGGGAAGTCGGCGCTCGAGGCGCTGAACGGCGGGTACCACCTGGCGTACCTGATCGGCGTGGTGCTCATGCTCGTGGCGATCGGGGCGGCGGTGACGATCCTCCGCGAGCAGAACATGGCCGAGATGGCGGCGGCACCCGGCGCGTATGGCGAAGAGACCGGCGCGCCGAGCGCCGAGCCGGCCTACTCCGAGCTCTGACCCGGGCCACGCGAACGGGGTCAGACTTTGAGTCTGACCCCGTTCTGGCTAGTTGACCGTCAGCGTGACCTGAACCGTCCGCGAGCGCCCGCCGCTCGTGCCGGTGACGGTCAGCGTCCTGGTGCCGCGGGTGGTTCTGCCAGTCGTCGACACCGTCAGCGTCGAGCCGGCCGCGGTGGTCGAGGCCGGGCTGAACGACGCGGTCGAGCGGTTCGGCAGCCCGCTCACGCTGAACGCGACCGAGCCGGTGAAGCCGCTCGTGCGGGTCACCCCGATCGAGTAGGTCGCCTGCTGGCCGCGGCTGATGCTGCGGTTCGGCGGCGTCGCGGTGAGCGTGAAGCTCGGCGCCTCGCTCGGCGTGCCGGCCACGGCCGTGTACCCGAAGTAGCGGCCGCTGACCGGCCGGAACGGGTCGCCCGTGAAGCCGTAGGCGCTCGTCTGGGAGTCGAGCTTGCCGACGAGCGAGGCGGCGTTCGTGTCGCCCGCGCACAGGCCCGAGCTCACGCACAGGGCGGTCGCGCCCGCCACATGAGGGGTGGCCATGCTGGTGCCCGAGATCGTGTTGTAGCCGCCGGCCAGCCAGGTCGACCTGATGCACACGCCCGGCGCGGCGATCGTGTGGAGGTTGTCCGTGCCGTTGTTCGAGTAGTTCGAGAAGGACGCGTACCGGTCGTCGGCCTCGCCGCTGCGGCAGCTCGGCGCGGGGCCGGCGGCGCCCGTCAGGCCATCGGAGTCTCCGTACGCCGTGACGGTGATGACCTCGTCGTAGGCCGCCGGGACGTCCGGCAGCGTGGAGTGCGGGAACGCCCAGCCGTCGTTTCCGGCCGCGACCGCGAAGCGAACGCCCGCCGCGGTGGCGTTGCAGATCGCCTGATGCAGCGCGCTCGTGGCGCCGCAGGCGCCGTTGTCGAGCGAGCTGCCGAGCCCGCCGAGGCTCATGTTCGCCACGGCGATGCCGTCGGAGGCCGCATGAGCGGCCACCCAGTTGATGCCGCAGATGATCTGGTCCCATGTGCCGGAGCCGCTCGAGTCGAGCACCTTCACCGGGACGACGCGGGTCGCGGGAGCCACGCCCACCACACCGGCGCCGGCATTGGTCGCGCCGATCGTGCCCGACACGTGCGTGCCGTGCCCGTTGTCGTCGTTCGGCGCCGAGCCCGGGCTCACGCAGTTCGTGCCGGGCCCGGCGACGTTGAGGTCGGGGTGGTCGAGGTCGATGCCGGTGTCGATCACGGCGACCGCGGCCGAGCTGGCCGGGTTCGCCGTCCCGCTCGAGCTCGACGCCGCGCCGATGCGGGCGATGCCGGTGGGCACCGCCTCGCCGGACGCGAGCGTGTCGGCCGCGTGCACGATGCGGTTCGGCTCGACCGATGCGACCTGCGGATCCGCGCGGAGGACGCGCACCTGGGCGCGCGTCAGGCGGGCGCTGTAGCCCTTGAGCGCAGTGCGGAAGACCCGCCGCGCCGTGACCCCGTCGCGCCGCTCGTGCTCGGCCAGCTGACGAGAGACGTTCGCGGATTCGTCGAGCACGACGATGTAGCTGCCCGGCACGACGTAGTCGCTGCCGTCGCGGCCGGCCGCCGAGGCGGAACCGGCGACGGCGAAGAGGGAGACGAGCAGCACAGAAAGAACGGCCAGGGCGGGGATCCGCATCAGTCCTCCAGAGGGTCGATCCGGCGAAGGTAGCGTCACCCGTTCCGTTTGTCTCGCGACAAAAGGGGCTCACACACAAGCGAAGGGGGTCAGACTCAGAGTCTGACCCCCCTCACATAAGGCCGAAAGGTGGAGGCGGCCGGCACTGCCCCGGCGTCCGCGGAACACCATTCCGATGCTTGCTACGAGCGTTCCCGTCGGAGTCTGATCTCGGCGTCCGGTTCGGTCGGTCCGCGGGATACGTCCCCGGCGCCATACCCTCGAAGGTGTCCCGTCACGGCCGAGGGTCGGACCGTCACGGTGAGCCCGCTGATTGAAGCCGCTTGCCGGGTCGCGGGCGTACCCGGGGCGACTCTCTCACGGCCTAATTAGGCGGCGAGAGGCTGAACTCGATGAGAGTCCGCACTTATGGTTTTCCGGAATTTTTTAACGAGGCCGATCCGGAGTCCTCGACTCGCTACACCGGAACGAGCAGCCCCACGTCGAAGCTGGTTCGCCCCCTTGCAACTGCCCTTTAAGGGTAGCGGCGAACCGCCTCGGTGACCTCCCCTAGGGGCCATTCCCGATAGGAAAAACCGCTCTGCGAAGGCAATCTGAGCGGTAATGAACGAAACGACGACTCAGCCGATTCCCCCGCAGGAGCCACGCCGCCTGGTGCGCGTGAAGGAGGGCCGGGTGCTCGGTGGCGTCGCCGCCGGCCTGGGCCGCTACTTCAACCTCGACCCGATCATCTTCCGGATCGGCGCGATCGTGCTGGTGCTCGTGGGTGGCGCCGGGCTGATCGCCTACCTCGCGGCGTGGCTCCTGATCCCGGACGAGGACGCGCCCGGAGAGCCCGCGGCGGGCCGCAATCGCTGGCTCATCATCGCGGGGGTGGTCCTGCTCCTGTGCGTGAGCTGGCCCTTTCTTCTCGGCGGCGGCCTCCTCGTCGCGGGGCTCGTCATTCCCCTCGCCGTTCTCGTCGTGGCAGGCGTCCTGGTCTGGTGGTTCGTCTCCGGCGAGGGACCCGCGGGCAGCGCCGGCGACGTCGCCAGGCGCGCCGCGCTCGGCCTCCTCATCCTCTTCGTCTGCGGACTGATCGCCCTCGGCGGCGCCTGGGCGGCCGCCGCCGGAGGCGAGACGGTGGTGGCGATCATCGTCATCGGCGCCGGCGTGGCGATCCTGGTGGGCGCGTTCATCCGGCCGGTTCGATGGCTGATCCTCCCGGCGGTGGCGCTCGCGCTCGCGGCGGGCACGGTGTCCGCGGCCGGCCTCGACCTGCACGGCGGCGTGGGCGACCGCGACTACCGCCCGGCGACCGCGGCCGAGCTCGACGACGGGTTCCAGCTCGGGGTGGGCCAGCTCGTGGTGGACCTCCGCCAGACGGACCTGCCCCGCGGCGACGTGCCGCTGAAGGTCCGCCTTGGCATCGGAGAGACGCGCGTGCTCGTGCCGAAGAACGTGTGCGTTGCCACCGACGCCCAGGTGGGGATCGGCGAGGTGCGAATGTTCGACCGCGACGACGGCGGTCTCGATGTGGACGTCCATGATCGCCCCGACGCGCCGCCCGCACGGACGCGGCTCCTGCTGGACGCCGATGTGGGCATCGGCGCCCTGCGGATCGGCCACTCGAACGCCGACCTCGACTACGCCGACGCGCACTTCGACTTCGGTCCCCCGCCCCCCGGCCTCGTGGAGCAGAATTCGGGCTGTGTCGCGTAGAGCCGATCTCACCTCGGTCGTGGCGGGTGCGGCGGTGGTCGCGCTCGGTGTGCTCCTGCTGCTCGACGCCGGCGGCACGCTCGACCTGCACTTCGGCGTGCTTGGCCCTGCGGTCTGCGCGGCACTCGGTGCCATCCTGCTCGCGTCGGGCCTGAGCCGCCCGCGATGATCCGGGTGTGACGACCTCGGACGCCTCCGCCGGCACGCTGCGGCGTGACCGCGACCAGGGCTGGGTCGGCGGCGTGGCCGCCGGCATCGCCCGGCGTTATGGGGTCGACGTCTCGCTCGTACGGCTGGCCTTCGTGGTGGCGGCCGCGGCCGGCGGCGTCGGCATCGCGGCGTACGCGCTCGGCTGGCTCCTGATCCCCGCCGGCGACTCCGGCCCGGGACGCGCGCGCATTCGCACCGGTCGGGCGGCGGTCGAGGTGGCGCTCGGCACGGGCCTGCTGCTGGTGGCGGTCCTCCTGACCTTCCGTGAGCTGGGACTGTGGTTCTCGGATGCCGCGGTCTGGCCGCTGGTCCTGATCGCGGCCGGCGGCGTGCTGATCTGGCGCCAGTCGATGGAGGAGCCGGCGCCGGCGCGGACGCTGCGCCCACCGGACCGGGCGGCGCGCGAGGAGGGCCCGGTCACCGCGACGGCGATCTCGCGCGCGGAGAGCCGCCGTGCGGCGGCCGCGATCTCGCGCACCGGCGTGGGCATCGCGCTCGTGGTCACTGCCGGGCTGGTCTTCCTTCAGGCGACGGGCGCGCTCGGAGCGGCGCGCGACGTCCTGCTCGGCATCGTCGCCGTGGTCGTGGTGCTCGGCGTGATCTTCGCGCCGTGGGTCGTGCGGCTCGTGCGGTCGCTCACGCAGGAGCGAGCGGAGCGCATCCGCTCCCAGGAGCGCGCCGAGGTGGCGGCGCACCTGCACGACTCCGTGCTCCAGACGCTCGCGATGGTGCAGCGTTCGGACGACCCGTCCGAGGTCGCCGCCCTCGCGCGACGGCAGGAGCGAGAGCTCCGCGCCTGGCTCGCAGGGCGGCCGGCGCCCGGGCAGGGCAGGCGGCTGGCGAGCGCCCTCGAGGCGGCGGCCGCGGAGGTCGAGGAGCAGCACGGCGTGCCCGTCGAGGTCGTGGCCGTGGGCGACCGGGAGCTAGACCAGGCGCACGAGGCCGTCGTGGCCGCGGCGCGTGAGGCGATGACGAACGCGGCCAAGTTCGGCGGGGGCTCGCCCGTGGACGTGTATGCCGAGAGCGACGGCCGCCGCACCCAGGTGTTCGTCCGCGACCGCGGTCCCGGCTTCGACCCGGACACGGTGCCGCCGGACCGCCGCGGGGTGAGTGAATCCATCGTCGGCCGGATGGAACGGCACGGCGGCCGCGCCCGCGTCACGAGCGCGCCCGGCTCGGGCACCGAGGTCGAGCTGATCCTGGACCACTCATGACGCCCACCGTCCTCATCGTCGACGACCACCAGCTGGTCCGCTCCGGTGTGCGTGCGGAGCTCGAGCCGCTCGTCGAGATCGCCGGCGAGGCGGGCTCGGTGGCCGAGGCCGTCGAGGCGATCGAGGCGCACTCGCCCGACGTCGTGCTGCTCGACGTGCACATGCCGGACGGCGGCGGCGTGGAGGTGATCCGGCGCGCGGCGGCGCTGGGCCCGAGCCCGCCGTGCTTCCTCGCGCTGTCGGTGTCCGACGCGGCCGAGGACGTGATCGCCGTCATCCGCGCCGGGGCGCGCGGCTACGTGACCAAGAACATCTCCGGCGGGGAGCTGGCCGACGCCGTGCGCCGCGTGCACGGCGGCGACGCCGTCTTCTCCCCCCGCCTGGCCGGCTTCGTGCTCGACGCCTTCGCCGGCCCCGCGCCGCAGCCCGAGTCCGAGCTGGACGCCCTGACCGCCCGCGAGCGCGAGGTGCTCCAGCACATCGCCCGCGGCTACATGTACAAGGAGATCGCGCTGCGCCTCGACATCTCGCCGAAGACGGTGGAGGCCCACGTGTCGTCGGTGCTCAGGAAGCTGCAGCTGTCGAGCCGCCACGAGCTGACCCGCTGGGCGGCCGAGCGCGGCCTGGATCTCTAGTAGCGCTCCGACATCTCGCGCTGGATCTCGCGGCGCGTGTCGCGCTCCTTGATGGAGCGCCGCTTGTCGTACAGGTCCTTGCCCTTCGCGACCGCCAGCTCGACCTTCGCGCGTGGGCCGTTCCAGTACAGCCGCGTGGGCACGATCGTCAGGCCCTTCTCCGATGTCGCGCCGATCAGGCGCTCGATCTCGCGGCGATGCAAGAGCAGCTTGCGCGGGCGCTCTGGGTCGTGGTTCTCGCGCGCGGGCTTGTACGGCGCGATGTGCATGTTGCGCAACCACACCTCGCCGTCCGTCACGTCGGCGTACGCGTCCTTCAGCTGCACCCCGCCGTCGCGGAGCGACTTCACCTCGGATCCCTGCAGCACGATCCCCGCCTCGAACTTCTCCAGCAGGTTGTATCGGAAGCCCGCCTGCCTGTTCGTGGCGATGTCGCCCGGCGCCGCCTTGCGCTTGCCCTTCTTAGCCATCGCGCACTGAGTATGCACTGAGGTCGACCCGGCCTCGCGGCGCGTCGACCCTGTCGACCTCGACCTCGATCGTGTCGCCCAGCCGCAGCCGGCGCCCCGAGCCCTCCGCCTCGAGGGCGGTGCCCACCTCGTTCAGCGTCCACCAGCCGCGCAGCCGCCTGACCGGCAGGAAGCCCTCGAAGCGCTGCTCGCCGAACTCCACGAACGCTCCCTTCTCGATCAGCCCCACGATCTCGCCCTCGAACGTCGGCGGCTCGTCTCCGCCCGCCTCGGCCAGGGCGCGCTCGAGCAGGAAGGACAGGCACACGTCGTCGGAGTCACGCTCGATCTGCATCGCCTCGCGTTCGACCGCCGAGCTCACCACCCCCGCCTCGTCCAGCTCGTGGGCCGGCGTGGCCGCCTCGTCTATCCCGAGCCCCTGGAGCAGCGCCCGGTGCGCCACGATGTCCGGGTAGCGCCTGATCGGCGACGTGAAGTGGCAGTAGCGCGCGCTCCCGAGGCCCGCGTGCCCCACGTTCCGCGGCGAGTAGTACGCCTGCTTCAGCGCGCGGAGCACGAGCACGCCGTACGCGCGCTTCCCGCCCGACTCGCGCGCGACGATCTTGGAGATCTCCGTCACCGCGTCGGCCGCCTGCTGCGGCGTCATCTGCTTCGGCAGCGGCGGGGTCGGGATGTCGAGGCTGGCGAGCTGCTCGACCAGGTAGGTCACCGACTGCGGCTCCGGCCGCTCGTGCACGCGGTACAGGGTCGGGAGCCGCCTGTCGGCCAGGTACCCCGCCACCTGCTCGTTGGCCAGGATCATCAGCATCTCGATCAGCCGGTGCGACTCGGTCTGCTGCTCGTAGCGCACGCCCGTCACGTGGCCGTCCGAGTCGAACTCGAACGTCGGCTCGAACGAGCCGAACTCGAGCGAGTCGCGCCGCTCGTGGAGCGCCGCGGACACCCCTCGGGCGACCGCCAGCGGCTCGCCCCAGGGATCCTCCCCGCGCGCCCGGCCGGCGAACAGCTCGTCCACATCGCCGTACGTGAGCCGCTTGTCGCTCCGTACCAGCGACCGGTGGAACGCCACGCTCACCACGTCGGCCCCGCTCATGACCATCTCGACCGTCACCGCGAGCTTGTCCTCGCCCGGCCGCAGCGAGCACGCCTCGTTCGAGAGCACCTCGGGCAGCATCGGCTCGACCGCGCCCGGCACGTACACGCTCGTCCCGCGCCTGAACGCCTCGCGCTCGAGCCGCCCTCCGGGCCGCACGTACGCCGTCACGTCGGCGATGTGGACCCAGACGCGCACGCGCCCGTCCTCGCGCCGAGCCGAGATCGCGTCGTCGAAGTCCCGGGCGTCGTCCGGGTCGATCGTGAACGTCGGCAGGTCGCGCAGGTCCACGCGCGCGTCCGACCCGTACGGCTCGTGCAGCTGCGCCTCGGCCTCCGCCGTCGCCGCGCGCGAGTAGGTCCGGCGCAGGCCGCGGGCGAGCATCAGCCCCTCGACCACGTCGCGCGCGCGGTCCGGCCGCCCGATCCGGCGCAGCACGCGCGCGCCGCGCTTGCCGCCGCCGACGAGCACCAGGTCGCCCACCCCCGCGCCGCCGCGCTCCACCGTGGGCCGCGGGCCCGGGCCGAAGATCGGCTCCGCCACGAGGAAGCGGCCGCGCTTCTCGAGCACCCCGACGATCGGCTCCTCGAGCCGCCGCGCTGGGCGACCCCTGACCGCTGCGCTCATCAGAGCTTGTGCGCGACCGTGTCGAGCGCGACCGGGAGCGCCTCGTCCCGCTCGGTCTTGGGGTCGTCCTTCGCGCGGACCTGCGGCTTGATCCCCTTGCCCGTGATGATCGTCTCGCCGTCGGGCAGGTAGTAGTGGGCCGTCGTCAGCTTCAGCTCGCCTCCGTTCGAGAGGTTCTCGACCTCCTGGACGAGGCCCTTCCCGAAGGTGTGGGTGCCCACGACCGTCGCCCGGCCGCGGTCGCGCAGCGCGCCGGTCACGATCTCGGAGGCGCTCGCGCTGCCGCCGTCCACGAGCACGGCCACGGGCACGTCCTTCGGCAGGATCGCGTCGCCCAGCGCGTTGTGAACACGCTCGGCGCGGTGCCGCCCGCGCACCGACACGATCCGCCCGTCCTGGATGAAGAGGCTCGACACGGCCACTCCCTCGAGCAGCAGCCCGCCGGGGTTGCCGCGCAGGTCGAGCACGATCCCCTCCGCGCCGCGCTTCCGCAGCCGCTTGATGTCGCGGGCGAGCGCCGCGTGCGCGCCGTCGCTGAACGCCATCAGCTCAACGACCCCGATCTTGTGGCCGTCCTTCTCCATCAGCCGCGCGCGCGTGAGCGGCACCTCGATGCGCTCGCGCTTGACCTTCACGGTTCGGTCGGAGGACTCCCCGGGCGTGAACACGCGCAGCTCGACGCTCGTGCCGGCCGGGCCCTTGATGCGGTTGGTCGACACCTCGCTGTTCACGCCCGCGATCGGCCGTCCGTTCACCGCCAGGATGAAGTCGCCCGCCTGGATGTGCGCCTCCTGGGCGGGTGAGCCGTCGAACACGCGCAGCACCTTGAGGCCGCGCTTGTCCTGCTCCACGTTCATCCCCACGCCCTCGAAGTGGCCGCTCACGTCCTCGTCGAACTGGCGCGCCTCCTTGGCCGTGAGGTAGCTGGAGTAGGGGTCGTCGAGCGACTCGACGATCCCCTTCAGCGAGGCGTCGTCGAGCTTCGACTCCTTCACCGGCTTGTAGAAGTTGCCCTCGATCGAGTCGATGATCTCGGCCCGCAGCGCGCGGTCCTCCTGCACGAAGGTGTCGCGAATCGGGCCGGGAAGGTCGGCCGGGTGGCCGCCGAGCCAGAGCCCGACGGCGAGCGCGATCAGCGCGCTTACGAGTGCGAGGACGCCTCTCGACATTCCGGTGGAGGCTAGTCGCACCGTTTCAGGGGAGTTAAACGCGGAGGAAGCGGCGGAGCGTGATGCCGCTTCCGAGCGCCGACACCCCGATGCACGCGAGCATCAGCACCACGATCAGCAGTGGGAAGTCGATCGTGTCCGGCGCGGCCAGCAGCGCGAAGCGCTCCGCCAGCGGGTCCACGAACGTGGTCTTGAGGATCGCCAAGAGCAGCACGGCGAGCAGGCCTCCGAAGAACCCGACGATCATCCCCTCGATCACGAACGGCCAGCGGATGAACCAGTTCGTGGCGCCCACCAGCTTCATGACCTCCACCTCGCGCCGGCGCGCGAACACCGACAGGCGGATCGTGTTCGCGATCAGCGCGATCGAGGCGAACACGAGCAGCACCGCCAGGCCGGCGGTGAGCCCCTTCACCAGGCCGGTCGCCGAGAGGATCTTGTTGGTGTCCTCCTCGCGGTCGCGCACCTCGTCGATGGCCGCCAGCTGCGGCTCGCCGCCCGCGTTCAGGCGCTGGACGATCTGGCCGAGCTTGTCCGGGTCCACGGGCGTGACGCGGTATGAGTCCGGCAGCGGGTTCGAGCCGAGCAGCTCGGTGCCGTCCTTGAAGGCCTTCGGGTTCTTCCCCTGGGCCAGCCGGAGCGCCTCGGCCTTCGAGATGTACTCGACAGACTTGACGTTCGCGGTGTTCTCGATCGCGGTTCGAAGGTCGGCCTTCTCCTGCGCGGTCGCGGTGTCCTTGATGTACACGTCCACGACCACGCGGCTGCGCACCTCGTTCGCCGTGCCGGTCGTGGCCTGGACGATCGGGATGAACACGCCGAGCACCACGGCCGTGAGCAGGACGGTGAGGAGCGCCGCGAGCGCCGGCGCGGAGCTGCGCCGCAGGCCGCGCAGCGCCTCCCTGAGGAAGAAGCTCCAGCGCATCGCTAGTTCGGGTGCCCCTCGTCGCCGATGCCGAGCTCGCCGCGCAGGCGAATGGCGAACTCCTGTGTGGACTCGTCCTGCGTGTAGAAGCCTGAGCGCTCGTCGCGCACGATGCGGCCCTCGCGCAGCTCGATCACGCGCCGGCGCATCTTGTCGACCATCTCCTTGTCGTGCGTGGCGACGATGACGGTCGTGCCCGTGCGGTTGATCCGGTAGATCAGCTGCATGATCCCGATGGA
>DASUYU010000035.1:0-6813 GCA_036377235.1 Thermoleophilaceae bacterium
TGTGGGCACCACAGGAGTCCGCTCCGCGACGGCACCCCACCTCCACTTCGGGGTCCGCGACGCTGGAACCCGCCACGACTACCACGACCCCCTGGCCTTCCTGCCACCGCCCCCGCCACCCGCCCGAGCACCCAAGCCGCCTCTCCCGGTACCCGCCCCAGCGCCCCAGCCGGCACCGCCGGCAGCCGAACCGGTGACCGGCCCCCGGACCTCGCCCGTGACCCGCCCCCGCACCGCGCCGGCCCCCCATCCAGCACCGCACCGCCGCCCGCTCGCGCCTCCGCGCCGGCTCCCGCACGCCACCCCGCGCCATCGCCCGCTCGCGGCTCCGCGCAGGCTGCCGCTTGCCGTCCCGCATCGCGTGCCGCACGCGGTGCCGCATCCCCGTCCCCTCGCGGCTCCCGAGGGCCATCCGGCACCCATCCCCGCCAGGCCGCACGCCGTCCGGGCACCGGACACGCCCCCGATGGCGAGGCTCCATCGACGGCCGCACCCGCTGACAGGCCCTTCTTCGACCCGAGGGCCGCGTCTGACCAGGGCGTCGCACGCCGGCGGCTTCGACCTTGGGTGGGCCGCCGCATGTGCCGGCCTTCTTCTCGCCGCCGGCCTGCTCGGGATGACCGGTGGCGCCCCCCGCAGGTCGCGGCGCCTGCCGGGTTGGGCGTTTTTCCTCGCGAAATGGCGAGGTAAAACGCCCAACCCCGCCCGGGCGCCTCGCGGGTAGAGTCGATGGGGGATGTCGTACTACGTCACCACGCCCATCTACTACGTCAACGGCGAGCCCCATCTTGGGCACGCGTATACGACGATCGCGGCTGATGTGCTCGCGCGGCACATGCGGCAGCGCGGTGAGGATGTCTTCTTTCTCACGGGCACCGACGAGCACGGCGAGCCGGTCGCGCAGGCGGCCGAGAAGCTCGGGATCACGCCGCGCGAGCTGGGCGACAAGAACGCTGTGCGCTTCAAGGAGCTCGCGGCGCGACTGAGCGTCACCAACGACTTCTTCATCCGCACCACCGACCCCGAGCACATGGCGAAGGTCGCCGAGGTCGTCCAGCGGATCCACGACAACGGCCACGTCTATGCGGGCAGCTACGAGGGCTACTACTGCCCCCGCTGCGCCGACTTCAAGACCGAGGCCGAGCTCGAGGAGGGCCACCGCTGCCCGATCCACAAGATCGAGCTCACAATCGAGAAGGAGGACAACTGGTTCTTCCGGCTGTCCACCTTTCAGGAGCCACTCGAGCGCCTGTACGCCGAGCGGCCCGGATTCGTAACCCCCCAGAACCGCTACAACGAGGCGCTCGCGTTCATCAAGAGCGGCCTGCGCGACGTGTCGCTGTCGCGCGCGCGGCTCAAGTGGGGCGTGCCGGTGCCGTGGGACGAGTCGCAGGTGATCTACGTCTGGATCGACGCGCTCCTCAACTACTACACGGCGCTCAGCTACGCCCGCCCGGGTGAGGACCTCACCGACGAGTTCTGGCCGGCCACGGTCCATCTGATCGGCAAAGACATACTCAAGTTCCACGCCGTCATCTGGCCGGCGATGCTGATGGCGGCCGGGATCGAGGTGCCGGAGAAGGTCACCATTCACGGCTACCTGACGCTCGGCGAGCACAAGATGTCGAAGTCGCTCGGCAACGTGATCGAGCCGTTCCAGGTCGCCGACGTCTACGGCCCGGACGCGCTCCGCTTCTACGTGCTCCGCGAGGTGAGCTTCGGCGCGGACGGCGAGGTCTCGCCCGAGGGCTTCGACACCCGGTACACGACGGAGCTCGCCAACGAATACGGCAACCTCGCTAGCCGCACGCTCGCGATGATCGAGCGCTACCGCGACGGGGCGGTGCCGGACGCGACGCCGCCGGACGAGCTCGCGGCGGAGTTCGACGGGCTGGTCGATGCCGTGAAGACCCGCATCGACGAGGTCGAGCTCACCGCCGCGCTCGACGAGATATGGCGCCGCATCAAGCGGCTGAACAGGTACGTGCAGGACGAGGCGCCCTGGCAGCTCGCCAAGGACGACGCCGAGTCCGACCACCTCGACCAGGTGCTCTACACGCTGGCCGAGGGACTGCGAGTGGTCTCCGTGCTGCTGCACCCGTTCATGCCGGGATCGGCCGAGCGGCTGCTCGCTGCGCTGGGCCGTGAGGACCTGTCGCTCGACGGCGCCACGCTCGGCTCGGCCGAGGGAGGAGCGAAGGTCGGCGAGCTCGGCCAGCTCTTCCCGCGCGTCGAGGCCGAGGCGCCGGCCGTCTGAGGCCGAGCCTGTGATCGACAGCCACTGTCACCTCGACTACTGCGAGCCGCCCGTGGCCGAGCTCGTGGGCCGGGCGCGGGCGGCCGGGGTGAACCGCATGGCCACCGTGGCCACGAACGGCGAGGCGATCCGGCACGCGATCGGGGCCGCCGAGGACCACGACGAGGTGGTGGCGATCGTCGGCCGCCATCCCCACGAGACCGCCGGCTTCGACGATCTCGCGCTCGAGGAGATAGAGCGCGCCGCGGCGCATCCGCGCGCCCGCGCCATCGGCGAGACCGGGCTCGACTACTACCGCGATCACGCGCCGCGCGATGACCAGCGCCGCGCCTTCGAGGCGCAGCTCGAGCTGGCCGCGCGCGCGGCCCTGCCCGTCGTGATCCACACCCGCGCCGCGGAGGACGACACCTTCGCGATCCTGCGCGAGCACTCGGACTCGGTGCCGGTGGTGGTGATGCACTGCTTCTCGGCGCCCGACCGCCTGGAGGAGTGCGTCGAGCGCGGCTTCATGTGCTCGTTCGCCGGCAACGTGAGCTACCCGAAGGCGACCGACCTGCAGGACGCCGCTCGCCACGTGCCCGCCGAGCTCCTCCTGGTGGAGACGGACTCGCCCTACCTGGCGCCGCAGCCGGTGCGGGGGAAGCCCAACGAGCCCGCCAACGTCGCGCACACCGCGCGCTTCTTGGCGGACCTGCGCGGCGTCTCGTACGAGGAGCTCGAGCGCACGGTCGCCGCGAACTTCGAGCGCGTCTTCGGGCCGTGAGCGGCGGGGGCGAGGCCGCGAGCGGCGAGCCGCGGCAGGCAAGCCTGCGGCGGCTGCGCTCGTTCGGCGTCCGGCCGAACCGCGAGCTCGGCCAGAACTTCCTGATCGACGACAACATCCTGCGGGTCATCGGCGAGGCGGCTGAGCTCGACGATGGCGATGTGGTGCTCGAGGTGGGCGGCGGTCTGGGCGTGCTGTCCGAGTTCCTCGCGCCGCGTGTGGCCCACCTGCACGTTGTGGAGGTGGACCGCTCGCTCGAGGAGCCGCTGCGGGACGCGCTCGCCCCGTTCGCCAACGCGACCCTCCACCTGGCCGACGCCGTGAAGATGGATTTCGCGGAACTGGAGCCGGCGCCCACCAAGGTCGTTGCGAACCTGCCGTACGGGGTGGCGGCGACCGTGCTCCTGAAGTCCGTCGCCGAGCTGCCGCGAGCCGAGCTGTGGGTCGCGATGGTGCAGCGCGAGGTCGGCGACCGGCTCGCCGCCGCGCCGGGCTCGAAGAGCTACGGCGCCACCTCGGTGCTGGCGCAACTGTCGTGCGAGGTGCGTGTCCTGCGCAGGGTGCCTCGCACCGTCTTCCACCCGGAGCCGAACGTGGACTCGGCGCTGGTCGTGATGCGCCGCCGCGCGCCTGCGCCGGCTCCGCGGCTCGTCGCGCTCGTGCACGCGGGCTTCGCGCACAGGCGCAAGGCGCTGCCGGGCTCGCTGGCCCTCACGCCGGGCGCGGCGGGCGACATCCGCGACGCCACCCGCGCCGCGCTCGAGTCCCTCGGCCACCCACCGGACGCGCGCGCCGAGCGGCTGCCGCCGGAGGACTGGCCGCGGCTGGCCGACGCGATCGGCCCCGAGCGCCTCGCCGAGCTCCGGCCGCGCTAGGCGCACCCCTACTCTGGGGCCGGTGCTCCGCGAGCTCGCCTACGCCAAGCTGAACCTCGTCCTGCACGTCGGCCGGCCGCGAGACGACGGCATGCATCCGGTGTGCTCGCTGATCGCCTCGATCGATCTCGCCGACGAGGTCGCGGCCGAGCCGAAGGAGTCCGGCGAGGACACGGTCGAGTGCAAGGGCGTTCCGGGCGACAACCTCGCCGCCCGGGCGCTGGCCGAGTTTCGCTCGCGCGCGGGCAGGGAGCTGCCGCCGCTCGCGATCACGATCACGAAGCGGGTGCCCGTGGCGGCCGGGCTCGGCGGAGGGAGCGCGGACGCGGCCGCGGCGCTGCGGATCGCCAACCGGCTCGCGGGTAACCCCCTGGCTCGCGAGGAGCTGGTCCGGATCGCCGCCGGCCTCGGCTCCGACGTGCCCAGCCAGCTCGACCCACGGCACGCGCTCGTGCAGGGGGCGGGCGAGCGGATCGAGCCGGTGAGCCTGCCCTCGCTCGCGGCGGTGCTGATCCCGGACGACGAGGGCCTGTCGACCGGCGCCGTGTACGCCGAGCTGGACCGGATCGACGGCGCACGCGAGTCCCTCGACCCGGCTCCCCTCCACCGCCTCACGGGATCGGGCGCGGACGAGCTGTCGAAGGAATTGCAGAACGACCTGCAGCCCGCCGCCCTCTCACTTCGCCCCGACCTCCAGGACCGGCTCGACGCGCTGCTCGCCGCAGGCGCCCTCGGCGCCGCGGTCAGCGGCTCCGGGCCCACCTGCTTCGGCCTGTTCCCCGACCGCGCCGCCGCGGAGCACGCCGCCGAAGGGCTGCCCGGCGCGCTCGTCGCAGAGCTGCGCTGACGTACCCTGCTCCCGATGTCGGCCCGGGAGATGATCGCCGCGGTGGCTTCCGTGCTCGCCGCCGCCTACGTCGTGTGGCGCTGGCGCCGCCTGAGCTTGGAGCGGAAGGCGCTCTGGATCGTCGTGGCGGTGGCGCTGGCGGTCTACGCGAGCGGCGTGCTGTCGGCGCTGCCGGACCCCAAGCAGATCATCGAGGACGTGGCCAAGGCACTCGGGCCGTGGACCTACGCGGTTGTGGGGTTGGCCGCGTTCCTCGAGACCGGCGCGTTCGTGGGCCTGGTCGCGCCCGGGGAGACGATCGTCATCGCTGGAGGCGTGGTCGCCGGCCAGGGCGAGATCGATCTGCTCCCGCTGATCGGGATCGTCTGGACCTGCGCCGTGCTCGGCGACACCACGAGCTTCTACATCGGCCGCAGGCTCGGCAGGCGTTTTCTCGAGAAGCACGGCCCGCGCGTGAAGATCACGCACGAGCGGCTCGAGCAGGTGGAGGGGTACTTCGACCGGTACGGCGGCAGAACCATCCTGATCGGACGCTTCATCGGACTCGTACGCGCCCTCGCGCCGTTCATCGCCGGGTCGTCGGGGCTCGCGTACCGGCGCTTCATTCCGTACAGCATCGTGGGGTGTGGGGCGTGGGCCACTCTCTTCTGCGTTCTCGGCTACATCTTCTGGCGGTCCTTCGACAAGGTCCAGCACATCGTCGGGCAGGCGCTGTTCGGCTTCGCGGTCACCGTCGGCGTGATCGTGGGCTTGGTGACGGCGTACCGGCGCCGCGACGAGATCAAGGCCTGGCTCGACGCTCACCGCGAGCACCCGCTCGTGAAGCCGCTGTTCGTCGTCGGCGCCCCGCTGTACCGCTGGATAGTCCGACCGGTGGTCCGAGCCCTCCGGCCGCCGGCGCAGTTCGTCGGCAACCGCCTAATGCCCGGCGAGCTGGGACTGGAGCTCACGACGCTCGTCGCTGTCGGCGGGGTGGGCGCCTTCTTCTTCATCGCCTACTTCATGCACTTCGACCAGAGCTTCGCGCCCACGCCGCTCGACAACGACCTGCTCGACCTGGCCAACCGGCTGCGGAACGACGTGCTCGTCGACGTCGCGAAGTTCGTCACACACCTCGGCGCCCTGCCGACGGTGATCGCCCTGGTGTCCGTGACGACCGGGCTGCTCGTCGCGCGGCGTCGCTATGCGGAGGCGCTCGTGCTCGTGTTGGGGCTGGTGCTCACCTATATCGCCGTACACGTCACGAAGGACGTCATCGGCCGGCCGCGGCCGACCGAGTCGCTCGTGAACACGGCCGGCCAGGCATATCCGAGCGGTCATAGCGCCTACGCAACGGCGTGGGTGGCCGCCGCGGTCGTCCTGACGAGGCGGCTGCGCCTGGTCACGAGCGGTGTCCTCGTGTTCGTCGCACTTGCGATCGCGGCCGCGGTGGGCCTCACCCGCGTATACCTGCGCGCGCACTGGTGGTCCGACGTCGTCGGCGGCTGGGGTCTGGGCGCCGCGATGTTCGCGCTCCTCGGGGCAATCGCCCTCGTCGTCGAGCACATTCGCCACAATGGAGCCCGCTGATGGACAACATCGACCTGTCCACCACCCAGATCGTCTTCATCCTGGCCGGTGCGCTCACGCTCGCCTGCTACGTGTCGCTGATCCTCGTCCCGGCGATTCGCTGCTACGGGCGGGTGTGGGAGAAGCTCGCCGCCGGCTTCCTCACCCTTTACGTGCTGGGCACGACGCTCGGCATAGGAGCGGCCGCCGGCTTTCTGGTCGTCTGGACGTACGACACCTACGCCTGATGTCCACGCAGCAGCGCCCCTTCCTCGAGGCCCTCGACGAGGTCTCGGACGCCGTCGAGTCGGGTGCCGGCCTGCCCGCCGTGGCGCGAGCGGCGAGCCGGGCGCTCGACGCCAGCGTGATCGTGCTCGATCCCGCCAGCAGCGTGCTCGCGGTGGCGTGCGCGTCGCCTGAGGACGAGCGCGCCGTGATGGCCGGCGAGGCCGGAACGGAGGCCGTCGAGCTGCGGGTGGCCGACGCCGAGGTGGGACGGCTGCGCTACCGGCCGCGCGGCGAG
>DASUYU010000036.1:0-16536 GCA_036377235.1 Thermoleophilaceae bacterium
AACGACCCCGCCGGCACCCCCACCGACTGGTGGACCGGCTACGACGTCAACCTCGGCGCCCCCCAAAACACCCGCTACACCTGGAACGGCCTCCAACGCCGCGACTACCAAAACGGCTACGTCCTCGTCAACAAACCCGGCCACGGCCACCAGTCGGTCGAGCTGCCCGCCGGTGCGACCGGCCCCGACGGCGCTCCGAGGTCCGCCGTTCAGCTCGACGGCGGCGAGGGCGCGGTGGTCGTGACCTCGTCCTTCGACCTGCCCGTGCTGCCCACCCGCACCGAGGTCTTCCCGAAGCCCAACCCGGAGGCGCCGCAGGGACGGGCGCCGGCCGCGGCCGAGCGCCCGCGGGCCAGGCCGCGGCACCGGCTCGCCCGTGCGGTGATGGTGCGCGGGCGCGTGCGGAACGCGCGCTCCGGGCGCGTGCGCATCCGGCTGCAGCGCCGCGGCACGCATCGCTGGTTCCAGGTACGCCATGCGCGCGCGGCCGTCCGGCATGGCCGCTTCAAGCGGATCTTCCGCGGCCTCCGGCCCGGCCGCTTCCGCGTGCACGCCTCCTACATGGGCTCGGCGCGCGCCCGGATCTCGGCCTCCCACGTGCGCCGCTTCCGCATCCGGCGCTAGACCAGCAAGAATGCCCGCCACATGAGGGTGCTCGTGACAGGCGGGGCCGGCTACGTCGGGATGCTCACGGTCGAGGCGCTCGCCTCGGCCGGGCACGACGTGGCGGTGCTCGACAACCTCCTGCACGGCCAGGAGCCGCTGGCCGCCCGCCTCGAGGCGGGCGGGGCGCGCGTCGTGCGCGGGGACGTCCGTGACGCGGGCGCCCGCTCCTCCGCGCTCGACGGCGCGGAGGCGGTGGTGCACCTCGCCGCCATCGTGGGCGACCCCGCCTGCGCGCGCGACCCCGAGCTGGCGAACGCCGTGAACGTGGACGGCACGCGCGCGCTCCTGGGCGATGCGCTCGAGCGCGGCGTCGAGCGGCTCGTGTTCGCCTCCACCTGCTCGAACTACGGCCGGATGGCCGATCCGACCGTGCCGGTGGACGAGGAGGCCGCGCTCGCCCCGGTGTCGCTCTACGCGGAGCAGAAGGTGGGCGTCGAGACGTGGCTGCTCGGGCTCGGCGGCGGCAGCGTCTCCCCCACCTGCCTCCGCTTCGCCACCGTCTACGGCGCGGCGCCGCGCATGCGCTTCGACCTCACGGTGAACGAGTTCACCCGCGACCTGTGGGCCGAGCGCGGGCTGGAGGTGTTCGGCGAGCAGTTCTGGCGCCCGTATGTGCACGTCGCGGACGCCGCGGCCGCGGTGGCGACCGTTCTCGCCGCGCCGGCCGAGCGGGTCGGCGGGCAGGTGTTCAACGTGGGCCGCACCGACGAGAACTACCGGAAGCTAGACCTCGTGGAGCTGATCACCGGCCGGCTCGGGCGCGGCGAGGTGACCTACGTCCACCGCGACGAGGACCCGCGCGACTACAGGGTGAGCTTCGAGAAGGTGAGGCGGGAGCTCGGCTTCGTGCCGGAGCGGCGGGTGCCCGACGGGATCGACGAGCTGGTCGTGGCGCTCGAGGAGGGCCGCTTCGGCGACCCGTTCGACCCGGCCTACTCGAACCTCACGTCGAGCCCGGCGTAGCCGGGCCCGCGCCCGGCAGGAAGCGCGGCAGGATCGTCTCGTAGTCGCGCAGCGCCTGCTCGTAGTCGTCGTGGCGGCCGATGTCGAGCCAGTAGCCGTCGAACGGATAGGACGCGACGGATTCGCCGGCCGCGAGCAGCGCGAGCACCAGATCCGGGATGTCGAACCGCTCCCCGCGCGGGATCACGTCGAGGGCGCGCGCCTCGAGCACGTACACGCCCATGCTCACGGTGTAGGGGATCTCGGGCTTCTCCTCGTAGTCGGTCACGCGCTGGAGCGGGCCGTCTCCGTCCACGTGAAGCACGCCGTACTCGCTGCGCACCCGGCGGTTGTGCGTCGCGATCGTGAGCGCGCTCCCGCTGCCGGCGTGCTCGTCGAACAGGCGCCCGTAGTCGAGCGAGGTGAGCACGTCGCCGTTCAGCACGAGGAACGTGTCCCCGAGCGAGTCGATCAGCGGCAGCGGGCCGGCGGTCCCGAGCGGCTCCGGCTCCTCGTGATAGGTGATCGTGGCCCCGTGCTCGGAGCCGTCGCCGAACACGGCGCGGATCAGGTGCGCCAGATAGCCGACCGCGAACTCCAGGTCGGTGAACCCGTGGGCCACGAGCTGCCGCACGAGCACGTCGAGGATCGCCCGGTCGCCGATCGGCATCAGCGGCTTCGGCAGCACGGTCGTGTAGGGCGCCAGACGCGTGCCCTTGCCTCCGGCAAGGATGACTGCTCGCCTGTTCGCCGGAGTCTCCACGCGGGGCCGTCCGGTTTGACCATATAGCTTCACCCCGACATGCCCGGCGAGCCGCTCATCCCGCTGTTCGACATCCGGCTGTCCGAGGACGAGGTGGCCGCCGTGGCCGACACGCTCCGCTCGGGCTGGCTGACGCAGGGGCCGCGCACGGAGGCGTTCGAGCGCGAGTTCGCCGAGGAGCTCGGCGTGCGGCACGTGGTGGCGCTCTCGAGCGGCACCGCCGCGCTCCACCTGGCGTACCTCGCGGCCGGCGTGGGGCCCGGCGACGAGGTGATCGTCCCGGCCATCACGTTCGTCGCGACCGCCAACGCGGCGCGCTACTGCGGCGCCGCGCCCGTCTTGGCGGACGTGATCGGCCCGCACGACCTCGGCATCGACCCCGCCGATGTGGAGCGGCTCGTGTCCGAGCGGACCCGGGCCGTGTGCGCCGTCCACTACGCCGGCTACCCGGCCGCGATGGACGACCTGGCCGCTCTGTGCGATCGCCATGGCCTGGCGCTGATCGAGGACGCGGCGCACAGCCCCAGCGCCACGACGCCGGGCGGGGCCAGGCTCGGCACGCTCGGGCGCGCCGCGGCGTTCAGCTTCTTCTCGAACAAGGTGCTCTCGTGTGGGGAGGGCGGCGCGCTCGCCACCGGCGACGACGAGGTGGCCGCGCTGGCGCGCAGCCTCCGCTCGCACGCGATGACCTCGGGCACGTGGGACCGCCACCGAGGCCGCTCGTCCACGTACGACGTGACCGCGGTGGGCTTCAACTACCGGATGGACGAGCCGCGAGCCGCCCTCCTCAGCGCGCGGCTCCCGGGGCTCGAGCGCGACGTGGACGCGCGCCGCCGCCTGGTGAGCCGCTATCGGGAGGCGCTCGCCGCGGTCCCGGGGATCACCGTGCCCTACCGCGACGCCGACGTGGAGCGGAGCTCGTGCTACGTCATGCCGGTGATGGTCGAGGAGCCGGAGCTGCGCGACCCCCTGCGCCAGTTCCTCCTCGAGGAGCGCGGCGTGCAGACGAGCGTCCTCTACCCCGCCATCCACGAGTTCACCGCGTTCGCCGGCTCGCACCCCGACCGGCTGCCTCAGAGCGAGCTCGTGGCGCGCGCGCAGCTCACGATCCCGCTCTTCCCGGGCCTCTCGGACGAGGATCAGGACCGCGTGGTGGCCGCCCTGGCGGACGGGCTCGAGGAGCTCGGCGGGCGCCGCGCCGCGGGTTAGGATCGCCCGCCGTGCGCCGCCCGCCGGTCATCCTCGCCTACCACGGGATCGCGGACGTGGACCCGCGGCATGACCCCGTGCGGCTGTTCGTGCGGCCACGCGACCTGCGCAGGCAGATCGAGCGGATGCGCTCGCGCGGATACCGGTTCCTCGCGATGGCGGACTTCGCCGCCGCGCTGGCGGCCGGCGACGACCTCGGCGCCACCTGCGCGCTCACCTTCGACGACGGGACCGAGGACCACCTCACCACCCTCGCGCCGATGCTCGCCGAGCTCGGCGTGCCGGGCACCGTCTACGTCTGCCCCGGGCTGTTCGGCGATCCGTATCCGTGGTGCGACCCCGCCGCGGGCGTCAGGCTCATGACGACCGAGGAGGTGGTGGAGCTGTCGCGGCACCCGCTCGTGGAGATCGGCTCGCACACGATCGACCACACCGTCCTCGGCGACGCCTCCGCAGAGGAGGCCTACCGCGAGATGGTCACCTGTAGGGAGCGGCTGGAGGAGCTCCTTGGCGAGCCGGTGCCGAGCTTCTGCTATCCGCGCTGCCTGTTCTCCGAGGCGTGCCCGGACGCGGCCCGGCGGGCCGGGTACACCAGCGCTGTCACGTGCGGCCGCCGCGGGAGCTGGGACCCGTTCCAGCTGCGCCGCGAGGTCGTGCACACCCCGGACGGTCGGGTCACGTTCGAGCTGAAGGCGCGCGGCGTCTACCAGTCCGCCCGCCGAACGCCGCCCGCGCGGCTGGTCCGCTGGGCCACCCGCGGCTTCCGCCACCGCGCCGAGCGCCCCTAGGGCGCCGCGCCGGAGCCGGCCGCCGCCTGGGTCACGCCCGGCACCGGTCCCACCAGCTCCTCCAGCAACCGCGCGTCGGGTGCGAAGTGGCGGCGCAGCCGCTCGAGCACCTCGACGCTCGGCCGCGCGTCCATGCGTGCGTCCTGTACCCGCTTACGCTGGTCCAGCCGGTGCGCCACGGTCCTGAAGCCGGCACGCGCCCGGGTGCGGGCGCCCTCCGGCAGCGCGTGCCAGGCGTGCCGCAGCCCCGGCGTGCCCTTGACCACCCGCGGCACGGCGGCCACCAGCGGGATGCGCCGCCCGGTGCCGCGCACCTGGTAGCGGACACCGAGGTTGGGCGGCACGTGCGCGTCGTCCACGCCGAGGAACCGAAACACGTCGCCAAGCAGCTCCAGCGGCTCCCGCTCGAGCACCGCCATCGAGCCCACGAACAGCTGCTCGCGCGGGAAGAAGCGCAGGTAGTCGGCCAGGATCCGCCCGTACTCCCCCGCCACGATGTGCTGGTGCCCGTCGGCCGGCCGGGCGCGCGCCGCCTCCAGCGCCTCCGGCTCGAGCTCCGCCTCGAGCGCGTCGTCGAGAGCGCGCGCGTCGTCGCCCAGCACGGTCGTCTGCCAGTAGCTCGAGATCGCCCGCTCGACCGGGTCGCGCAGCATCGCGATCAGCTTCACGTCCGGGAACTCCTCGGCGATCCGGCGCGCGGTCACCGCGCTGGCCGCCTCGCCGCCGGCGGCCTCCGCGGTCGCGTCGGTCCACTCGACCGGCCCGCCCATGTAGTGGGGCGTGATCTTCCCGTACCGGCGCTCCGCCGGCGCTCCGTGGAACGCCACCCGCGCGAACGCGTCCCAGCCCTCCTCGTATTCGCTGTCCCTCGTGAAGAACGGCTGCTCCTTCACCTCGGGCAGGAACAGCTCGGGGTGGGTGCGGAGGTACTCGGCCAGCGAGGTGGTGCCGGCCTTGGGTGCGCCGATGCCGAGGAAGTCGAGCCGCACCGCGGTCATGGCCGCCGCATGATGACGCAACTCTGGCGCCAGCGGAGCGCGGGCACTCGCAGCCGCACCCGCTCGGTGACGCCCGGGAGCGGGAGCCAGAGCCGGCCGCGGACGAGGATCCACGAGGGGCGCGAGCGCAGGCCGCGGTAGTAGCGCGGGTCGTCGATCCGCACCGACTCGGCCGCGACGCGCTGGAGACCGAGCCGCTCGAACATCCCGGCGAGCTCGCCGGGCGACATCCTGAGCCTCCTGTCCACCGGGTCGAAGCTGCGCCGCGCCGACTCCGGGTGGTGCGCGACGAGGTGGCCGCCGGCGACGAGCGCCCCCGCGGCGAGCGCGGCGGCGCGCTCGGGGTCGCGCAGGTAGTGGAGGACGTTCGCGACGAGCACCAGCTCGTGCTCGCCGAGGCGCCGGACGAGGTTCTCGTCCGGGCTGTCGAGGTCGCACACGACGTCCACTCCGGGCGCGTCCTTCGCGTCGAGATGCGTGATCTCGACCCCGCGCGCCCGGAGTGGCGCGAGCACCTCAGTCTCGATGTGCGGCTGCTCGACCGTGCGGTAGTGAAGCGTCGACGACCCGATGTCGAGCGCGCGGCTGCCCTCCGGGAGAGAGATCCGCTCGAGCGCGGCCCTGGTCCAGGCGGCTGTCTCGACGTGCACCCCTCGACCCTACGCGCCCCGCTCCACCCGGCGGGTCACCTAGGGTGCGCCATCGGATGAGCACCTCACGGCGAATCGCATTCGGAACGCTCGCGCGTTCCGTCGGTGAGGCGGCAGGAAAGCTCGCATCGCTCGTCTTCTTCGTCGTGATCGCCCGGCACCTCGGCGAGGAGCAGTTCGGCGACTTCATCTTCGGCATGTCGCTCAGCACCATCCTGCTGCTCGTCGCCGGACTCGGCATGCAGGACATGATCGGCCGCGAGGTGGCGAAAGACCCGCGCCGCGCCGACGAGCTCGTATGGAACATCGCGGCGATCAAGGTGATCGGGCTGGCGCTCGTGCTCGGCATCATCGCCGTGGTGGTCGCGGTCCAGGGGCGCTCCCCCGAGAGCGCCGCTGCGATCCTGATCGTGAGCCTCGGCATCGGGTTCGAGTACCAGGCGGGCACGCTGTACGCGGTCTTCGACGGGCGCGAGCGGCAGCAGTACGTCGCCACGACCCTGATCGTCAACCGCGTCTCGACCGCGGTCATGGGGATCGCCGCGGCCGCCGCCGGCGCGAGCCTCGTGACGATCTCGATCGTGTTCACCGTCGGATCGGCGCTCGGGGTCGTCACGGCGTACTGGCTCATGCACCGGTACGTGCTTCAACCCGCGAGACGGGTCGAGCCCCACGCCTGGGGCGGGCTGATCCGCACGAGCTTCCCGCTTGGAGTGCTCTCGTTGCTCGGCACGATCTCGTTTCGCACCAGCGTCGTGATCCTCGGGCTGATCGCCGCCGGCAGCGCGGAGGTGGGGGAGTACGGCGCCGCCTACCGCCTCGTCGAGGCCACCCTCTTCATCCCCACGTCGTTCAACGTCGCGGTCCTGCCCTGGTTCTCGCGGCAGGACGGTCAGGGAGCCATCCCCATCGCGCGCGGGTTCGAGATGGCGATCAAGACGGTTTCGGCGCTTGTCCTCCCACTCGCCCTGGTGTTCGCGTTGTACGCGCAGCCGCTGATCGACACGCTGTACGGGTCCGACTACGACGGCGCGGTCGAGCCGCTCCGAATCCTCGCGATCGTCACGCTGCTCTGGGGCATCAACACCACGGTCGTGACCGTGCTGGTCAGCCGCAACCGGCCCGGCCTGTACACGATCCCGGCGCTCGTCGCCCTCGTGCCGAACATCATCCTCAGCGCGATCCTGATCCCGCCGCACGGCGCCACCGGGGCCGCCATCGCCGCCGCCGCGGCGGCCGCGTCCGTGACCGTGCTCGCCGTAGTGCGCACAGCGCGGGTGCTCGGGACGGTCTCGTGGGCACGCGTGGGATTCGCTCCCCTCGCCGCGGCCACGGCACTGACGGCCTGCGCCGTGGCGCTGGGGCCGCTCCCGTGGGCCGCGGCCGCGCTGGCATCGCTCGTGGCCTATGGCGTGACATTCCTGCTGGTCGAGCGAGCTTTCGCGCCGGGCGACTTCGCCTACTACGCCCTCGCCCTCCGCCGCCAGGGATGACCTCGCGGCCGCGCGTGCTCATGCTGGGCACGGTCAACCACCCGCACGTGGAGCACCTCGCGGTCGCGATGGGCGAGCGCGGCTTCGAGCTGGTCGTGGGCGGCGACGTGGAGCCCTCCCTCCCGGCCTCCGTCCTGCCCGCCGCCGGGATCGAGGTGCGCGAGGCGCCGCGGCTCCCGCGCCGCACGGTGCGCGGGCTCGTTGCGCACGTCCGCTGGATCAGGCGCCTCATCCGCGAGCTGTGCCCCGCCCTCGTGCATGCCCACTGGTTCCCCGGCTTCGGGTTCTTCGCCGCCCTGGCCGGCGCCTCGCCTCTGGTCGTGATGGCGTGGGGCTCGGACGTCTACCGCGCGAACCGGAGGCAGGAGCTCGTGAACCGGTACGTGGCCCGCCGGGCCGACCTCGTCATGACCGACTCCGCGGCGCTCCTCGGGCGGCTCCGCGAGCTCGGCGCGCCCCCGGAGCGGACCATGCTGGTGAACTGGGGAGTCGACCTCGAGCGGTTCAGGCTGCCTGCGGGCGACCGCGATGAGCTGCGAGAGCGGCTGGGGCTGGGCCCCGGGCCCGTCGTGCTGAGCCCGCGCTCGCTCGCGCCCGTCTACAACATCCCCGTCATCCAGGCCGCCTTCGAGCGGGTCGGCGAGCGCTTCCCGGACGCGCAGCTCGTGCTGAAGCACATGGCGCTCACCGGCGCCGAGCTCGGCGAGCTGCCGGATTCCGACCGGGTGCACCTCGTGGGCCACGTGCCGTACGAGACGATGGCCGACTACTACCGGGCGGCCGACGTGTGCGTGTCGATCGCGTCCTCGGACAGCTCCCCGCGGTCCGCATGGGAAGCGCTCGCCTGCGGCTGCCCGCTTGTGGTGTCCGACCTGCCCTGGGTCCACGAGCTGATCGAGCCGGACCGCCACGCGCTGGTGGTCCCCATCGACGCGGAGGCCGTGGCCGCGGCGGTCGAGCGCGTATTGGGAGACGAGGCGCTGGCCTCCCGCCTCGCGTCCGAGGGCCGCGCGCTCGTCGAGCGACATCGGGACCGCCGCATCGAGATGGATCGGCTGACCGACGCTCTACGCTCCCTCGTGACGTGAGCGCGATCGACGCAACTGCGCGACCGCCCGGCGCGGGGGTGCGCCCGGCGGCCGGCCTTGCGCTGGCCGGCCTGGTCCTGCTGTCCGGAGCGGGACTCGCGCTCATGCTGTACCGCTATCCGCCCTCTGCCGCGATGGTGGCGGTGCTCAGCGTCGGGATGATCGGTGTGCTCGCCCTGGCGGTGTGGAACTACGAGGCGGCCGTCACGCTCGGCTTCCTGCTGTTCGGAATCGTCGTCTTCGAGCCGGCGCCCCCGGACGGCGTGTTCGCGGTCGTGATCGCCGTCGCGGCCGTGACCGGGCGCTTCAAGGTGGAGCGCGTGCCACTGGCCGTCTTCATCCTTGTGGGCACCTTCATCTCCCTGAACATCCTCTCGGCGATCGAGGCGATCGACCCGAAGATAGCGGCGCGGTTCATGACGATCACGATCTACGTGTGCGTCTTCGGGGTCTGGTTCACGTCCTACCTCGACTCCGAGCGGCGCGCTCTGCAGGTGATGCGCGCGTACATCATTCCGGCGACGATCTTCGCCTTCCTCGCATCCGCGGCACTGTTCGTGCCCGTGCCGAAGGGGGGCCTGTTCCTCGCCTACAAGGGCACGCGCGCGACGGGCCTGTTCCAGGATCCGAACGTGTTCGGGCCGTTCCTCGTCCCGGCGGCGCTCATCCTCCTCCAGGAGATACTCGACCCGCGCCTGCTCCGCGCGCGGACGAGCGTCAAGCTCGGGGCGTTCCTGGTCCTCACGGGCGGCGTGCTGTTCTCGTACTCACGCGCGGCGTGGGGCAACTGGGTCGTAGGCGTGATCGTGCTGCTCGCCGTCCTCATGATGCGCCGCGGCGGGAGCCGCAAGGCCCTCGCCATGGTGGCGATGCTCGTGATCACCACGCTCGGCGTGGCCGGCACGCTCGCCGCGACCGGCTCGCTGGGGTTCCTCGAGGAGCGCGCCCACATCCAGACCTACGACACCCAGCGCTTCGGCGCGCAGCGCACGGGCATCGAGCTGGCGGCCCAGCACCCGGCCGGCATCGGGCCGGGACAGTTCGAGCTGCGGGCGCCGATCTCCGCACACAGCACCTACGTGCGGACGCTCGCGGAGCAGGGCATCCTTGGGCTTGCGGTCATAGTCGCCCTGTTCCTCGCAACCCTCGTGTTCGCCGGCGCCAACGCGATCGCGGGCCGAGATACCTACGGCATCGGCTCCGCGGCGCTCCTGGGTGCCTGGGTCGGGCTCCTGGTGAACTCGTTCGTCGTCGACACCCTGCACTGGCGCCATCTCTGGTTCGTCGCGGCGCTGATCTGGGTGGGGACGATGCGCCAGGTCAGCTGGCCGGCTGACCCTCGACGAGCGCCGGGCGCGCCGTGAGGTAGTACGGCGAGATCTCGCCGCGGCCGCCGATCACCACGATGCCCAGCGGCTCGAGTGCGAGCCGGTCGAGCACGTCGCGAAGCTCGTTCACGCGCTCGAGCGTGAGCCGGTCGAGCCGGTTGACCAGCAGGATCTCGTCGACGTAGCGCGCGAGCGCCTGGCTGTCGGCGATGCCGAGCAGCGGCGGCGCGTCCACGAGCACGTAGTCGTAGTCGTAGGTGCGGATCTCGTCGAGGAAGCGCCTCATCGCCGGACCGGCCACGAGCCGGCCGGGGTCCTTCGCCTTGGCGCCGCTCGGGATCACGTGCAGCTCGCCGCGGCGGCCGCGGCCGTCGAGCTGCGGGATGACGGTCCGGACGGCGCGCTCCATCAGCTCGGGATCAAGCTCGCCGGTGTCCCAGTCGAGGACGGCGAGGATGTCGGCCAGGCCGACGCCCAGCTCCAGCTCGAACATCTCGTGGAGCCTCGGCACACGCAGGTCGGCCGAGATCAGCAGCACCTTCTCCCCCGCCTGGGCGAGCGCCCAGCCGAGCCGGGCCGTTGCGGTCGTCTTGCCCTCGGCGTGCAGCGCGCCGGTCATCAGGATCACGTGTGGGCGGCGATCCGCCGGCAGCGCGAGCTCGAGCGAGGAGCGAAGCGTCTGGTAGGCCTCGAGCTCGACGCCCGAGAGGAGCCGCCTGCGGCGGCCGCGGCGGCCGCTCACGTACGGGATCTCGATCAGCACCGGCAGGCCGAGCAGGCGGCCGAGCTCGCGCGGCGACCCGACTCGCGGGGTGAGCTGGTCACGGCCCAGCGCCAGCAGCACGGCGAGGAACAGCGCCCCGAAGAATGCGAGCACGGCGTTGCGCAGCGGCCGCGGCGACGCCGGCTTCGACGGCACGTCGGCGCGCTGGGCGACCTGGAGGTCGGAGCCCGCGGCGCCCTCGCTCACGCTCAGCTCACTGATCCGCTGGCGGATCGCGCCGATCTGCTCGGCGGCGGCGGGCGCGTTCTGCAGCTCGCCGATCTGCGCCTCGAGCCGCTCGCGCGCGTTCTGGATCCGGCCGCGCTCGAACTTGGTGCGCTCCGAGAGGAACGAGTCGGCCACCTCGTTCGCGATCATCGCGGCGTTGTCCGGGTCCTCGGAGTGCGCGGTGATCCGGATGATGTTCGCGTTGGCGTCCACGGACGACGAGATGTTCCCGACATCCTTGCGCGCGTCGCGCGGGAGCTGCACCGCCGCCCGGCTCAGCACGGCGTCCGTTGTCAGCAGGTTGCGCGTCGTCTCGAGCGACCGCTGGACGGACGCCTCGTCCGTCGTCACGAACGGGGAGGTCGCCTCGTTGAACACCAGGAGCGTCGTTGCCTGGTACTTGTCCGGCAGCAACAGCGAGAGCGCCACCACGAGCCCGGTCAGCGCGATCACGATGGCCGCGATCATGCCGCGGCTGCGCTTCAGCGCATCGAAGTAGCGACGTGCGTCGACCCGCTCCTCGGACGAGGCCGGACGACGGGCGGCGGAAGAGGCCACGGCTAGACCGCCTTGTCGCTCAGGTGAAGCTCTGCCCGCACGCGGTCATCTTAGAGATCAGGTCGGCACACTCTCCGTAGACCTGAAGCGTTCCGTCGATCATCCGATCGACGCTGAATCGATCCCGCTGCCGCTCGCGCGCCTCGGCCGCCAGCGCGGCAGCGCGATCGCGGTCGGTCAGCAGGGCCGCGAGCGCGTCCGCGAGCGCGACGGGGTCGCGCGGCGGGACCAGCACTCCACTCCGGCCGTCCTCGATCGCCTCGCCCGTGCCGCCGACGTCCGTGGCGACGGTCGGCACCCCGGCCGCCATCGCCTCGAGCACGTTGAGAGGGAACGACTCCGCCCACGACGCGCTCACGAACACGTCGGACCCGGCCAGCAGCGGCATCGCCCCGTCGGTCGCGCCGATCAGGTGCACGGCGTGCTCGACTCCCCTCGACCGCGCCCTCTCGTCGAGCGCGGCGCGGTCGGGCCCCTCGCCGGCGACCGCCACGCGCGCGGCCGGCACGGACTCGAGCAGCCGGGGCACGGCGTCCACGAGCGTCTCGATCCCCTTGCCCGGACGGAGCAGCGTCACCGCGCCCACGACCGGGCCGTCCTCCCCGAGGGCCGCGACCGCCGCGGCCGGAGGGGCCGGGTCGGGCTCCCGGACGCCGTTGTGCACGACGCGCGCCCGCCGTACGCCGACCGACTCCGCGAGCCGGCGCTCGGCCTCGCAGACGCACAGCGTGACGGTGGCGAGCGGGGCGAGCAGGCGCTCGGCGGCGCGGTAGGCGCGCCGCTCGGCGGCTCGCTCGAAGTACCCGGCGAAGGCGTAGCCGTGAGGCGTGTACACGAGCGGCACCCGCGCGAAGGCGGGGCGGGCGATCCGTGCCACGGCACCCGCCTTCGAGCTGTGCGCGTGCACCAGGTCGGGCTTCACCCGGCGGACGAGGCGCGCCGCGGCCGCCGTGGCGCGCGTGTCCTCCCAGGGCCGAACCGAGCGCCCGAGCTCGAGCGGCAGCAGCTCGGCCTCGAGCGAGGCGGGCCGGCCGTCGAAGGGCCCCGCCACGAGCGCCTCGTGCCCGCGCTCCGACAGGCCGGCGCACAGCGCGGCCACGTGCTCGAACACGCCGCCGTCGGTGGGCTGGGTGAGCATCAGGATCCGGGCCACGGGCGCGGATCGTCGCACGCCGCCGCGACGCCATCGCCATCCGGCGCAAACCGGCTAGGGTGGTCAGATCCGCCGGATCCTGGCCGCACTGCGCTACTCATGGACGATCGCGCGACTGGCCGAACGCCCTCGCACCGCGATCTCGAACGCACTCGTGACCCTCGAGCTGGTCGTACGCCACCGGCTGCGGCGGCCCGGGTGCATGCGCCGCCTCGAGGTGCGCCACAATGGCGCCCGGCTGACGCTGCAGGTCGAGGACATCGGCGACATCCACGCGGTGCGCGAGGTGTTCGCCGACCGAACCTACGAGCTGTCACGCGAAGTGTCCGGTGCGCTGAGGGGCCGGTGTCGCGTGATCGCCGACCTGGGCAGCCACGTCGGGGCCTCGGTGGCCTGGTTCCGCGCGCAGTACCCCCACGCGCGCATCGTCGGGTTCGAGCCGAATCCGCACTCCTTCCGGAAGCTCTCGAGCGTCGCCGCGCGCCTGCCCGGAGTCGACGTGTACGCCGTCGCGATCGGGGGGAGCGCCGGACGGCGGCGGCTCTCGATCCCGGCGAACGAGCAGATCAACGCGACGCTCGCCGGCGGGAGCAGGGCCGGCGAGTCCGTGGAGGTTGACTGCGTGACGCTGTCGGAGGCCTGCGAGCGCGCCGGCGTGGAGCACATCGACCTGCTGAAGCTCGACATCGAGGGCAGCGAGCTCGAGGTGCTGCGCGCGTTCCCGGAGTTGGACCGGGTGCGGGTCATGATCGGCGAGTTCCACCCGGGGCTGGCCGGCACGCGAGCGGAGCTGGAGGCCGCGCTGGCCGGCTTCAATACCCGCTGGACGGAGCAGCCCAAGGGCGATCCGCTCTTCGTGGCCGTCAACACGAGGCTGGCGTCCGATCCGGCCGGGCCGGCTACCGGCTGAGCACGGCGCGGTAGACCTCGAGCGTCCGGCGGGCCGCGGCGTCCCAGGACAGATGGTCGCCCGCGGCAGCGGCCGCGGCAGCGCCGAGGCGCTCCCGCGCCTCCGGGTCCTCGACGAGACCACTCAGCGCGGCGCGCAGCCCGTCAACGTCGCCCGGCTCGACCAGCAGCGCGGCGCCGTGGTCCTCCCCAAGCTCGGTGAAGCCGCCCACCCGGGAGAGCACCAGCGGCTTGCCGAACGCCATCGCCACGTGGAGCACGCCCGACTGGTCGATCTGCCGGTACGGAAGGGCGACCACGTCCGCTCGCCTGAACAGGGCCGGTACCTCGGCGTCGTCCACGAAGCGCGGGATGAAGCGCACCCGGCCCCGCGCGCCCCTCGCGCGCGCCTCGAGCTCCTGCAGCGGCAGGAGCGGAAGCCCGACGATCCAGAGCTCCGCCCCGTCGATGTCGCGGAAGGCGTCCAGCAGCACGTCGAGGCCCTTGTAGGAGCGGAGCAGGCCGAAGAAGAGGATCACGGGGCCCTCCACGGCGGCGAGCTCGTCGTCCAGCGGGCGCTCGGCCGGGAGCCGGGTCAGGTAGTCGAACACCCCGTGCGGCACGACGTGCACCCGCTCGGACGGCGTTGCCAGCTCCTCGCACAGGAATCGAGCGCCGTATTGCGAGTGCACGATCACGGCGTCCACCCTGCCGAGCAGCCTCCGGAGCGCCGCGGCCTCGCCGCGGCGCGGCTCGCGCGGCGGCACGTCGTGCGCGGTGAACACGATCGGCCGCCCCCGTGGGAGCAGATGCACGTCCACGACGGGAAAGGTGAGCCACTGGAGATGGACCACGTCCGCGGTGCGCGCGTGCCGGCGGTACCGGAGCATGTCGGGCACGTGCTCGGCCAGCTTGAGCGCCCGGCGCGCAGCGAGCGCCGCTCCCCCGCGCGAGTCGCCGCCCGACAGGCGCGACGAGGCCCGGTAGAAGCGCCGCTCGACCGCATACCCCTCGCCGGTCGGCACAGGGGTCAGGGGAAAATCGGTGGTCACGAGCTCCACCTCGGCGCCGGCTCGCGCGAGCGCCGCGCTGAGCGCGTGGTCGTAGGGCGGCGTCCAGGCCGGGGGGTCCACGATCTGGACACTGATCGGATACTCGGGTTTGGCGTCCATTTGCCTTGCGATATTGCGATTGGCGCCTAGTCTGGACTCTGCCGTCCTGCAGGGCGCGCCATGCCATGAAACTGGACTCGCCGACCAAGCGCCGCGCGCCGGCGCTCGTCTTCGCCGTGATCGCGATCGCGATCGCGTGCTCCGCCGCGCCCGCCCGGGCGGTCACCTATCCGGCCGGCTTCGAGGAGCGGCCGCTCACGACCAACCTGACCGGGCCGGTCGGCCTCACGTTCACGCCCGACGGCCGGATGCTGGTCGTGGAGAAGGCAGGGCGGCTCAAGGTGGTGCCGCCGGGCGGCGGGCCGGCCACGACGATCCTCGACATATCGACGCGGGTGAACAGCTACTGGGACCGTGGGCTGCTCGGCATCGCGGTCGACTCGGACTACACGACCAACCACTACATCTACCTCCTCTACACCTACGACCTCAACCCGCTGACCCCCGACGGGAGCGGCCCGGCGATCTCGCGCCTCTCGCGCTTCGAGCTCTCGTCGAGCAACCAGCTGACGAATGAGACGGTGCTGCTCGGCACCTACACCGGCGGCGCCTGCCCCGCGCCCTCGAACACCGTCGACTGCATCCCGTCGGAGGGAGCGTCGCACTCGATCGGCACCGTCCGGTCCGCCCCCGACGGCACGCTGTACCTCGGGTCCGGCGACGCCTCGAGCTTCTCGGCCGTGGACACGCTCGCGTTCCGCACCTACGACGAGCGCAGCATGGCCGGCAAGATCATGCACGTCGACCGGAACGGGCGCGGCCTTCCCGGCCACTCGTTCTGCCCGGCCGAGACGAACCTCGACATGGTGTGCACGAAGCTGTACGCCAAGGGATTCCGCAACCCGTTCCGGTTCAAGCTGAGGCCCAGCGGCGGGCTCCAGGTCGGCGACGTGGGCTGGGACACCCGCGAGGAGGTCGACCTCATCGCGAACGGCGGCCGGAGCTACGGCTGGCCGTGCTACGAGGGCACGATCCACACGCCCGGCTACCGCGACCGTCCCGAGTGCGCGACCGAGTACGCCAAGGAGGGCACGGCGAACGCGCACACGGGGCCGGTGTACGACTACGGGCACGTCGGCTCTTCGGCGATCGTGATGGGCCCGTCCTATCAGGGCACGCTCTACCCGCCCGGCTACCGCGACGCGATCTTCTTCGGCGACTACGCGCAGGGCTTCATCAAGAAGCTGCGCCTCAACCCGGACGGGTCGGTCGCGGGCGTGGACAGCTTCGCCACCGGCTGGACCGGCACCGACCTCGAGGAGGCCCCCAACGGGGACGTTGTCTACGCGGCGTTCGTCGACGGGTCGCCCGGGACCGGGTCGATCCAGCGCATCGTGTACTCGCCGGGCAACTCCTCGCCCGTGGCGCACGCGGCCGCCAACCCCGAGTCCGGCACCCCGCCGCTCGCGGTGCAGTTCTCGAGCGCCGGCTCCTCCGACCCCAACGGCGACCCGCTGAGCTACAGCTGGGACTTCGGCGACGGGTCCACGAGCACCGCGGCCAATCCGGCCCACACCTACACCACCTCGGGCGTGTTCACCGCGACGCTCACGGTGAGCGACGGCCGCGGCCTGTCCGCCACCGACTCCGTTCAGGTCTCCACCCAGGGAGCGGGGCCGACCGCGAACATCACGTCGCCGGTGGACGAGTCGCTGTACCGGGACGGCGACACGATCACGCTCAGAGGGTCGGCGACTGATCCGCAGGACGGGACGCTGCCGCCGTCCGCGCTCAGCTGGAACGTGATCATCCACCACTCGTCCCACATCCACCAGGTCGGCACGTTCGACGGCACGGACCAGGCGAGCTTCCAGACGCTGCGCGACCACGACGCGGACTCGTACTACGA
>DASUYU010000037.1:0-8144 GCA_036377235.1 Thermoleophilaceae bacterium
TACGCCCCGCCCTGCTCGTGGCGCACCGGGATGAAGTCGATCGACGAGCGCGACAGCGAATCGTTCAGGTCGAGCGTCTCCTCGCCCGGAATCCCGAAGACGTGCTTCACGCCCTCTGCCTCCAGGCACTCCACGAAGACATCGCTTGCTTTCCGCTTGGCCACGGGCTCCTGACTGTAACGTCAGAACCTCTGGTGGCTCCCATTGCGCGCTACGCGAAGAGCGGTGACCTCCACATCGCCTACGCCGTCGAGGGTGACGGGCCCATCGACCTCGTCTGGGTCCCGCCCTGGATCTCGCACGTGGAGTACCTGTGGTCGGAGCCGACGCTCGAGCGGTTCGGCAAGCGGCTGACGCAGTTCTCCCGGGTCATCACCTTCGACCGCCGCGGCTCCGGCCTGTCCGACCCCTTCTTCGGCGCGCCGACGCTCGAGGAGCAGATGGACGACGTGCTCGCCGTGATGGACGCCGCCGGCTCGGAGCGGGCGGCGATCTGCGGGACGCTCGAGGGCGGGCCCATGGCGGCGCTGTTCGCCGCAACCCATCCGGACCGGGTCAGCGCGCTCGTCCTGTACGCCACGTTCGCGCGCGTCACCTGGGCCCCCGACTACGACTGGGCATGGCCGGCCGAACGCCGCGACGAGGAGATGAGCCAGCTGATCGAGCACTGGGGCGAGGGGCTGGTCGCGTCGCTCGTGGCGCCGAGCAAGCGCGACGAGCCGGGCTTCATGGAGTGGGCGGGCCGGCTCGAACGGCTGGCGGCCACCCCGGGGACGATCCGGCGGATCTTCGACCTGATCGGTCAGTACGACATCCGCGACGTGCTTCCGTCGATCCGCGTGCCGACCCTCGTGATGCACCGCGAGCACGACACCTTCATCAAGGTCGAGCACTCCCGCTACATGGCGTCGAAGATCCCGGGCGCGCGCTACGTGGAGCTCGAGGGCGAGGACAACATGTTCTCGCTGGGCGACTCGGAGGCCGTGATCGGCGAGATCGAGGAGTTCCTCACCGGCACCCGGCACGAGCGCGAGCCCGATCGGATGCTCGCCACGGTGCTGTTCACGGACATCTGCGACTCCACCAGCCGGGCTGCCGAGATGGGCGACCGCGGCTGGCGCTTCCTCCTGGAACGCCACGACGCGCTGTTCCGGCAGGCGCTCGACCGCCACCGCGGCCGGGAGGTGAAGCGCACCGGCGACGGTTTCCTCGCCACCTTCGACGGGCCCGCCCGGGCGATCCGCTGCGCGGCCTCCGTGGCCGAAGCCATGGGCACGCTCGGACTCCAGATCCGGGCGGGGCTGCACACCGGAGAGCTGGAGGTGATGGACGGCGACCTCGGCGGGCTCGCCGTGCACATCGCCTCGCGGGTGATGGGCGCGGCCGGACCGAATGAGGTGATGGTGTCCGGAACGGTCAAGGATCTGGTGGTGGGATCCGGCATCGAGTTCGAGGATCGCGGCGAGCGGGAGCTCCGCGGGGTGCCGGGCGAATGGCGCCTGTACGCGGTCGGCTAAAGGAATCGGGCGGAATTCCGACCGCTACCTTGAACCCGTAGTCGAGTTCAAGGACCCAATGCGCCGTTCCGCCCCAGTGGTCATCGCCCTCGCTCTGTGCGCCGCCGTGCCCTCCACGGCGGGCGCCGCCGTGCGCCACGTGTTCCGCGGCGCCGGCTTCGGACACGGGATCGGGATGAGCCAGTACGGGGCCTACGGCTACGCCCTCCAGGGCTCCAGGTACCAGGGGATCCTGGCGCACTACTACAAGGGCACGCAGCTCTCGACGCTGTCGCCCGGGGCCGTGCGCGTGCTGCTCCAGCCGGTGGACCCATACATCCGCGTGCGCGGAGCCACGTCCGTGGGCGGGCGCTCCATCAAGCCGGGGAACACGTACATCGCCAAGCGCGGCGGCGCCGGCATCGTCGTGACGAACGCGCGCGGCCGGCGGGTGTTCAACTTCGCCGCCTCGTCCGTCAAGTTCAGGGGCGCGGACCCGATGCGGCTGCTGGGCCCGGCGCTGAACGGCGTGACGAGCGGCCTCTACCGCGGCTCGATCGAGGTGCGGCTCGACGGCGGAGGGGTGACCTCGATCAACGAGCTCGACATGGACAGCTACATCCGCGGCGTAGTGGCGGGCGAGATGCCGAGCTCCTGGCCGCTCGAGGCGCTGAAGGTTCAGGCGGTGGCGGCGCGGACGTACGCCCTCTCGACCGCCAAGACGAGCGGCGCGTTCGACCAGTACCCCGACACGCGCTCCCAGATGTACCGCGGCGTGACGGGCGAGAGCGTCCGAAGCGACGCCGCCGTGGCCGCGACGGCGCGCCAGATCGTCAGCTACAACGGCTCGCCGGCCGTGACGTACTACTTCTCCACTTCGGGCGGCCAGACCGAGAACGTGGAGTTCTCGTTCATCGGCGCGCTGTCGAAGCCGTGGCTCGTGAGCGTGCCGGACCCGTACGACAACCAGTCGCCGTACCACCGGTGGACGGTGCGCTTCTCGGCCGCCCGGCTCGACCGTGCGCTGGGCGCCCCCGGGGCGTTCAGGCGCCTGAAGGTCACCGAGCGCGGCGAGTCGCCGCGAGTGGTGCGAGCGACGGTGGTGGGCACCGCCGGCACCCGCACCGTGACCGGGCCGCAGGTCCGCAGCGCCCTCGGCCTGCGCGACACCTGGTTCACCGACTACCGGGTCGCCAGCTCCTCCGTGCGCCCGCGCTCAGCCCGCCCGTCGAGCTGGGGCCCGCGGCCGCACTCGGCGCGAATCCTCGCGGGCTCCCTGGAGCCGGCACCCCACACCCACGTTCTCGCGGTCGAGCGCCGGAGCCGCGGCGGCCACTGGACCCGCGTGGCGCGCGCACGAACGTCACGCTCCGGGCGCTATCGCGTCCCGCTTCGACAGTCCGGCATGTACCGCGTCACGTACGGCGCGGTGAAGGGACCCGCGGTCCGCATCCGCTAGCCGCGCGCGGCGGCCAGGCTGCGGATCAGCTCCACCGTCTCCGGCGCGGCCTTCTCCACCGAGCCGGAGTCGAATGGCGGCTGGGGGTCGTACTCGATTCCCAGCTGGATCGCCTTCGCCACCTCGGGCCCGGCGATCTTCGCGGCCAGCGCGAGGCCCATGTCGATGCCGGACGACACGCCCGCCGCCGTGATCACCTTGCCCTGCTCCACGACGCGCCGGCCGGTCGGCCGGGCGCCGTAGCGCTCGAGGTCGTCCATGTCGAGCCAGTGCGTCGTGGCCTCGAGGCCGTCGAGCACCCCGGCGGCGCCGAGGAGCAGGGAGCCGGTGCACACCGACGTCGTCCACTCCGAGGTCTCGTGCGCGCGGCGGATCCACCCGACCAGCCGCTCGTCCTCGAGGAAGTCGTTCGTCCCGGTCCCGCCCGGCACCAGCACGATCTCGGGATCGGGCAGGTCCTCGAACGCCGCGGTCGCCTCGATGCCGAGCATGCCGGTGTCGGTGCGCACCACGCCGGGCTCGTGGGCAAGCCAGGTCACGCTGGCGCCCGGCAATCGCTGGAGCACCTCGTAGGGGCCCACGGCATCCAGGGCGGTGAAGCGGTCGTAGAGGGGGATCGCGATTCTCATGCGGGCGTGAACCTGAACGTTACGACGTCGCCGTCCTGCATCACGTACTCGCGGCCCTCCACGCGCGTCAGCGCCCGTTCGCGCGCGGCCGTGTAGCCGCCTGCCTCCACGAGCGCCTCCCAGGGAGTGACCTCGGCGGCCACGAAGCCGCGCTCCATGTCGGTGTGGATCGCGCCGGCCGCCTGGCGCGCGCGAGTCTCGCGCGGGATCGCCCAGGCGCGGGCCTCCTTGTCCTGGCCGCCGGTGAAGAACTGGATCAGGTGGAGCAGGGCGAACGACTCGCGGATCACGGTCTCGAGGCCCGACTCCTCGACCCCGAGCTCGTCCCTCATGGCCGACGCGTCCTCGTCCGCGAGCTCGGAGAGCTCGGCGTCCAGGCGCGCGCTGACGGCGGTGGCGCGGGCGCCGAGCGCCTTGGCGTGCTCGACCAGCGCCGGAGGCGGCTCGAGCGGCTCGCCCTCGGCCACGTTGGCCACGTAGAGGACCGGCTTGGAGGTGAGGGCGGAGAGCCGCGTCAGCGCCCCGGGGGCGTCATCGGGCTGCGGCACCGTCCGAACGGCACGCCCCTCCTGCAGCGCCTCCACGACCGCCCTCAGCCACCGCTCCTCCGCGACCGCCACCTTGTCCAGGGACTTCGCCTGCTTCGACACACGCTCCAGGCGCCGCTCCGCCTGCTCGAGGTCGGCGTACAGCAGCTCGGTCTCGATTGTCTCGACGTCGGCCAGCGGGTCCACACGACCCTCGGGGTGGACCACCTGCGGGTCGTCGTGGGCGCGGACCACGTGCAGGATCGCGTCCGTCTCGCGGATGTTCGCCAGGAACTTGTTGCCGAGCCCCTCGCCCTGGTGCGCGCCCCGGACCAGGCCCGCGATGTCGTGGAACTGGATCGTCTCGTGCACGACCGGGCGGGCGCCCACCGTGGCGGCCACGCGATCGAGGCGCTCGTCCGGCACTCCCACCACCGCGACGTTCGGCTCGACCGTCGTGAAGGGGTAGTTGGCCGCCTGGGCGCCGGCGCGCGTGAGCGCGTTGAACAGCGAGGACTTCCCCGCGTTCGGCATACCAACGATGCCTATCTTCATACTCGCAACCGCATGCTCGCCCAGGCGAAACTAGAGGACGGCCAGTTCGTCCAGGTCGGCGCGCAGAAGGTGCGCTACGTGAGGAGGAAGGCGGGGGAGGCGACCCCCGGCGACCTGCCGATCGTGATCCTCCACGGCTGGGGCGCCCACATCGAGGCGGTCGGACCGATCCTCGCCGCGCTCGAGGGCGCGCCCGACGTGATCGCGCTCGACCTGCCCGGATTCGGCGAGAGCGACCCGCCGCCGGAGCCCTGGGACGTGGATTGCTACGCCCGCTTCATGATCCATTTCCTGGACGAGCTCGCCGTCGACCGCGCGCACCTGGTGGGCCACTCGCACGGCGGACGGGTGTCGATCGCGCTGGCCGCGGACGAGGCGGAGCGGGTCGGGCGACTGCTCCTGATCGACTCGGCGGGGATTCCGCCCAAGCGCGGCTGGCGCTACCGGCGCCGGGTGGCCGTGGCGAAGCTGGGGCGGCTCGTCGGGAAGATCGGCGGCGGGCCGGGCCGGCGGCTCCAGGAGCGGATGCGCGCCCGGGTGGCGTCGCGTGACTATCTCGAGGCATCCGAGGCGATGCGCGGAACGTTCCGCGCGGTCGTCGCCGCCGACCTCAGGGACCGGCTGCCGCGGGTGCGGTCCTCGACGCTGCTCGTGTGGGGCGACCAGGACGACGACACTCCGCTGTGGATGGGCCGGCGGATGGAGGAGCTGATCCCGGACGCCGGCCTGGTGGTGCTGGAGGGAGCGGGCCACTACAGCTACGCGGACTCGCCCGGCCAGTTCCGGGCCGTGGCCCGCCGCTTCCTGCTGGAGCAGCCGCGGGAGGCCGCGAAGGAGTGATGGCCGCCGGCCTCATCGCCGCCGGGCTCGGCGCGCTCGCGCTGATCGCCGGGCGGCTGCACTTCATGCTGCATCTGTTCCAGCTCGAGCACTACGAGGCCGCTCGGCTGCGCGTCTGGGTGGAGAGGCGTGACGCTCGCGTCGACGAGACGCTGCTCGGGCCGACCGCCGGTGCGGGGACGCTCATCACCGTGCTCGCCGCCATGGGCGCGGACCTCTCGGTCCTGGTCAGCGGCGTCGTGGCGGGGGTCATCCTCGCCGGCTTCGGCCATCGCATCATCCGCCGGCCGCAGGCGAAGCCGCTCGTCTTCACGGCCCGAGCGCGGCGCCTGTTCGCCGCCGCGCTGGCCATTCCGGCGCTGGCGCTCGTCCTCGTGGCGATAGCGGCGGTCGCGGGTGCGCCCCTCTGGGTCGCGGCCGCGATTGGCACCGTCGTCGCCGTGCTCGGGGTGGTCGCGACACCCGAGCTCCTCTACGCGGCCGACGTCGCCGTCCGGCCCATCCAGGAGCTCGACAACCGCCGTTTCGTCCGCCGCGCGCGAGACAAGCTCGCCGAGATCGACCCGCTGGTCGTGGGCATCACCGGCTCGTTCGGCAAGACCACGACCAAGGTGTGCGTGGCCGCGGTGGCGGAGCTGCGCGGCCCTGCGTACGCGACGCCCGCGTCGTACAACACCTTTCTCGGAGTCGTCCGCGCGATCAACGAGGGCCTCACCGCGAGGCACCGCGCCCTGATCGCCGAGATGGGCGCGTACCGGCTCGGCGACGTCGCCGAGCTGTGCGACCTCGTCCACCCGAAGATCGGGATCCTCACCGCGATCGGGCCCGCCCACCTCGAGCGCTTCGGCTCGCTCGACGCCATCGAGCAGGCGAAGGGCGAGCTGGCCGAGGGCATCCCCGCCGGCGGCACGTTCATCACGACCGCCGACGACGAGCGCTGCCTTCGCACGACCGAGCGGACTCAGGCAAGGGTCATGCTGTTCAGCGCCGCGGGGTCGGAGACGGCCGACCTGTGGGCGAAGGACATCGAGATGGCCGAGGGGACCACTCGGTTCACGATGCGGCACGGCACCGACGAGGTCACGGTCCGCTCCAAGCTGCTCGGCCGCCACAACGTGGCGAATCTGCTGGCCGCAGCCGCCGTCGGCGTCAGCCTCGACCTCCCGCTCGACGCCATCGGCCGCGCGCTCTCGCGGGTGAGCCCGCCCGCGCACCGGCTCGCGCCGATCCTCAACCGCCAGGCCGGCATCGTGGTCATCGACGACGCCTACAACTCGAACCCGGTCGGCGCCGCCGCCGCGCTGGAGGTGCTCGCCTCGCACGAGGCGCAGCGCAGGCTGCTCGTGACCCCCGGCATGGTGGAGCTGGGCGACCGCGAGGCGGAGGAGAACGAGCGCTTCGGCGCGCATGCGGCCGCGGTGTGCGACCTCGTCGTGCTGGTGGGAGAGCAGCGCTCGCGGCCGATCCGGGCCGGCCTCACGGCCGCCGACTTCCCGGACGACAGCATCCACGTCGTGGCCAACTCGTCCGAGGCCGAGGCGCTTCTCGCGAAGACAACCCGTCGCGGCGACGTGGTTCTGTTCGAGAACGACCTGCCCGACCTGTACGCCGAAGACGGCAACGGCGCGGCGCGCAGTTAGGGTTCCGCGCCAATGACGCAGCAGGGACTGCGGGTCGCCGTCCTCTTCGGCGGCCCATCCGTTGAGCACGACGTCTCGATCATCAGCGCGCAGCAGCTGATGGCCGTGATGGAGCCGAGTCACGAGCCGATTCCGGTCTACCTCGCCCGCGACGGGCGCTGGTGGACCGGTGACGCGCTTCGAGACATCGGCTCATTCGGCCGCGACCAGCCGGCCGGCGCCGAGCCCTGCGAGCTGCGCCTGGGCCGCGACGGCGCGCCGTTCGCGGCCCCCGGCGGCTCGCGCTTCAAGGGCGATCGCGACCTCCAGGTGGACGTCGCCATCAACGCCATTCACGGCACCGGCGGCGAGGACGGCAGCCTGCTCGGCGCGCTCGAGCTGAGTGGGATCCCGTACGTGGGCGGCGGGGTGACGGCCGCCGCGGTCTCGATGGACAAGCACCTGACGAAGCTCGTCGTGGCGGAGGCCGGCATCCGCGTGGCCCCCGACACGCTCATCCATCGCGACGAGTTCGTCCGCGACCGCGCGGCAGCGCTCGAGCGGGCGGCGGACCAGGGGCTGCCCTGCTACGCGAAGCCGGCCACGCTCGGCTCATCCATCGGCGTGGGACGGGCGACGAGCGCGGAGGAGCTCGAGGAGGCACTCGAGCTCTGCTTCGAGCTCGACCGGAAGGCGCTCGTGGAACCGGCGCTCGACGATTTCGTCGAGGTGAACGTCGCCGTGATCGGTGCGCGGAGCACCGATCTGCGCGCCTCCGCCGTGGAACAGCCGGTGCGGGACGCCGAGGCCGCGCTTTCGTTCGAGGACAAGTACCTGCGCGGCGGCGGCAAGGGCGGTGAGGGAAAGGCGGGCGCGGGGAGCGCCAAGGAGGGCGGTGCATCCGAGGGGATGGCGAGCGCCGACCGCATCATCCCGGCGCCGATCTCCGACGCCGCCGCGAACGCCCTGGTGGAGACGGCCAAGACGGCCCACCACGCGCTGGGGCTGTTCGGGGTGGT
>DASUYU010000038.1:0-28611 GCA_036377235.1 Thermoleophilaceae bacterium
TTGTGCTTCATCGTGCACGAGCCGAGCGGATAGAAGCCCTCGTCCAGGTGGAAGTTCTTCGAGGACAGCGTCGTGTAGTGGCGGGCCAGCTCGGGCTCGGTGATCTCCGGCAGCTCGGCCGGGCGCTCGCGGATCTGGTCCGCGGGCAGGAGCTCCTCGATCGGCACCTCGGGCACGTCGGTCTCGGGCGCGGTGAACGCTCGCCGGCCGGGGCTGGAGCGCTCCCAGACGGTGACGGTGTCTTCGCTCATACGCCCACCTGGGCCCGCTCGCGTGCGCCCACGACCTCCGCGAGCCGGTCGATGTGCTCCTTTGTGCGCCGTTCCGTGACGGCGACCAGAAGCCCGTCCGAAAACTCTGGAAAATCGCGTCGCAGGGGGTAGCCCGGGTTGATGCCGGCCTCCCGGGCGCGGGCGATCGCGGCGTCCAGGTCGGGGACACGCACCGCGAACTCGCGCACCACCGCCCCCGGGTTGATCGGCTCGAGGCCGAGCGTCTCGCGCGCGTAGTGCGTGCGCCTCAGCAGCAGCTCGCCCAGCTCCACGAAGCCGCGCTTGCCGAGCCAGGACAGGTAGATCACGCCGGCCAGCGCGTTGAGCGCCTGCGCCGTGCAGATGTTGTGGGTCGCCTTCTCGCGACGGATGTGCTGCTCGCGCGTCTGGAGCGTCAGCACGAAGCCGCGCCGGCCGTCCACGTCGCGCGTCTCGCCCGCGATCCGGCCGGGCATCTTGCGGATGAAGCGCTCGTCGGCGGCGAAGAAGCCGAACGACGGCCCGCCGAAGTCCAGCCGGTTGCCGAGCGCCTGGCCCTCGCCCACGCACAGGTCCGCGCCGAACTCGCCCGGCGGCTTCAGCACCGACAGCGCGATCGGATCGGCCGCGCACACGAGCATCGCGCCGGTGCGCTTGCCGGCCTCGACGAGCGCGCCGAGGTCCTCCACGGTCCCGAGGAAGTTCGGCTGCTGGACGAACACGGCCGCGGTGTCGTCGTCCACCGTCGCCGCGAGCGCCTCGACGTCCGTGTGGCCCTCCTCGTCGAGCGGCGACTCGACCACCTCCATGCCGTAGCCGGCCGCGTGCGTTGCGAGCGCCGCGCGCGAGTGCGGGTGCAGTCCGCGGCTCGCCACGAGGCGGTGCCGCTTGGTCTCGAGCTTGGCGAGGTAGCCCGCCGCGGCGACGGCGCTCGGCCCCTCGTACACGGACGCGTTCGACACGGGCAGGCCGGTCAGCTCCGAGATCGCCGTCTGGAACTCGAACATCACCTGGAGCCCGCCCTGCGAGATCTCCGGCTGGTACGGCGTGTACGGGGTGAGGAACTCCGAGCGCAACAGGAGCGTGTCCACCAGCGCCGGCACGTAGTGGTCGTACATGCCGGCCCCGAGGAACGTGATCTCCTCATCGGCGGACCGGTTGCGCGCCGCCAGCGAGGCGAGGTGCTCGTAGACCTCCTGCTCCGACCGCCCCGCCGGCAGGTCGATCTCCCTGCCGAGCCGCACCGACTCAGGGATGTCGGCGAACAGGTCCTCCAGCGAGTCGGCGCCGATGGCGCCGAGCATGGCCCTCAGATCCTCGTCAGTGACTCCCGTGTAGCGGCTCATCCGGCTCTACGACGTTAGCTACCCCCCAAGCAGCTCCCTGTACGCGTTCACGTCCATCAGCTGGTCGACCTCGGACGGGTCCGAGAGCCGGACCTTGACCATCCAGCCCTCGCCGTACGGGTCCTGGTTCACCTTCTCCGGGCTGTCCGCGAGCGCCTCGTTCACCTCCACGATCTCGCCGGACAGCGGGGCGAACACGTCGGAGACCGCCTTCACGGACTCGACCTCGGCGTACGAGTCGTCCTTCGACACCGAGGCGCCCACCTCGGGCGGGTCGAAGAACACGACCTCCCCGAGCGCGTCCTGGGCGTACCAGGTGATGCCGAAGGTCGCCTGATCGCCCTCGATCCGCGCCCAGTCGTGCTCGACGTGGTACTTCAGGTCCTCGGGGTAGCTGGCCTCAGCCACTGGTCTCCTTCCGGTAGAGCGGTTTCTCCCTCACCTCTGCGGCGCGCGACTTGCCGCGCACGTCGACCTCGAGCGCCGTTCCCGGCTCGGCCGCCGCCACGGGAACGTACGCCATCCCGATCCCGACCTCCAGGCAGGGCGACAGCGAGCCGCTCGTGACGACCCCTTCGCCATGCTCCGCATGAACGGGGTTGCCCTGCCGCGGAATGCCCGGGCCGGTGAATGCGAACGGCACGAGCGTCTGCTCGGGCTCGAGGCCGCGCAGCGCGTCCGAGCCGACGAAGCCGGTGTCGAGCTTGCAGCACCACGCGAGGCCCGCCTCGATCGGGTTCCTGTCCTCGGACAGGTCGTTGCCGTAGAGGTGGAAGCAGACCTCGAGCCGCAGCGTGTCGCGCGCGCCGAGCCCGGTCGGGGTCACGTCCTGCTCCAGGAGCGCGTCCCACACCGCGACCGCGCCGTCGGGCGGGATGAGGATCTCCACGCCGTCCTCGCCGGTGTAGCCGGTGCCGCAGACGATGCAGTCCGCGCCGGCCACCTGCAGGTCGGCCGTACGCATGCGACCCGGCAGCCCGCCTCCGCTCGCGATCCGCTCGACGGCACCCCGCGCCCGCGGGCCCTGCACGGCCAGCATCGCCCAGCGATCGTGCGCGTCCGTGACCTCGACGTCGAAGCCGCCCGCGTGGTCGGTGAACCAGGCGAGGTCCTTCTCGTGGTTCGACGCGTTCGTGACGGTGAGGAAGCGGTCCTCGCCGAGCCGGTAGGTGAAGAGGTCGTCGAGCACGCCGCCGTCCTCGCGGCACAGGACCGAGTATTGCGCGCCCCGCTCAGCGATCTTCGTGACGTCGTTCGACAGCAGGCGCTGCAGGAAGTCCTCTGCCTGCGGCCCGCTCGTCTCGATCTCGCCCATGTGCGAGACGTCGAACACGCCCGCACCGGTGCGCACCGCCACGTGCTCCTGGCGGATGCCCTCGTACTGGACCGGCATCTCCCACCCGGCGAAGGGCACGAGGCGCGCCCCGGCGCGCTCGTGGCGCTCGAACAGCGGGGTCCGGCGGAGAGTGTCGGTGGGCGGCACGGGCCGCCCGGAGGTTACCCCCTGAGGGTCAGGCGACCGCCTGGAGCTCGCCCATGCGCAGCTCGCGCAGGGTCTCGAGCGTCTCCTCGGGCCGGCGCCGGGTGCCCGGACCGGCCAGGCACATGTCCCGCACGATCCCGGACGGGTCGATGATGAACGTCGCGGGCAGCGCCGAGCCGTCGTCCACGTTGAGGACGCCGTACGCGCGGGTGAGCTCCTGCGCCGGGTCGGCCAGCACCGGATAGCGGATGCTGGTCAGTCCGGAGCTGGTCTCGAGCCAGGCGCGGTGCACGTGCCAGGAGTCCGTGCTCGCCGCCATGACCGAGGCGCCCTCGAGCGCGAACGAGGCCTGCAGCTCGGCGAAGCCGCGCAGCTCGCCGGGGCACAGGAAGGTGAAGTCGCGCGGATAGAAGAACAGGATCGTCCAGGAGTCGCCGGCACCGCCGACCTCCACCTCGATGGGCTGGGCCTCGTCACGGACATAGGCCTCCACGGACACCACCGGTGCGGTATCCCCGACGTTCACGCTCACTCAGCTGCCCTCCTGCATTGGTCGACCGCGACGGCGAGCCCCAGCCAGCCCGAGAACGGGATCTCGGCCGTGTGGGCAGCTCGCAGGACGCCCCGAACGCCGTCGGCCTCGAGTACCAGCTCGACGGTCGCAGTAACCGGCTCCGCGGCGGGGCTCGCGGATTCGCTTCCTGACATGCGACCATGGTGCTGCCCTCGCGCGTGTATCGCGTCAGGGGAACCCCCTACGCGCCCCCCGAAGGTGGGTGCTTGCACAAGCAATGGACTCGCGATCCCCAACCGAATCCGGCGGCGTGCCCGAGGCCGATCCCGGCTCCACGCCGCAGCAGGCCGCCCCGGGCCTGCTCGAGCGCGATTCCGAGGTGGCGGCACTGGACGGCGCGCTGGAGGCGGCAATCGGCGGCCGCGGCAGCGTCGTGGCGGTCGAGGGGCCGCCCGGCATCGGCAAGTCGCGACTCGTGAACGCCTCCCTCGACCTCGCCCGCGGGCGAGGGATGTACACGATCTCGGTGCGCGCCACCGAGCTGGAGCGGAGCTACCCGTACGGCATCGTGCGCCAGACGGCGGACTCGGTGCAGCTCGACAAGTCCGAGGAGGACCGCGCCGCCCTCTTCACCGGAGCGGCGAAGCTCGCGCTGCCGATCCTCGAGCCGGGCGGCGATGAGAAGGCCGACAACCCGGAGCTGATGTACCAGCGCCTGCACGGGCTCTACTGGCTGATCGCCAACCTCGCGCGCCAGCAGCCGCTCCTGATCTGCGTGGACGACGCCCAGTGGGCCGACGAGGCATCCATGGCCGCCGAGCGCTTCCTGAGCCTGCGAATCGCGGACCTGCCGATGGTCCTGCTGCTCGCCGCGCGGCCCGCGGAGGTCGGCCAGCTCGCCGTGCCGCTCGCCGAGATCCTCGCCGACCCCGCGACGATCTCCATCCGCCCCGGGCCGCTGTCGACGGAGGGCGCCGGCCGCCGCATCGAGGCGCTGCTCGGCTCGGCCGATGCCGCATTCGCCGCCGCCTGCCACCACGCGACGGGCGGAAACCCCTTCCTGCTCGAACAGCTCGTCAGCGAGATCCGCGCGGAGGGCATCGAGCCGAACGCGGAGAACGCCGAGCGCGTGGCCTCGCTCGGCCCGGACACGGTCCGGGCCTCGGTGCTGCTGAGGCTCGAGCGGCTCCCGAGCGCGGGCGGCCCGGTGGCGCGTGCTCTCGCCGTGCTCGGCGAGCACGACGTCACGGTCAAGGACGTGGCCACCCTGGCCGGCGTGCCCGAGGACGCGGCCGCCGACGCGCTCGTGGAGCTGGACCGCGCGGGGCTCGTGACCGGGCAGCCGCGGCTGCGCTTCACGCACCCGATCCTGCGCGCGGCCATCGAGGACGACATGCCGGGTGTGGAGCGCTCGCGTGCGCACGAGCAGGCCGCGAGGATGCTCGCCGACCGGGACGCGGACGCCGTCGCCGTGGCGGCCCACCTGTTGGTGTGCGATCCGGGCCAGGGCGACTGGGCGCGTGCCACGCTCCGCCGCGCCGCCCGGCGCGCCGAGGCGCTCGGCGACCCGTCCACCTCCGTCCGCTATCTGAAGCGCGCCGTGGAGGAGCGGCCGGACTCCGACGAGCTCGGCGAGATCCTCTTCGAGCTGGGCCTGGCGGCCGCACACGCGGGGGACCCGGACGCGGCCGAGTACCTGCAGCGCTCGGCCGAGGCGGGCGGGCCGACCCGGCTGCGAGCGCAGCACTGGACCGCGGTGCTCCACCTGGTCGCCGGGCGCGCGAGCAAGGCGGCCGACGTGCTCGAGGCCGCGCTCGCCGACGTGCACGAGGAGGACGAGGCGGCGAAGCCCCTGCTCGAGACGCTGATCGCGGCCGGGCTGGACAGCGCGACGGTCCGGCGCCGGCTCGGCGACATCTTCAACCACCTCGAGGAGCCGCGCGGCGCCCCCCAGACCGACTTCGAGCGCTTCGCGCTGATCACGAACGCCTTCCTCGCCGTCGTGGAGCAGTCGGACGCCGCCCGCGCCACCGACCTGGTCCACCGGGCGCTCGCCATCGAGGAGCACGGCTACTACGAGTCCGTCATGCGGGCGAGCGTGGGACGGCCGATGCCCTCGTTCATCCTCACCCTGCTGGAGCGCTTCGACGAGTCGCGCGAGATCCTCGACGGGCTCGTGCGGGCGGCGCGCGACTACGGGGACCGGTCGGCCGCCGGCGTCTTCCTGGCCGAGCGCGCGTGGGCGCGGTACCGCGCCGGCAACGCCGAGGGAGCGGAGGCCGACGCCTCGGAGGCGCTCCGAATCGCCCGCGAGGCGACCCGCGCGCGCGGGCATGCGCCGATCGCCGCATCCGTGGCGGTCCTGGCCGGCATGGAGCGGGAGCGGCCCTTCGAGGAGCTCGAGGCGATCGTGGCCGCGCTGCCGCCGGCAGGCGACCCCGACACCGTGGTCCAGGACGACCTGACGCTCGCGCGCGCGTGGCTGATGCTGGCCCAGGGCGACATCCAGGGCGCGGCCGACGCCGCGCTCGAGCTCGACCGGGCGGACTCGTGGGGGTGCAGCTCCCCGACGCTGCTCCCGTGGCGGTCCGTGGCGTCGGTGGCGCTCGCGCAGCTCGGCGACGAGGAGCGCGCGCTCGCGCTCGCCCAGGAGGAGCTGCAGCTCGCCCAGCAGCTCGGCACGCCGCGCGCGGTGGCGATCGCGCAGCGCGCGGTGGCGCTGGCGGGGCCGCAGGAGGACCGGCAGGCGGGCCTGGAGGCCGCTGTGGCCACGCTGGAGAACGGCGGAGCGCGCCTCGAGCTGGCGCGCGTGACCTGCGAGCTGGGCGCGGAGCTGCGCCGCAAGGGCGAGCGGAGCGCGGCGCGCGAGGTGCTGCGGCGCGGCCACGCCCTCGCCGCCGAGTGCGGGGCGACCCGGCTGGCCAACCGCGCCCGCGACGAGCTGTCGCGCTCCGGCGCACGGCTGATCCGCGAGCCGGTGAGCGGAGTCGAGGCGCTCACGCCGAGCGAGGTCCGCGTCGCGGAGCTGGCGGCGGAGGGCCTGACGAACCGCGAGGTGGCGCAGGCGCTGTTCGTGTCGGAGAAGACGGTCGAGACGCACCTGGGGCGGGTGTACAGAAAGCTCGACATCAAGTCGCGGCACGCATTGCCGGGCGCGCTGGCGGATCGCCAGGCGGCCGAGCCGGTGGCCTAGGCGCCGAGCAGCGCGTGGGCGACCGCCCGCGCGACCTCATATCGGGCGGTGAGGGAGTCCACGCTCACCCACTCGTCCGGCGTGTGCGCACCGCCGCCCAGCGGGCCCAGGCCGTCGATCGTGCACTCGACCCCGCCGGCCGCGATGTGGCTGGCGTCGCTCGCGCCGCCGCGCTCGGAGCCGGCGATCGGGCGGCCCAGCCGCTCGGTCGCCTCGGCGAGCACGTGCGCCGTGGCCTCGCGCGAGTCGAGCCCGGGCCAGGCGCGCACCATCGTCGACTCGAGCCGCACCTCGTCGAGCTCGGCCGGCAGCGCCGCGAAGACCGGGTCGAACGCCTCCAAGCGGTCGGCGCGGAGGTCGCACAGGAGCTCGCCCTCGGCGGGCACGACGTTGAAGGCGTCGCCGGACCGCAGGATCGTGGGCACCGCGGTGAGCCGGTCGGGTCCCGCCGGGTCGTTGTGGCTCGCCACCAGCCGCGCCGTCTCGCTGAGCGCGAGCAGGGCGCTCCGGCCGAGCTCCGGCGCGGAGCCGGAGTGAGACGAGCGCCCGTGCGCGTTCACGCGCAGCGTGGCCGCGGCCTTCCGCCTGACGATCACGGCCTCGTGGCCCTCCGCGGTCCGCTCGCCACCCTCGAAGCACAGGCACGCGTCGAAGCCGGCGAAGCGCTCCGCGTGCATGAACGGAGCCGTCCGCCACTCCTCGTCGTTCACCAGCAGGATCGCCACCTCCGCGTACAGCTCGGAGCGCTCCGCCAGCTCGCGCATGAGCGCGAGCGACAGCGCCACGCCGCCCTTCATGTCCACCACGCCCGAGCCGGTGAGGCGGTCGCCGTCGCGCTCGAACGGCCGGTGCGCGGCGTGGTGCACGACGGTGTCGAGGTGCCCGAGCAGGAGCAGACGGCGGGTGCCGGCGCCGCGCAGGCGACCGACCATGTCGTCGGCGTGCTCGGGGGTGGAGCAGGGCACGCGCTCGACCTCCGCGTCGGCGGGCAGGAAGGCCGTGGCCAGCGCAACGCACTCCTCGGCCGCCTCCGCGTCCCCGGACGGCGACGACACCGCCACCAGCGCCTCGAGCTCGCGCTCGATCATTCGAGCGGTGCCGCGAAGTGGTAGCTCGTGATGCGGAGGCCGGTGTTGAAGTAGAGCCGGTGGGCGTCCTCGCGCTCCGGCCCGACGCCGGAGTCGAGGTGGAACTCCGTGCACCCCTGCCGCCGCCCCTCCTCCTTGCACCACTCGAGCAGCGCGCGTCCGTGACCGCGGCCGCGCGCCTCGGGCAGTGTGGAGAGGTCGTCCACGTAGAGCGTGTCGTGCCAGGCGAGGTGGTGCGTCACGCGGAACCCCGCAACGGCCACGCAGCGATCACCGTCGAAGGCACCGACGATCCGGTAGCCCTCGGGCCGCTGCACCTCGTCCACGCGCCGCACGAACTCGGCCTCGTCCGTGTAGTGGGTGCGCAGGGCGCTCATGGCCTCGAAGGCCAGCGCCGTGTCCGGCGGAAGTAGCTCTCTCAGTCCTTCAGGAATGACGGAACGTCGATGTCGTCGTCCGAGATCTCGAGCGACGCGCGCTGGCGGTCGTCGAGCTTCACGTCGCGGCGGCGCGGCTCGCGCCGGCGCCCGGTCGAGTCCTCCTCGAACAGCGGCGTGCGGCTGGGGCGCTCGAAGCCGGTGGCGATGACGGTCACGCGGACGGCGTCGGCGAGGGTGTCGTCGACCACGGCGCCGAAGATGATGTTCGAGTTCTGGTCGGCCGCGCTCTGGATGATCTCGGCGGCCTCGTTCACCTCGAACAGGCCGAGGTCGGTCCCGCCGGTGATGTTGAGGAGGATGCCCGTGGCTCCCTCCACCGACTGCTCCAGCAGCGGGCTCGACACGGCGTTCTTGGCGGCCTCCGCGGCGCGGTTCTCGCCCGAGGCCTCGCCGATGCCCATCAGCGCGGAGCCGGCGTCCTGCATGATCGTGCGGACGTCGGCGAAGTCGAGGTTGATCAGGCCCGGGGTGGTGATCAGGTCGGTGATGCCCTGGACGCCCTGCCCGAGCACGGCGTCGGCCTCGCGGAACGCGTCGAGGATGCTCGTGCGGCGCTCCACCACCGCGAGCAGCTTCTCGTTCGGGATCACGATCATCGTGTCCACCTGCTCGCGCAGGCGGTCGATGCCCTCCACGGCCTGCCGCATGCGCTGCGTGCCCTCGAAGTCGAACGGCTTCGTGACCACGCCGACCGTGAGCGCGCCCACCTCCTGCTTGGACACCTCGGCGATCACCGGCGCGGCGCCGGTGCCGGTGCCGCCGCCCTCGCCTGCGGTCACGAAGACCATGTCAGCGCCCTTCAGCGCCTCCTTGATCTCGTCGCGGCTCTCGTTGGCCGCGCCGTACCCGACGTCCGGGTTCGCGCCGGCGCCGAGGCCGCGCGTGAGCTGGTCGCCGATCTGCAGCTTGATGTCGGCATCGCACATCTGGAGCGCCTGGGCGTCCGTGTTGACGGCGATGAACTCGACGCCCTTCAGGCCCTGATCGACCATGCGGTTGACCGCGTTCGTGCCGCCGCCGCCGATGCCGACGACCTTGATTACCGCCAGGTAGCTACCTGTGTCCATGTGTGAGAGGTGCCTCTCTACCGTCCGAAGCTCAAGCAAGAGTGGAGGGTTTCCGCCTCCCGCAAAACCCAGACTCTAGGTGGAGTTCGGCGGAAGTGTCAATCGCCCTCGCAAGAAATTGTGCAGACAAAGACTAGAGCTTTGCTCGAGAGTTTGGGTCAAGCTCAAGTAATGGTTGAGGCTTAGCCGGTGGGCGGCGAGGCGCTCCCTCCGCCGGTGGAATCGGTCGGAGCAGGGGCCGGCTGGGCGCTCTGCGGGGCTGGTGCGGGGGCGGTCGTCTGCGCGGTCGGGGCGGCATTCGGCTCCGCGGTCGCGGGGTCGCCGTTCGGCACAGCGGGCGCGAGCGGCTCGGTGGCCGGGTCCACCCCGGTCGTGCCGGCGGCGGGCGGTGTCGTGTCCGCCGTGCCCGCCGGGGCCACCGGCGCAAGCGTGGCTGCGGGCAGGCCGCCGGCGGCGGGCCGTCCCGGCAGCCTCACGTCGATGTACGAGGCGCCCTCGGCCTCGGGATCGGCGAGCACGCGGGTCGCGGCTATCCACTTCGCCCTGGCGCGCGTGGCGTCGCCGAAGACCAGCTCGGGCCCGTCGCGCATCTGCACGACGATGCCGTCCTGGGCGCGCGTCTCGATCAGCTCGAGCCGCGGCCGCAGCGCGGCGGGCGCGGTGCCGGCGATCCGCGCCGCGTGGAGGGCCGCGGCCTCGGTCAGGCGGTTCCCATGCGGCGCCCCACGCGTCTCGATCTTCGGCAGGCTGCCCTCGACCGGGATGCCCCGGAGGATCGTCCCGTCACCCGCCACCGGCAGCCCGCCGGCGAGCGCTGCCGGCCGGTACTCGATCACGTGGATCGTGAGCCCGTGCGGGAAGTCGGGGCGCACGTCGAGCGCCTTCACCACCGGGTACGCGGCGATGGCCTGCTCGAGCACCTCGTGACGCACGTGCAGAGTGGTCATGGTGTGAGCCGCGGAGGCGAGCGCGGCTCGCACGCGCGGAGCGTCCTTCGTCGTGAGGCCCGTCACCTGCACCTTCTCCACGGTCACGAGCGAGGAGTCGCGCAGCCAGAGGCGGTAGCCGGCGGCGAGCACCAGGCAGAGCGCCAGGGCGATCAGGAGCCGGCGCTTGAAGCGCGGCGGCAGCGACGGAAGCGCCCGGATGCCACGCGCCGCCCCGCGGGTCGCGATCGTCGCCGCGCTCATCGCTCGCCCCAGAGCGGGGTGGTGTCCACGTCTCCGAGGAGCTGCACCTCGGGCTCCAGGTCCACACCGAAGCGCTCTCTGACACGGCGGCGCCCCTCCCCCATCAGCTCGATCACGTCGGCGGTGGTGGCCTCGCCCATGTTCTCGACGAAGTTCGCGTGCTTCTCGGAGAAGCGCGCGCCGCCGACGGTGAGGCCGCGGCAGCCCGCCTCGTCCAGCAGGACGCCCGCGCTCCTTCCGTCGGCGCGCGGGTCGTCGGGGTTCTTGAAGGTGGAGCCGAAGGTCTTGATGCCGGATGGCTGCGCCTCGCGGCGGGCCGTGCGCATCCCGGCGAGCGTCTCCTTGACGGCTCCCGGGTCGGCGTTCGTGAGCGCGAACGACGCCCGAGCCACGATCTCGCCGGGCTTCAGGTTCGACCTGCGGTACTCGAAGCCGAGCTGCGGCGGCTCGCGGCGGTCCGTGCCGGACGGCGTCGTGACGTCCACCCACTCGAGCACGCGCGCGAGGTCGCCCCCGTACGCGTTGGCGTTCATCTTCACGGCGCCCCCGACCGTGCCCGGGATGTTCACGCCGAACTCGAGCCCGCTGAGGCCCGCGCGCGCAGCGAAGGCGGCCGCCTGCGGAAGCCGTGCGCCGCCGCCGCAGAGCAGGCGCTGCCCGTCCTGCTCGATCGTCGCGAGCGAGCCGTCCAGCTTGATCACCAGTCCTCGGAAGCCTGCATCCGCTATGAGCAGGTTCGAGCCGGACCCGACCACTCCTACCTCGACGCCCTCCGCGTCCGCCCACCCGAGCACCTCCGCGAGCGCCGCGTCGGAGCCGATCCGGGCGAAGTAGTCGCCGTGTCCGCCGGTCCGGATCGTGGTCAGCCGTGCGAGCGGGTAGTCGGCGGCCACGTCCTTCGGCATCGCGGTCATGCCGTGAGCCTCTTCGCGAGGTCGTCGACGTTGCCTGCCCCGAGGGTGACGAGCACGTCGCCCTCTGTCAGCTCGGCGCGCAGCTGCGGCTCCGCGTCGTCCACGGCCGGCATCCACCACACCGGCCGCCCGCCCGCGGCGTCGGCAGCCGCCTCAGCCACCAGATAGCCGGTCACACCGGGGAAGTCCTTCGGGTCCTCGCGAGCGCGGTAGACGTCGAGCACCACGACGAGGTCCGCGAGCGCGAGCGACTCGCCGAACTCGCGCGCCAGCATCCTCGTGCGCGAGTAGAGATGCGGCTGAAACGCGGCGACCAGCCGGCGCGGCCCGAGCGTGCGCGCCGCCTCGAGCGTGGCGCGCACCTCGGTGGGGTGGTGCGCGTAGTCGTCGTACACCTCGGCGCCGCTGGGCGTGCGGCCGTGCGACTCGAAGCGCCTGCCCGCGCCGGTGAACTTCGCGAGCGCGGGCGCCGCCTCCGCCGGCTCGACCCCGGCGGCCCGCAGCGCTCCGAGCGCCGCGAGGGCATTCAGGACGTTGTGCTCGCCGGGCACCTGGAGCTCGATCTCGACGCCGTCGACCTCGAAGCGGGAGGAGCCCGGTCCCAGCTCGAGCCCGTCCGCCGGCAAAGCGAGGGTGCCGGATACGACCGTGTCCGCGTCGCCGGTGAACTCGTCGAATGCCTCCTCCAGCTCCCGGAGCGACCCGTACGTCGCGTGATGGTCCATCTCGATGTTCGTGACGACGGCGACGTCGCGGCGCAGCTTCAGGAAGGAGCGGTCGGACTCGTCCGCCTCGATCACGGCCCACTCGCCGTCGCCCCAGGCGGCGTTCGTGCCGGCGGCGCGCAGCTCGCCGCCGATCAGGAACATCGGGTCGCGGCCGGTCTCGAGGAGGACGAGGGCGATCATCGAGGCGGTCGTGGTCTTCCCGTGGGTACCGCTCACCGCGATCGTCTTCTTCATCCGCGAGAGCTCGCCGAGCAGGTCGGCCCGGTGGAGGACCGGCGCGCCCGCCGCCCGGGCGGTCGCGAGCTCCGGGTTGTCGTCGGGGATCGCGGTGGACACCACGACCTCGGCGCCCTCCGGCAGGTTGGCGGCGTCGTGGCCGATCGCCGGCTCGATGCCCGCGGCGCGCAGCCGCTCGGAATACGACGACTCGGCCTGGTCGGACCCGGTCACGCTCGCGCCGAGCTGCTTCGCCACGAGCGCGAGGCCGCTCATGCCGGCACCGCCGATCCCGATGAAGTGGAGCGCCCGCCCGGCGAATGGCTCGGCTGCGGAGTCACCGGACAAGCCGCAGCACCTCCTCCGCCACCCGCTCCGCCGCGTCCGGCTTCGCCACCGCGCCGGCCGCGTTCGACATCTCGGCCATGCGCTGCGGCGCCGCGAGCAGGCCGCCCACCTCGCGGGCCAGGCGCGGCCCGTCCAGCTCGGCGTCCGGGATGACGACGGCGGCGCCCGCGCGCTCCATGAAGCGGGCGTTCGCGGCCTGGTGGTTGCCGGTCGCGTACGGATACGGCACGAGGATCGAGGGAAGGCCCGCGGCGGCCAGCTCGAACACGGAGCCGCCCGCGCGGGCGGCGGCGAGGTCCGCGGCGGCCAGGGCGTCCGCGAACGGCTCGACGTACGACAGCAGCCGGTAGTGCGGCGGCGAGCCGAGCTGGGCGAGCCGCGTACGCAGCGCCTCGTAGTCCCGCCGGCCGGCCGCGTGGAGCACCGAGCACGGCGCCGCGGCCCCGAAGGCGTCGAGGGCGGCGTCGTTCAGCCGGCGCGCGCCCAGCGAACCGCCGAAGACGAGCAGGCACGGCCCGTCCGGCGCCACCCCGAGGCGGGCGCGGGCCGCGGCCTGGTCCCCTCCCTCCGTGCCCCGAGGCACGGGCCGACCCGTGACCAGCCACTTCGCGCCCCGCCTTCCCTCGATCGGGAACGCCAGGCACACGCGCGCCGCGAACGGCGCCAGCATGCGGTTCGACACGCCGAGGTGGCTGTCGGCCTCGGTCAAGACCAGCGGCAGCCGGAGCGTCCTGGCGGCCAGCCCGACCGGACCGGCCACGTAGCCGCCACCGCCCAGCACCGCGTCGGCGCCGATCTCCTTCAGCACCCGCCGCGCCCGCCCGGTCGCGCGCGCCGCCAGCAGCACCGCCCGGGCCGCCCGCAGCGGATTGCTCCGGTCCATCCCCTGGACCCTCAGCGCGTGGAACGGGTAGCCGGCCGCCGGCACGAGCTCGGCCTCGGCCCGCTCCCCTCCGATGAACTCCACGTCCGCGCCCCGCTCGCGGAGCGCGTCAGCTACGGCGAGCGCCGGCACTACGTGTCCCGCGGTCCCTCCCGCGGCGATCACGATCGTCGGCACTTCCACCTCCGTCGATGGCGCGCAGCTCGGGCCGCTCGGCTCGCTTCGCGCGCCCGCCGGTCGCGGCCACGTTCAGGAGCAGGCCCATCGCCCCCATCAGCACCACCAGGTTGCTCGCGCCGTACGAGATGAACGGCAGCGGCACGCCCGTGAGCGGCATGAGCCCGAGAACGGCGAAGAAGTTGAGGGTGGCCTGGCACAGGATCAGCGATGTGATGCCCGCTGCGAGCAGCTTCGAGTAGCGGTCGCGCGCCAGCTTGGCCACGCGCAGCCCGGCGTACCCGATCATGCCGTACAGGCTCACGAGGCCGAGGATCCCGAACAGCCCCAGCTCCTCGCCGATGACGGCCAGGATCATGTCGGTGTGCGCCTCGGGCAGGTAGAAGATCTTCTGAACCGACTCGCCGAGCCCCACGCCGAAGAACCCGCCGTGCCCGATCGCGGTGAGCGCCTGCACGGCCTGGAAGCCCGAGTCGCCGGCGTCCGCGAACGGGTCGATGAACGAGAAGAGCCGCTCGCGGCGGTAGGGCTCCGCGATCGCGAGGATCGTCGCGAGGAAGAGCAGCGTGCCCCCGATCAGCGCGATGTTCCGCATCGGCGTGCCCGCCGCGACCAGGAGCGCGCCCACGGCGAAGCAGACGACCATCGTCGTCCCCATGTCCGGCTGCTTCATGAGGAGCGCGCAGGCGGCGGCGACCACGAGCAGCAGCGGCTTCGCCAGGGTCGCGACGGAGCGCACCGACTCCGGCCGCGTGGCCAGCAGCTGGGCGCCGTACAGGACGATCGAGACCTTCAGGAGCTCCGACGGCTGGAACTGGAACGCCCCCGCGCCGATCCAGCGGGTGGCGCCGTTCACGGTCACGCCGATGCCGGGGAGCATCGCCGCGACGGTGAGCGCGAAGGAGCCGGCCAGGAGCAGCGGCGTGAGCGCGCGGATCACCCTCAGCCCGTGCCTCGACGCGAGGTGCAGCAGCACCAGCCCGGCGAGTCCGAACATGACGTAGCGCTTCAGGTAGTAGGCCGGGTCGCCCGGGCCCGAGAGGAGCGACTCCGCCGAGCTCGCCGAGTACACCATCACCGCGCCGCCGGCGAGGAGGCACAGCGTTGCGGTGTAGAGGATCGAGTACTCGACCGGGCGCTTCCGCGGCATCCAGACCGTTTTCTACGGCCGGACCCGGATTCATCCCCGCGGGATCAGCGATCTGAAGACCTCGCCGCGCTCCTCGTAGTCGCGGAACTGGTCGAAGCTCGCGCACGCGGGTGACAGCAGGACCACGTCGCCGGGCCGCGCCGCCGCCGACGCCTCCGCCACGGCGGTCTCGAGGTCGCCCGAGCGCCGCAGCGGGACGGCCCCGTCGAGGTCGGCCTCGAGCCGGTCCGCGGCCTCCCCGATCAGGTACGCCGCCACGGCGCGCGAGGCGAGCGCGTCGCGCAGCCCCTCGAAGCCGCCGCCCTTCAGGCTCCCGCCGAGGATGGCGTGAACGCCGCCGTCGAACGCCTCGATTCCGCGCACGGCCGACGACACGTTCGTGGCCTTCGAGTCGTTCACGTACAGCACCCCGTTCACGGAGCCCACCTCCTCGAGCCGGTGCGGCACGCCCGCGAACGTGCGGAGCGCCCCGGCCACCGCCTCGGCCGGCACGCCCGACTCGATCGCCGCCGCGGCCGCGCCGCGGGCGTTCTCGAGGTTGTGCCCGCCGCGCAACCGGATCTCCTCCGCGGGCAGCGGCAGCGCCCCGAACTCGACCCGCCGCCCCTCCCCCGGCACCTCGAAGCCCGGCGGCACGACCGCGACCTGACCCGGGGTCTGGTTGCGGAACAGGCGCAGCTTGGCGTCCCGGTACTCCTCGAACGTGCCGTGCCGGTCGAGGTGGTCCTCGGTGATGTTGAGCAGCAGTGCCGTATCGGGCGCGAGCGCCTCGGAGTCCTCGGCCTGGAAGCTCGACACCTCGCAGACGACGGTGGCCTCGGGATCGACCTCCCCCACCAGGGACGACAGCGGCGTCCCCACGTTTCCCGCCAGCGCCACCGGCAGCCCCGCCTCCCGCCAGATCGCTCCGAGCAGCTCCGTGGTCGTGGTCTTCCCGTTCGTGCCCGTCACCGCCACGAACCGGTTCGGCAGGAGCCGCCACGCCAGCTCGAGCTCCCCAAGCACCGGCACACCCCGCTCGCGCGCGGCCGCGATCACGGGCGCGTCGTTCGGCACGCCCGGGCTCTTCACCACGACCACGGCGCCGTCGAGCAGCTCCACCCCGTCGACCCCCAGGTGGGCGTCGATGTCGACCGGCAGCTCGGGCGTGCCCGCGTCGACCGCCACCACGTCGCCGTGCTCGCGCAGCATGCGCACGGCCGCCGTGCCGGACCTCGCCAGCCCCACCACGAGGTACGGCCCGTCGGGCAGCGGCGGCCTCATTGCCCCGGGATCGAGGCCTGGTACAGCGTGAAGCCGATTGCCGCGCAGATCGCCGCGACGATCCAGAAGCGCAGGATGATCTTCGTCTCCGACCACCCGGCCAGCTCGAAGTGGTGGTGGATCGGCGCCATCAGGAACACGCGCCTTCGGAACCGCTGGAAGGCGATCACCTGGATCGCCACCGACAGTGCCTCGATCACGAAGATGCCGCCGATCACGATCAGCAGGATCTCGGTCCTGGTGACGACCGCGAGCGCCGCGATCGCCCCGCCTAAGCCGAGCGAGCCGGTGTCCCCCATGAACACCGACGCCGGGAACGAGTTGAACCACAGGAACCCCACGCAGGCTCCTACGAGGCAGGCGCTGAGGAGCGCGAGGTCCTGCTGGCCGCGCATGATGAAGGTCATCACCGTGTAGGTGAGCAGGACGATCGCGCAGCAGCCGGCTGCGAGGCCGTCGAGGCCGTCGGTGAGGTTCACGCCGTTGGTGGCGCCGGCGAGCACCAGGAAGATGAGGAACGGGTAGGCGAGCCCGAGCTCGACGTTCGCGTCCACGATGCGGAGGTTGAGCGACTCGCTCAGGCCGACCTTCTCCTTGACGGCTATCCACAGGCCGATCGCCACGATCGCCTGAACGAGCAGCTTCGTCTTCCCCGACACGCCGAGCGAGCGGCGCCGGCGCAGCTTGATGATGTCGTCCACGAACCCGAGCGCGGCCATGGCGAGTGCCGTGCCGAGCACGGCGAGGCTGCCGGCGCGGTAGTCGGACAGGATCAGGAACGGCACGGCGATCGCGATGAAGATCGCCAGGCCGCCCATCGTCGGCGTGCCCGCCTTGCCGCGGTGGCCGGCCGGCCCCTCCTCGCGGATCTGCTGGCCGAACTCCTTCAGGCGCAGGTAGTCGATGAACTTCGGCCCGAGGAACATGCAGATCAGGAGCGAGGCCGATCCGCCCATGACGATCTCGCCGAGCATCAGGTGGCCACCCGGGAGCGGAGCGCCTCGCGCGCGACGGTCTTGTCGTCGAACGGCTCCTTGCGGCCGTTCTCGAACTCCTGCCCCTGCTCGTGGCCCTTGCCGGCGATGACGACCACGTCGCCGGGCTCGGCGTCGGCGATCGCGCGGCCGATGGCGCGGCGGCGGTCGGCGTCGCGCTCCGCCTCGGGCCCGGCTCCCTCCATCACCTGGTCGATGATCGCCTCGGGCTCCTCGTTGCGCGGGTTGTCGGAGGTCACGAGCACGCGATCGGCGTGGTGGCGCGCGGCCGCGCCCATGAGCGGGCGCTTGCCGGGATCGCGGTCGCCGCCCGCGCCGAACACGACGTGGAGCCGGCCGCGCGTGAGCTCGCGCGCCGTGCGGAGCACGTTCTCGAGCGAGTCGGGCGTGTGCGCGTAGTCCACCAGCACGCCGAAGTCCTGGCCCTCGTCCACAGGCTCGAACCGGCCGGGCACGCGCTCGAAGCCCTCCACGGAGATCTCCTGGACTCCCAGGGAGCGGACCGCCGCGATAGCGCCCGTCACGTTCAGCACGTTGAAGAGGCCGGGGAGCGGGGACTCGACCTCGATCGTCCCGCCGGGCGTGTCGAGCAGGAAGTGCGAGCCGGCGAAGTCGAAGTCGATGTCGCGTGCGCGGTAGTCGGCGTCGGACTCGATCCCGAAAGTGATCGCGTCCACGTCGGCGGCGATGCGGCGGCCGTGCTCGTCGTCGATGTTCACGACGGCGATCCCGGGCTCGTCGAAGAGGCGTCGCTTGGCGGCGTAGTACGCGTCCATCGTGCCGTGGAAGTCGAGGTGGTCCTGCGTGAGGTTCGTGAACAGCTTCACGGCGAAGCGGATGCCCGAGACGCGCCCGAGCTCGATGGCGTGCGAGGACACCTCCATGGCCACGGCCTCGTCGCCGGCGTCGAGCATTCGCTTGAAGGTCGCCTGGAGGTCGATCGCCTCCGGGGTGGTGCGCTCGACCTCCTCCTCCACGCCGCCCACCACCCGCTTGACCGTGCCGAGGAGCCCGGCGCGCCGTCCGGCCGCCTCCAGGAGGTGGCGGACGAGAAAGGCGGTCGTCGTCTTGCCGTTGGTGCCGGTGATGCCGACCACGTCCAGCCGTGCCGTGGGATCGCCGTAGAAGCGGGCGGCGGCGGGACCCATCGCGGCTCTCACGTCGTCCACCACCACCTCCGGGACGCCCAGGTCGAGCCGGCGCTGGGTCACGAGGGCGACGGCGCCGCGCTCGAGCGCCTCCGGGGCGAAGTCGTGACCGTCACGGGTGAACCCTGGAACGCAAAAAAACAGCGCCCCTGGGGTGACGCTGTCGGTCGAGTACGCGAGGGCCGAGATCTCGACCTCGGGCGCCTCCGGCCCCATGAGGTCGCGAAGGGTCATGGACTCCGGCAGGTTATTAGCCACTCCGGGCGGCCCGTGTCCCCTGCAGGGCTCAGTCTTTTGTCCAGGTGGCCGATACAGAGTCCGTGAGCGGCACCGTCCTGAGCGCGCTCGCTCGCCTCGCGGAAAGGCGCTTTACAAGCTTTTCCGAGGCAGCCGACACGGTCCTCGACCTTCTCGAGGCCGAGCTCCCGCCTGGGTCGATACTGCTCGGCCGCGTGGATTGGGACGAGGGCGAGCTGCGCCTGATCGACGTGCGCGGCGTCGCGGCGACCTCGCTGGGCGCCGGCTCGACGCTCCCTCTGGCACCGGGCGCGAACGGCGGGAGCCGCGGCTTCCTCGATCCGCAGACGCTCCAGCGCCTGTCGGTTCGGTCGTACATCGCGCTGCCGCTCGACTCGAGCTCGGGCGGAGGCGCGCTCACGCTGTGCGCGCTGGCCTCCGGCACGAACGTCTTCAGCCAGGAGCATCTCGAGGTCCTTCAGGTCGCGGGGCGGCTCCTCACCTACGAATGGGAGAGCGTGAAGTGGCGGGCGGACCTCCGCCGCCTCAGCGAGCGGCTGCGCGACCCCGAGCGGACCGACTCGCTCACCGGCCTGCTCAACCGGGTGGCCTTCGTGGAGGTGGCGGAGCGCGAGTGGCGCCTGGCGTCGCGCGGCACGCTCGAGACTTACGTGCTGGCCTTCCGCGTGTCCAACCTGCCGAAGGTGGCGGAGCGTCACGGGCCCGCGGTGGCGCAGCTGATGCTGAAGGACGCTGCCGACGTGATGGAGAGCGCGATTCGCCGCACCGACCACGCCGGCCGCCTCTCCGACGACTCGTTCGGGGCGGTGCTGGTGGGCTGCAAGGGGCTCGAGGGCGCGGCGGCGTTCATCGGCCGCTATGGCCAGTCCCTGACCCGTGTCACCCAGGAGCGCCCGGCTCAGCTCGAGCTCTCCTACGCGATCTGCTCACTCGGCGATGCGGAGTCCCCGGAGGCCGCCCTCGCACGCATCGAGGCCGAGGCCCGGAGCGGCGCGGTCGAGCTTGCCGGGGAGGCCGCGTGAGCGCAGAGGCCGGGACCGCCACCCCGCCGCCGCCGAAGGGCGTCGTCCCGCCGTCGGAGCCGGGCGGACGCTCGGGCTTCCTGAGCGACGTGATCGTGGAGCTGGGCTTCGCGACGGCTGATGCGGTGGAGGAGGCCGTGCGCGAGGCGCGGAGCGGCAGCACCGTGGCGCAGGTGCTGGTCGAGAGTGGCGCGATCAGCGAGGAGCAGCTCGCGCGCGCGACGGCCGAGCGCTACGGCCTCGCCTACGTCGACCTGGACCGCTTCGAGGTGGATCCGCAGGCGGCTGCCCTGATCAGGCCGTCCGCGGCCAAGCGCTACCAGGCCGTGCCGGTGGGGTTCGCCGGGGAGAGCCTGCTGGTGGCGATGACCGACCCCGCCGATTCGCTGGCGGTCGACGACATCGCCGTGATCACGAAGTCCGAGGTGCAGCCCGCCGCGACCACGCGCTCCGGTCTCGACCGCCTGCTCGCCGAGCTGGCGGCGGCCGCTGAGAGCGCGGCCGGCGACGGCCGCGGCGGCGGCCCGGCCGCCGAGCAGTCCAGCTCGTCGGCGGTGTTCTGGCAGGCGGACGACGCGAGCGGCGAGTCGGCGCCCAGCAGCGCGGCGGTGTCCTCGCGGGTCGACGACGAGGCCGACCAGATGCGAGCCGAGCTCGCCGAGCTGCGCCGCAAGCTGGCGGGCGCCGAGACCGAGCTGGTGAAGGCCCGCGCGGACCTCGACGCGTCGCGCACCGACCTCGCATCGGCCCGCGAAGCCGCCACCGGCACAACCGCCCACCAGGACCAGCTGATCGCGGAGCTCGCAGCGGCCCGCACAGCAGCCGACCGCGCGACCGCAGAGGTGGAGGAGCTGCGCGCCAAGGTCGCCGCATCCCAGACCGAGCTCGCCGCGCTTCGCGAACGCGCGGCCCTCGCCGCCGAGGGCGAGACCGCCGCCGCGCAAATCGCTGCCGAACGTGACGCCGTCGCCGCCGGACGCGACGAGATGGTTGCGGCGCGTGACGCCGCCGCAACTGAGCGTGACGCTGCCGCCGCTGAACGTGACGCTGCTGTGGCCGAGCGCGACGAGGTTGTCGCGGAGCGTGACGCCGCCGTCGCGGCCCGCGATGCCGCCGCTGGCGAGCGTGACACGGCTGTCACCGAGCGCGAGGCCGTCGCCGGGCGGCTTGCCGCCGCGCAGTCCGAGCTTGCCGCTGAGCGGGAGGCCGCCTCGGCACGGGTCGCCGCGGCCGAGGCCGCGCTCGCGGCCGCTCGGGAGCATGCTTCGGCGCCGCAGGCCGAGGTCGAGGAGCTTCGGAGTCAGCTCTCGGCCGCGAAGGCCGATCTCCACGCCGCTCGCGGTCGCACCGCCGAGCTCGAGACCGAGCTGCAGGCTGCCGCGGCAACCGCCGAGCAGGCGACCGCCAACGTCGAGCAGGCCAATGCGCGCGTGGCCGAGCTGGAGCGCCGGCTCGCCGAGTCGCACGCCGCCGGCACGGGCCATGGCGAGCAGCTCACCGAGGTGTCGGCCACGGTGGAGCGCCTCGAGGCCGCGCTGGCCCAGGCGCTCACCGAGAAGGAGAGCTTCAGCTCACAGCTCCGCCAGGCGATCGAGGGCGCATCCCGCACCGAGGCGGAGGTCACGGAGGCCCGCGAGCAGGCCGAGCGCGCGGCCGCCGAGCTCCAGGAGGCGCGGGCCGAGAAGGAGGCCCTGACCGCCCAGCTCGCCGAAGCAGGCGCAGCCGCGGAGCGACTCGAAGCCGACATCGAAGACGCCCGCACCGCCGTGTCGGCCGCCGAGGCCGAGCGGGACGAGGCCCGCGCCGCCCTCGCCCGCATCGAGGCCGAGCGCGACGAGGCCCGTGCGGCTATCGCTGCCGTCGAGACCGAGCGGGATCGCGCCCGTACGGATGCCGAGGCTGCCGAGGCGGAGCGCGACGAGGCGCTCGCCGGCCGTGAGAAGGCGCGCGCTTCGCGCGACAAGGCGCGGGCTGCTCGGGACGAGGCCCAGGCGGCCCTTGCGGAGACGGAGAAGGCGCGCGATGAGGCGCTCGCCGCCCGCGACGAGGCGCTCGCCTCTCGCGACGGGGCGCTTGCGGACGCTCCCGAGGTCGACGCGCTCGAGACCGAGCTGACGCAGGCGAGGGCGACGGCGGACGGTCTGGGTGCGCAGCTGGCCGGTGCTCGCGCCAAGAACGAGGGCCTCATCATGGAGCTGCGTGAGGCCCGCGCGGCGACCGAGCGCTTCGAGGAGCGGGTCGCCGAGCTCGAGGGCGCCAACGACGAGCTCGCCGCCCGCCTCGCCGACGACGAGACCGCCATGGAGAAGCTCTCCACCGAGCTCGCCGACGGCCGCGCGAACACCGAGGAGCTGGAGCAGGCCCGGGCGGAGGCGAAGGAGCATCACGATGAGCTGGTGGTCACCCAGAAGGCGCTCGACCGCGCCGGTGGGCAGGCCGCCGAGCTTCGCATCGAGCTCACGACTACGCAGGAGGAGCTCGACCGGGCGCGGATGGAGGCCGAGGAGGTCGCGTCGCTTCGCACCAAGCTCGCCGACGCCGAGCTGGCCATCAAGGAGGCCAAGGAGGGCCAGGAGCAGACCCGCGACCGGCTCGCCCGCCTCGAGTCGCAGCTCGCGGCCGCCCAGGGCGCCGCATTCGCCTCGGAGCACGCCGTCGAGCAGCTACGTCAGGCGCAGGAGCGCATGCGCGAGGCGCTCGCCCCCTCTGAGGGTGAGGACGCCGGCGAGAACGCCGATCCGGCCGCCTAGCGCGGCGGGATCTTCAGGTACGGCAGCGCGAACTCCATGATGCGCTCGAACGCGGGCGCGGCCACCGTGCCGCCGTAGATGTCGCCGCGCGGCGTGTCGACCATCACGGCCACGAGCAGCCGCGGGTTCTTCGCCGGCGCGAAGCCGATGAACGACGCGATGAAGTCGGTCTTCGAGTAGCCGCCCTTGATCGCCTTCTCGGCGGTACCGGTCTTGCCCGCCAGCGTGTAGCCCGCGACCTGCGCCTCCTGCGCGGTTCCGCCGGCGGCGAGCACGCCCTCGAGCATGTGCGACACCTGACCCGCGGTCCTCTGCGTGAGCACCCGCTTGGGCGGCGGCTGGTCGCCCTTCACGATGTACGGCCGCCGCATCACGCCGTGGTTCGCGATCGCGGTGTACGCGGTCGCCATCTGCATCGGGGTGACGGCGATGCCCTGGCCGATCGGCATGTTGCCCATCGACGAGCCCGAGTAATGCTCGGGCCGCAGCACGATGCCGCCCTCCTCGCCGGGCAAATCGACACCCGTGGGCCGGCCGAAGCCGAACCGGCGCACCCACTTGTCGAAGCGCTTGGCGCCCAGCTTCAGCCCGATCATCACGGACCCGACGTTCGACGACTCCTTCAGGATCTGCGCCACGCTCTTGACCCCGCCGCCGCCGTCGTGCGCCTCGCCCACCGTCCGGTCCGCCACCGTGATCGTCGGCGTCACCGAGATCGTCGTGCCGGGCTGCACCAGGTGCTCCTCCATGGCGCCCGAAACGGTGATCGCCTTGAAGGTCGAGCCCGGCTCGAAGTTCGCCTGGATGGCGCGGTTCTGGCGCGCGTACGCCGGCGAGCCGTCGATGTTGTTGGCGTCCACGCGCGGCCAGTTCGCCAGGGCGAGGATCTCGCCGGTGCGCGGGTCCATCACCACCGCGGTCGCGCCCTGCGGCGTATAGGTCTGGCCCACCTCCGAGAGCACCGCCTCGGTGCGCTCCTGGATGCGCGCGTCGAGCGTGAGGTGGAGGTTCTCGCCCGCGCTCGAGCGCTGGGTCTCCACCACGCTCACGGTCTTGCCGAGGGCGTCCTTGACGAGCCGACGCTCGCCGTCGTGTCCGCGCAGCGTGTCGTCATGCGCGTACTCGAGCCCGGCCAGGCCGTCGTTGTCGGTGCCCACCATCCCCAGCACCTGCGAAGCCAGATAGCCCTGCGGGTAGACCCGCTTCGGCTCCGAGGTGGTGCCGATCCCCGGGATTCTCAGCTTCACCACCTTCTCGCCGGCGGTCGGGTCCATCTTGCGGCGCAGATACACGAAGCCGGTGCTGCGATCGGACAGCTTCCGCAGCAGCTCGTCCTCCTTCATGCCCATGATCGGAGCGAGCTGCGCGGCCACCTTCGCGGGGTCCCTGATCTGCATGGGGTTGGCGAACACGGTCGTCGAGTCCTCCGAGACCGCGAGCTCCACGCCGTTGCGGTCGTAGATCGTGCCTCGCTGGGCCGGGTCGTCGACGTTCTCGATCTGCTGGCTCACGGCCCGGTCGGACAGCGAGCCCGATCGCACCGTGCCGAGCCAGGTGGCGCGGAGGGCCGCGATGGACAGCAGCAGCAGGAACATCGCGAACAGCAGGCCGATGCGCTTCTCGACCAGACGCGCAGGCGGAGGACCCGGCCCGCGCCTCGGGCGGCGGGTCGGGGGGCGGCGCTGCGTGGTCGGCACGGGCTAGCCCGCCGGGGTGGCCGTGGATGCGGGAGCGGCGGCGGCCGGGTCGGTGGCGCTCGGATCCGTGGTCGCGGGGTCGGTCGTGGCCGCCGGGTCGGTGGTCGCGGCCGGGTCTGTAGTGGCCGCCGGATCTGTGGTGGCCGGCGGCTCCGGGGCGGTGTCCACGGGCGCCGGCGGCACGTAGGCGAGGTTCGGGGCGGTCACCCGCTTCGCCGCCAGGTGGGCGTCGAGGCGCGGCCTCGCCTTCAGGTAGCGCACCTCGCCGGGGGCGGGCTGCACGAGGCCGAGCTGCGCGGCCGATTCCTGGATGCGCTGGGTCGAGGCCAGCCTCGCGACGTCGAGCCTGTCGCGGGCGATCTCCCGCTTCAGGACCGCGATCCTGTCCGCACTCGAGGCGATCTCGCGGTTCATGCGAAGCAGGTCGACGTTGAAGAACACGATCCCGACCAGCAGGACGAACACGAGCGCGATCCATCCGCGGCCGGCGAGGAGCGCGTCGAGGACGCCGCTGGTGCGCCGCCGCGCGGCGCGCGTGAAGGGCGCGTTGAGGACGCGGACCGGAAGCGGAAGCGCTACGGCGGCGGCGCTCCCGCCCGAGACGCGGCGATGGGCGGGCGCGGGCCGGGCCTGCGCCGAGCGGCGCCGCGTGGTGTGGCGCGCAGGGGACGCGGAAGCGGCGCGCTTCACGGGCGCCGCCGACGTCGCGCGCTTCCCGTGACCGCTAGACACCGCGCGCTTCGCGGGGGCCGGCTTCGGGCGCGCGCGCCGTGCGGGTGCCGCCGCCGCTGCCGCCGCGCGGGCCATCAGGCGCTCGCCGCCGTCCGGAGCTTGCGGGCGGAGCGCAGACGGCTCGACTTCGAGCGCGGGTTGTCGGCCACCTCGCCCGGTGTCGGCACGACGGCGCGACCGATCAGCTCGGCCTCGGGCTCACGACCGCACACGCACACCGGGAAGTCGGGCGGGCACACGCAGCCGCGGGCGCGCTCGGCGAGGAAGCGCTTCACGCGCCGGTCCTCGAGCGAGTGGAACGAGATGGCCGCGAAACGGCCGCCCTCGCGCAGCACCTCCCACGCCAGCGGGAGAGCGCGGTCCAGCGAGTCGAGCTCGGCGTTCACCGCGATGCGGATCGCCTGGAACACTCGCTTGGCCGGGCTGCCGGCGCCGAAGCTTCGCCTCACGGCAGCCGGCAGCGCGGCCTCGATGGCGGCGACGAGCTCGCCGGTCGTCTCGATCGGCGCGCGGTCGCGCCGCCCAACGATCTCGCGCGCGATCCGCCCGGAATTCGGGTCCTCGCCCAGCCGCCGGAACAGCTGGGCGAGCCGGCGCTCGTCCCAGGTGTTCACGATCTCGCGGGCGTCGAGGTCCTGGCCCGGGTCCATCCGCATATCGAGTGGCGCGTCGTAGGAGTAGGAGAAGCCGCGCTCGCGCGCGTCGACCTGCATCGAGGAGATGCCGAGGTCGAGGTAGATGACGTCCGCCTTCAGCCGCTCGTCGCGCAGCAGCGCCAGGCCGTCCGCGTAGTCCATCCGCAGGAAGCGCGTCTCGCAGGCAACCTCGCGCGCCACCTCGTCGAAGTGCTCCTCGGCGAGCGGGTCGCGGTCGATGCAGATCAGCGTGCCGGTAGAGCCGATGCGGTCGGCGATCAGGCGCGCGTGACCGCCCGCCCCGAAGGTGCAGTCGATCACCGTGTCCCCCGCTCCGGGCGCGGTGAGCTCGATCAGCTCGCCTGCGAGAACGGGTACGTGCGCGCGCGTCATGTCAAGAAGGATGGCCAAGGCGCTCCGTCACCTCCTCGATCTGCGCGTCGAGGGCGTCCTGCTGCTCCTGCCAGCGGTCCTTCGACCACACCTCGAGGTGGTCCCCAACGCCGACCACCACGACCTCCTTCTCGATCCCCGCGTGCGAGAGGAGCGGCGGCGGCAGGGTCACGCGGCCGCTCGCGTCCAGCTCTATGTCGAAGGAGTTGCCCTGGTAGAAGCGGGAGACGCGCCGGTAGTCCGCGCTGATCGGGTTCAGCGCGCCGAGCGCCCGCTCGATGATCTGCTCGTGCGCGTCGGCGGTCCAGACCGCCACACAGGGTTCCGGGTCCTTGGCGAGAACGGTTCCACTGGAGAAGGCCGCGCGGAACCGGGCCGGAATGCTGAGCCGGTTCTTCGCGTCCAGCGAGTGCTCGAAGTGGCCCCGAAATGCCAACGGTCATATCCCCGAGAGAAGATTCAGACCGGAGTGGCGGAGTGGGAGGAGCCCCGCCACTCCGGTCGATTGGTGATGCCACCGTACCCCACTATCTCCCACTACGCAACACAAATCCCCACTTTTCCGTCCGACGGTTCGGCTTCGGGCTCTGTGAATAGGCCGTTTCCGGCTCTGCAGAGCCGAAAAGCGGCGGTGGTGAGCGGTGGGACGACCACCCGCCAGAACCGCGCTTTCGCGTGCAGATCGCGCATCTGAACGCAAGATTGCGTGCATGAGGACGTTCTGGTGGGACGCTTGCTAGAGCGGCAGCGCGTCGGAGCCGCCGTCGAGCAGTGCCGATGCCAGCGCCGCCGCCACGAGCAGCAGGACCGACGGCACCAGGAGGAGCGCCACCACGAGCTGGATCTTCGGGCCCGCCTTCGCGGCGTCCTCCCTGATCCGGCGGGTGAGCGCGAAGCGAGCGGCGCGCGCCTGCGCCTCGAGGGTGGTGGAAAGTGGGGCGCCATGGCGCGCGGCACGGTCGAGCGCAGCCACGAAGGCGCGAGTCTCGGGCTGCGGCAGCCGGACCGCGAGTCCACGGAGAGCATTGGCGAGCGGCACGCCGAGCGCCACCTCCCTCGCCACCGCCGCCCACTCGCGGGCGAGTGGCCCCTCGGCCCGCTCCCCCACCGCCGCAAGCGCCCACGCCAGAGAACCGCCCGCCTCGATGGTCACGCGCAGGATGTCGAGGAGGGCGGGCAGGTCGCGGCGGACGCGCCGCGCGCGCTCCGCCGCGAGCCGCCCGAGCCAGAGATCGGGCAGGAGGAACCCGGCGGCGGGGGCGAGAGGCGCGATCGCGAGGCCGAGCCGTCCGGGCGCCAAGGCGGCGAGCGGCAATGCGGCGATCCCGCCCAAAAGCGCGGCCGCCACCTTCGCCGCCATCACCTCCCGCGCGCCCAGCCCGGCGGGCCTGCCGGCGGCCTCGATCCGGGCGCGAAGGTCGGCAGGCGCCCGGCGCGGCCGAACCCGGTGGCCGAGCGCGGCGAGCAGCCGCAGACCGCGCAGCCGACCGCCGGGCGGCCGGCCGCCGCACCCCTCGTGCGCGCGGCCGCGAGATCCGCCCCCGCTTCGCGCACGCCCCGGCGGCAGCACGAGCACGATTCCCGCCGCTCCGCTCGCGGCGGCCACGAAGGCCAGCCCGGCGATCACCATCGAACTCGCGCCACCCGGTTCATGAGGACGGCGGCCACCGCCTGGAGGATGAGCGCGATTCCCACGAGCCAGGCCGTGAGGAACGAGCTCCAGAGGCCTGCGAACCAGCCCGGGCTGGCCAGCTCGGCCAGGAGCCCGCCGCCCAGCGGCAGCAGCACCACGATCAGCGCCGTGAACCGCGCCTGGGCCGTCGCGGCCCGGACCTCGTCCTCCAGGCGCGCCTGATCCTCCAGCGCGCGGGCGCTGTCCCGGAGCAGGCGCGCGAGGTCTCCCCCGGCCCGCCGCTGAAGCAGGCAGGCGGCCACCAGGGTGTCCATGCCCGGCGAGCGCGCTCGGCGGCGCATGGCCTCGAGCGCATCGTCGGTCGGCGCGCCGGCCGCCAGCTCGGCGGCGCTGCGCCGGAGCTCGTGACCGGCCGCGCCCCCGACGCCGCCGGCCGCCTCGCCCACGGCCGAGCGGAGCGAGCAGCCGCCGGAGAGCGCGTCGGCGATCGCCACGGCCATCTCCGGAACGCCCGCATCGACGGCGGCCCGGTAGCGACGTCGCCGCGCCGCCAGCACCCGCCCGACGGCCGGCGGCCCCGCGGCCGCGAGCCCGAGCCCGGCGAGCGGCCCGAATGCGACGAAGCCCCCCGCGAACGCGACAACTCCGCCACCGACCAGCAACCGGCGGCGCTCGGCCGCCCCCGGGTCGCGCCCCTCCCGGCCCGCGCGAATGACCGTCCCGACCGTCCCGCCTACGACGCGCAGCCATCCGGGGCCGCGCGAAGCGAGCGCCGCGCGCAGCCCGGCGAAGGCGCCGGCCGCGAGATCCCGCGCGGCGAGGACCGCGCAACAGGCGGCCGCGAATGCGAGCGCAGCGCTCATCCGGCCCGGAGCGCGGCCAGGCGGCTCGCCAGGTCGCCCGCGCCTGGCGTTCGGAGGCGACCGCCGCGGGTCCACAGCTCGCGGGTGCCCGCGCCTCCGGCCACCCGCAGCACCTCGCTCACCGACTCCACCACGCGCGATCCGTCCGGCCGCCGCGCCTGGTGCACCACCACGTCGAGCGCGCTCGCCACCTGGTCGCGGATCGCCGCGTGCGGCAGGCCCACACCCGCCATC
>DASUYU010000039.1:0-7641 GCA_036377235.1 Thermoleophilaceae bacterium
AGGTTCGTGGCCATCAGGTTCACCGAGTCGGTGAGGTCCTTCCACGTGCCGGCCACCATCGGCACCTCGGCCTGGCCGCCGAGCTTGCCCTCGGTGCCCACCTCGCGCGCCACGCGCGTGACCTCGTCCGCGAACGAGGACAGCTGGTCGACCATGGTGTTGGTCGTGTTCTTCAGCTCGAGGATCTCGCCCTTCACGTCCACCGTGATGCGCTGGGTCAGGTCGCCGCCGGCGACGGCGGTCATGACCTGGGCGATGTTGCGGACCTGGCTCGTGAGGTTCGACGCCATGCCGTTCACCGACTCCGTCAGGTCCTTCCAGGTTCCGGACACGTTCGGCACCTCGGCCTGGCCGCCCAGCTTGCCGTCGGTGCCCACCTCGCGCGCGACGCTCGTGACCTGCTCGGCGAAGATCGCGAGCGTGTCGGTCATCTCGTTCATCGTGTCGGCCAGCTCGGCGACCTCGCCCTTGGCCTCCACGGTGATCTTCTGGCTGAGGTCGCCGCGCGCGACCGCCTGAGCCACGTGCGAGATGTTCCGGACCTGGTCGGTCAGGTTCGACGCCATGCCGTTCACGGACTCGGTCAGGTCGCGCCACGTTCCGGACACGCCCTTCACCTCGGCCTGGCCGCCCAGCTTGCCCTCGGTGCCCACCTCGCGCGCCACGCGCGTGACCTCGTCCGCGAACGAGGACAGCTGGTCCACCATCGTGTTCACGGTCGTGCCGATGCGGAGGAACTCGCCCTTCACCGGCTGGCCCTCGATGGTGAGGGCCATCTTGCGGTCGAGGTCGCCGTCGGCGACCGATTCGAGCACCGAGGCCACCTCGGTGGTGGGCCGGACGAGGTCGTCGATCAGCGCGTTCAGCGACTCGACGCTCGCGTTCCAGCCGCCGCCGGCCGCGCCGAGCGAGGCGCGCTGGTCCATGCGTCCCTCGCGCCCGATCACGCGCCGCATCCGCCCGAGCTCCTTCTCCATGCTCGCGTTCATGGAGACCAGCTCGTTGTAGGCGGCCGCGATCTCGCCGAGGAGGCCGCGGCGGCGCCGCGAGAGGCGCCGGGAGAAGTCGCCGTCGCGCGCGGCGACCAGCGCGTCGAGGATCTCCTCGAGCACCGCCGGCTCCTTGCCGGCGCCGTCCACGGCAGAGGGCTGTTCGGTGGCGGTTCGCCCCACTCCGTTCGCCTTCGCGGGCGTCGCGCGCCTACGGGCGGACTCAGCGGTCTTGGTAGCGGCCAACCTTCCTCCTAGGGACCAGTAGTGAGGGAAGGTCCGGGGACCAGTCCGAACCCGTGATTTCGGCACGGGGAAGGAAACCACCGGTTGCGAAAACGCGCAACTTCGCGGTGGACAAATGGACGGTTTACGCTGCCCAGCCATGAACGTCATCTGGGAACAAAGCGGCGGTGTCGGCCGCATCACCCTCAACCGCCCCGACTCGCTGAACGCCTGGACGGACGAGTTCGGCGTCGAGCTGAAGGAGGCCGTCACGGAGACGGCCGCACAGGACAGCGTCCGAGCCGTGCTCATCACCGGCGCGGGCCGCGGCTTCTCGTCTGGCGCGGACCTCAAGTCGGGCTTCGACCCGCATCCCGACGACGGGCTCCCGGACATCCGGAAGGAGCTCGACGGGCTCTACCACCCGATCATCGCCGGCGTGCGCAGGCTCGAGAAGCCGGTCGTGGCCGCCGTGAACGGCCCCGCCGTGGGGATCGGTGCCTCGCTCGCCTTCGCGTGCGACCTCGTGCTGGCCGCGGAGTCCGCCTACTTCGGGCTGGCCTTCGTGAACATCGGCCTGATGCCGGACGGGGGCTCGACGCTGTTCGTGCCCGCCGCGGTGGGCAAGGCGCGCGCCTTCCAGATGGCGCTCCTGGGCGAGCGGGTGCCCGCCGACCGCGCCCTCGAGTGGGGTCTCGTGAACCAGGTGCACCCGGACGACCGACTGATGGACGAGGCGAATGCTCTCGTCGAGCGGCTGGCGAGCGGGCCCACCCGCTCCTACGCCGGCTCGAAGCGGGCCCTCAACCGGATGCTCTACCCGGACCTCGACGGCCAGCTCGACCTCGAGGCCGAGCTCCAGCACGAGCTGGCCCGCACCAAGGACTTCCAGGAGGGCGTGAGCGCGTTCGTCGAGAAGCGCGAGCCGGCCTTCGAAGGGGTCTGACCCCCTCGCTCGGGGCATCCGCCACGAAGTGGAGCCGTTGCCGGAGCCGGATATATGATCCGGCGGCCTTGCCCACCGGCATGCCGAGACGCCTGCTGTTCGTCGCCCTGCCCGCGGCCGCTCTGGGCTGCCTGCTGACGGCCGGCCCCGCGCTCGCCGACACCTTCACGCCCGAGTCCGGCGGGTCTCCGAACGCCGACGACATCGACACGCTCTACAAGCTCACGCTCTACATCGGGATCGTGATCTTCCTGCTGGTCTGGGGCGTCCTGATCTGGTCTCTGGTCAAGTACCGGGTCCGGCGCGACGGCGTGGCGCAGCAGATCCGCGGCAACACGCCGCTCGAGATCGGCTGGACCATCGGCGCCGCGTCCATCCTCGTCGTGCTCACGGTCGTGACCTTCCTCTACCTCGACGACATCGAGAACCCGCCCGCCTCCGGCCCGAACGGCCTCCAGGCCGATGCCGGCCAGTTCGCCTCGATCGACCAGCCCGCGCCTCCCAAGACGGGCGGTCCCACTCTCACGATCCACGTGAACGGCCAGCAGTACATCTGGCGGTACGACTATCCGGGCCAGCAGCAGCTCTTCTCCTACAACCAGATGGTCGTGCCCACCGACACCACCGTGGTCCTGGAGATCGAGTCCTCCGACGTGATCCACTCCTGGTGGATCCCGAAGTTCGGCCCGAAGGCGGACGCCGTGCCCGGCCACGTGAACGAGACCTGGTTCAAGGTCCCGGCGGGGCGTGAGGGCCTCTACCGCGGCCAATGCGCCGAGCTGTGCGGGCCGAACCACGCGGACATGCGCGCCCGCGTGCGCGCCGTGACGCCTGACGAGTTCGAGGCCTGGGCCAATACCAAGCGTGCTCAGATCAAGGCCGCCGGCGAGGCGGTTGCGAAGTCGCGCAAGGAGCGCGAGAAGGTGGGGGCCGTCGACTGATGGAAGCCGGCACCGCCACACGCCGCCCGATCGCCCGCCCCGAGGTGGTGCTGCACGGGCTCCGCCAGCAGCAGAGCGGCTGGCTGCGCTGGCTCACCACCACCGATCACAAGCGGATCGGGATCATGTACCTGTACGCGACCTTCCTGTTCTTCATCCTGGGAGGCGTGGAGGCGCTGATCATGCGCCTCCAGCTGGCTCACTCGAACAACACGCTGGTCAGCCCGGAGACCTACAACGGGCTGGTCACGATGCACGGGACGACGATGGTCTTCCTGTTCCTCGTGCCGGTGCTCGCCGGCTTCGGGAACTACCTGGTCCCGCTGATGATCGGGGCGCGCGACATGGCGTTCCCGAAGCTGAACGCTCTGTCGTTCTGGCTGCTGCTCTTCGGCGGGGTCGCGTTCTACACGAGCGTGTTCTTCGAGCCGCCGCAGGCGGGCTGGACGATGTACCCGCCGCTGTCGGACGACGCCTTCACGGCCGGCGGGGGCGTGGATGCCTGGATCTTCCTGATCCACCTCACCGGCCTCTCGTCGATCGTCGGCGCGATCAACTTCATCGCCACGATCCACAACATGCGCGCCCGCGGCATGAGCTGGGGCCGCATGCCGCTGTTCGTCTGGTCGATCCTCGTCTACAGCTACCTGCTCGTGGCGGCGCTGCCGTCGATCGCGGCGGGCGTGACGATGCTGCTCACCGACCGCCACTTCGGCACCGGCTTCTTCGACCCGGCCTCGGGCGGCGACCCGCTCCTGTGGCAGCACCTCTTCTGGTTCTTCGGCCACCCCGAGGTCTACATCATGATCCTGCCGGTCTTCGGGATGATCTCGGAGATCCTGCCGGTGTTCGCCCAGAAGCCGATCTTCGGTTACAAGGCGATCGCGGCGTCGACGGTGGCGATCGCGTTCCTGGGAATGCTCGTCTGGGCGCACCACATGTTCGCCACGCCCACGCCGACCGTGGTGCTGGCCTTCTTCATGCTGTCCTCGTTCACGATCGCGGTGCCCACCGGCATCAAGATCTTCAACTGGCTGGCGACGCTGTGGCGCGGCCAGATCGTGATGAAGACGCCGCTCTACTTCGCCGCGGCGCTGCCGGCGCTGTTCACGATCGGCGGCATCTCCGGCGTGATCCTGGCGATCTTCCCTGTGGACTGGTACCTCACCGACACCTACTTCGTGGTGGCCCACTTCCACTTCGTGCTGTTCGGCGGCTCCGTGTTCGGCCTGTTCGCCGGTCTCTACTTCTGGTTCCCGAAGATCACCGGCCGGCTGATGTCGGAGGCGCTCGGCAAGACCTCGTTCTGGGTGATGTTCGTGGGCTTCCTGATGACGTTCCTGGTCCAGCACTCGGCCGGGCTGTCCGGCATGCCGCGCCGCATCTACGACTACGACGACTCGCTCGGTGTGGGCACCTACAACCTGATCTCCACGATCGGCGCCTTCATCCTCGGAATCGGCGTCCTAATCACGGTGGTCAACGCCCTGATCAGCGTCAGGGGCGGCAAGCGGGCGGGCAACGACCCATGGCGGGGCAACACGCTCGAGTGGTTCACCACCTCGCCGCCGCCGCCCAACAACTTCGATGTGGTGCCGCGCGTTCGGAGCGTCGAGCCGATGAAGGACATCCGCCGCGAGGTCGCCGCCGCGGCGGTGCCGGCGGAGACGGTCGCGCAGCCGGTGGCGCCGCGCAGCCTCTGATGAAGAGGCTCGTACTCGCCACGGGGATCGCCACCTTCGTGCTCATCATCGTGGGCGGGGTGGTGCGCGTGTCCGACTCCGGGCTCGGCTGCGGCCCCGCCGGCTCCGGCTTCCACGGCTGGCCGTTCTGCAACGGCGACGTGGTGCCGGGCGTGAACCTGCACTCGATCGTGGAGTACACCCACCGCGCCGTGGCGGGGATCGTGACGATCCTGATCCTGGCCATCGTCGTCCAGGCGTGGCGCCGGCACCGGGAGTTCCTCGTGCCCGCGCTCGGGCTGCTCGGCCTGGTGCTCGCGCAGGCGGCCCTCGGCGGCGCGACGGTCGAGGACAACCTCGAGGAGGCCTACGTCGCGGCCCACCTCTGCCTGGCGATGCTGCTGCTGGGCGGGCTCATCTGGCTGTACCGCGCCGCGAGCGGGGCGACCGTGACGGACGGCGGCCCGCGGATTCGCGTGCTCGGGATCGCGGCGTCGGTGGCCGTCCTGTGCACGATCGTGGCGGGCGGCTACATGGCCGGGACCCAGAACTACGGCCGCGCCGACTACCAGCTCGGCGACGGCGCCCACCACGCGTGCGGCAAGCAGTTCCCGACCTGCAACGGCGAGTTCATGCCGTTCGGCAAGGCCCGGCTCGTGGACATTCACCTCACCCACCGCGCGTTCATGTACCTGGCGGCGATCCTCGTCATCAGCCTGGTGGCCGTGGCGATCCGGCGCGGCGTCGCCACCCGCTGGGCGTGGGGCCTGGCCGGGCTGCTCGCGCTGCAGATCCTGGTGGGCGCGCTGAACGTGTGGCTGGACGAGTACGAGCTCCTGATCGTGCTGCACCTGGCGCTCGGCACGCTTTTGTGGGCCACGACGCTCGGCCTGACGCTCCAGCTCGCCCCCGCGCGCGAGCGCGCTCCCCGGCGCGCGGAGGCGGTGGCGGCCTGATGGAGCTCGTAGCCGCACGCAGCGCGTGGCGCACCGCCGTCTCGGACTACTTCGAGATGACGAAGCCGCGGGTGCAGTCGCTCCTGCTCTTCACCACGGTCACGACGATGTACGTGGCCGGCGACCCGTCGCTCGAGCTCGTGGCGCTCACCTCCCTCGGCGGCGCGCTGTCGGCCGGCGGCGCCGGGGCGATCAACCACGTGCTGGACCGCGACATCGACCGCACCATGCAGCGCACGGCCAACCGGCCCGTGGCCGCCGGCCGGGTGTCGCCGGCGGCCGGGCTCGCGTTCGGCATCGCGCTCGGCGTGGCCGCCTTCGTGCTGCTGGCCACCACCGTGAACCTGCTCGCCGCGGCGCTGTCCCTGTCCGGGCTGCTCGGCTACGTGTTCGTCTACACGATGTGGCTGAAGCGCTCGACGCCCCAGAACATCGTGATCGGCGGCGCCGCGGGCGCGGTGCCGCCGCTGGTGGCCTGGGCGGCCGTGACCGGCGGCCTGACCGGAACGCCGCTGTACCTGTTCGCGATCGTGTTCTTCTGGACGCCGCCGCACTTCTGGGCGCTGTCGCTCCTCATGAAGGACGAGTACGCGCGCGCGGGCGTGCCGATGCTCCCGGTCGTGCGCGGCGAGCGCGAGACGCGCCGCCAGATCCTGCTCTACACGGTGCTGCTCTACGCGGTGAGCCAGCTGCCCTTCTGCGCCGGCGCGTTCGGGGCCACTTACCTCGTCGCCTCGGTGGTGCTCGGCGCCGCCTTCATCTACGGAGCCGCGCGCCTCGCGAAGCGGCCCGAGCGCCGGACCGCGCTACGGCTCTACCTGTTCTCACTCGCCTACCTCGCGGCCCTGTTCGCGGCGATGGTGGCGGACGTGCGCCTCTGATCGATGCCACCGCCCCCGCCCACCAAGAAGCTCGCCGTCGTGGCCTGCATGGACGCAAGGGTGAACGTCGAGAAGATCCTCGGTCTCGAGGACGGCGACGCCCACATCATCCGGAACGCGGGCGCGCTCGTGACCGACGACGTGAAGCGGTCGCTCGAGACCTCCCGCAAGCTCGGCACAGAGCGGGTCATCCTGATGCTGCACACGGACTGCGGCGCCCGCAGCGGCGACCTTGACGCGCTGGCTCGCGAGGCCGCCGCCGAGATCGGCGGAGACGCCGGTCCGATGGTCTACGACGTAGACACGCGCGAGCTGCGCGACGCCGGCTAGCCGACCGAGCCCGGAGCTAGCTTGCGTGCGTGCTCCGATTCGTGCGCCGCGAGCCGTCCGCCGTCCTGTTCCTGGCCCAGCTGTTCGGGGTGCTCCTCTACCCCGCGATGCAGGACAACGAAGTCGGCCGCTCGCTGTTCAGCGTGTTCGGCATCCTCATCCTGGGGCTCGTGGTTCTCGCCGTGCGGAGCTCGCCTGGGCTCACGTGGGTGGCGTTCACCCTGGGGGCGCCCGCGACCATTCTCCTTCTGATTCAAGCGGTCACGCGCGATGACGGCCTGCTCCCCTACTCCTCGGCGTTCGAGGCCGTCCTCTACTTCTACGCCGCGTACGTGCTGGTCCGGTACCTGCTCGCCGACCACGAGATCACGCGCGACGAGATCTGGGCGGTCGGAGCCGCGTTCACGCTCGTGGCCTGGGCCTTCGCCTACATCTTCGTCGTGTGGCAGGCCATCGAGCCCCACAGCTTCATCGCCGCCGTCGACCCGCACGACGACCGCAGCTGGGTCGAACTGCTCTTCCTCAGCTTCACGAACCTCACGAGCACAGGACTGAGCGACGTGGTGCCCGTGAAGCCGTTCGCGCGCAGCCTGGTGATGCTCGAGCAGCTCGCCGGTCTCGCCTACATAGCGATGCTGGTGTCGCGCCTCGTGGGCCTACTGGTGATCAGCCGCGCGGCGGCGAGACCCGG
>DASUYU010000040.1:0-4697 GCA_036377235.1 Thermoleophilaceae bacterium
CGCTGTGACCACCGCGTCGCTGCTCCTTCCCGCCGAGCCGGGTCGAAGGAACCGGCGGACGATCGACGGCGTTCTGGTTGCGGCGGCGGCCGCTCTGGCCGGCCTCGAAGCGGTCGTCGCTCGGTCGGCTCCCGAGACCGACGAAGAGATCGGGCGGGCGGTGGCCACGCTGCTCGGTTGGGCGTCGGGCGTCTGGCGAGCGGTCATCGTCGTCACGCTTGCGCTTGCGTTCCTGATCGTCCTGGATGCCCTCGTTCGAAGACGGTGGCTGCTGGTTCGCGATGTGGTCATCGCCCTCGCTCTGGTTGCCGCCCTCGCCAGCGTGCTCGCCCAGGCCGTTCATTCGGAATGGGCTCACCTGGAGGTGGATCCCCTGTCCCTGTGGGGGTTCCCCGACGTCCGGATCGCGTGCGTCGTTGCCGTCATCGCGGTCGCGCGCCCGGAGCTGGTTCGTCCCGTGCAGCTGCTCGCGATATGGCTCGTCGGCCTGGCGTCACTCGGCATTGTCGCGCTCGGGATCGCATTGCCCGCGGACGTTCTCGCCGGGCTCGCGGTGGGTCTCGGCGCGGGTGCGGTGGTGCGGCTCGCACTCGGGTCGCCGCTCGGAGCGCCTCCCATCGCGCGCGTGAGCGCGGCGCTCAGGTCACTTGGCGTCGATATCGGCGACCTGCGGATCGGCGAGCGCCAACAGCGCGGCGCCGCGGACTACTTCGGGCACGGCGACGACGGACGACCGCTGAAGGTCCGTGTCCTGGGGCGGGACGCACAGGACACGCAGCGCCTCGCGCGTCGGTGGCGCCTTCTCACCTACCGCGACCCACCACGGAGCGCACCCGTCGGACGCCTCGAACAGGTCGAGCACGAGGCGGTCACGACACTGATGGCCGCGAAGGCGGGTGTGCGCGTGCCTGAGGTGGTCACCGCGGGCCTCGGCCCCGACGGCGACGCGGTGCTGGTCACCGGCCAGCCCGATCTCGCGCCGTTGGAGCTCGCGAGCCCCGACCAGGTGAGCGACGACCTGCTCCTGGAGCTGTGCCGGCAGGTCGGACGGCTGCATGACGGCGGCATCTCGCACGGAAGGCTGAACCTCGGCAACGTGCTGGTCGTGGACGGCGAACCGCTGCTGGTCGACCTGTCGGCAGCCAGCCTCGGCGCGCCGCAATCCACGCTCGACATAGACGTGGCCGAGCTGCTCGTCTCGTGCTCCGTCCTCGTCGGCCCGGAACGCGCGCTGCGGACCGCCGTGGATGCCGGATGGTCCGACTCGATCGCCCGCGCCTTGCCGTACCTGCAGCGCGCGGCGCTCACACCGCACCTGCGGGACCTCGCCCGGACCCACGAAGTCGGCCTCAAGCAGCTTCGCGCGGCTGCCGCGGCCGCCACAGGCACCGCCGAGCCGGAGATTGTCCCCCTTCGCCGCGTCCGCCCGAAGGACGTATTGACGATGGCGGCCCTGATCGTCGCCGCATACATCCTCATAACCCGCCTGGCGGAGATCGGCTTCGACACGATCGGCCGGGAGCTCAAGCAGGCCGAGCCCGCATGGGTGGTCGTAGCGCTACTCATCGCTCAGTCCGCATTTGTCGGGTCAGGCATCTCCGTGCGAGGAGCCGTGCCGTCGCCGCTCCCACTCCTGCCCTGTGTCGTGCTGCAGTCGGCGATCAAGTTCATCAACCTCACCGTGCCGAGCTCCGCCGGTCGGATCGGAATGAACCTGCGGTTTCTCCAGCAGATGGGGGTGCCACGTGCCGAGGCGCTGGCGGCGGGCGCCGTCGACGACGTGTCCGAGACGATGGTGCAGGCGACGTTCCTCCTGATCTCGATCCCCCTGGTGGGCGCGAGCGTCGACACGAGCCAATTCCATCGGCCCGACACCGGTCTGCTCGTGGGCATCGCCGTCGCGCTCGCCGGCAGCGTCGTGGCCATCCTGGCTGTGCCCAAGCTTCGCGAAATGGTCCTACCGGGAATGAAGAGCGCCCTGTCTGGCGTCTGGAGCGTCGCGCGGGATCGTCACAAGCGAATCGAGCTGTTCGGTGGAAACGTCCTGTCCGAGCTGACCTACTCGATCGCCCTGGGGGCGACCTGCCTCGCCTACGGGGTGCACCTCAACCTCGGCCAGCTCGTCTTCGTCAACAGCTCGGCGGCCGTCCTGTCGAGCGTGATCCCCTCCCCGGGGGGCATCGGGCCGGCCGAGGCGGCGCTCGCCGCCGGGCTGATCGCGATGGGCGTCGACGAGTCGACCGCCTTCGCGGTTGCCATAACGCAGCGCCTCTGCACCTTCTACCTCCCTCCCATCTGGGGGTACTTCGCGCTGCGGTGGCTCGGTCGTCAGGGATATGTCTGACGGGATCTCAAAGTGCGGGACGCAGGACGAGCATCCCCCGGCTCGAGACGAGATGCTCCAGGTCCTCCGTGAGGCGTTGGACGTGTTCGCTCGCCTGCTGCTCGAAGCGGTCCACCTCGACGATCTCGGCGATCAGCACGTAATCGGCCTGGCCCATGGACTGTCCGGGCACGTCCGCCGGCCGCGTGAGCCGCCAGTTCGAGATCGTGTCCAGCGACCCACTGACGATGTCGCGATCCTCCGCCATCAGACGCTCGAAGTCCTCGGCCCGGTCCGGCGAACGCAGCTGAAACCACAGGAGAAGGGTCGCCGGAGCACTCATGCGGGCTTGCCGGCGTCGATCCACTGGCGGAAGGCGGCGATGCGCTCCGGGGGCCAGGCTCCGTCGCATGGCATCGTGCCGGCCTCGAGCTGGCCGAGGATGCCGTCGGCGTTTGTCGAGACGTCCTCGGGGGACCACAGATCGAACGCGAAGCGCATCGAATCGCGGTCGCGCTCGCGGAACAGTGGCTTGATGTCCTCCTCGAAGTGCAGCGGCTCGATTGTGGCTCCCCCACCACCGTCGGTCAAGAAGCGACTCGCCGCACCCCAGTCGGGGAAGTGCCGGGCGAGCGAGTCCGCCACAGCCGTCAGTGTGCCCTCAACGGGCCCGAGCGCGCTCGCGACGTCCTCCGGCGAGCGCTCTATGAGCGCGGCGCTGAAGGAAGAGGCATCGCGCAGACGCTCCTCGAGCAGGATCCAGGCCGATTCCCGATGCGGCATGAGGTCGTCGTCCTCGTAGAAGAGCTCGAAGCTCGGCCCGGCGGTGCGCCCCGGGTGCTCCGGTCCGACCGGCAGCGTCGTGATCAGGTCCCCGAGCGGCGTGAGCACGCCGCGCATCAGGATGAGCGCCGCGTTCGCCAGCGTTCCCAGCTGCGCGTCCGTCTCCTCCGTGTGCGCGAAGTACCGCTCCAGGAGCTGCAGCAGGATCTCGTAGCTGACGTTGAAGAGATCCGTGCACAGGGACGTCACTCGATCGCCGATGAGGGGGATCGAGGCGTCGCGCTCGCCACGGCGCACGGCCGCGAACATCACCGGACGCACCGGATCGGCTGCGGGATTCGCCGCCAGCATCCCGCGGTACTCCTCGAGGATCTGGACGAACTGGCCGAAGTGGGCAGTCTCCCAGTGCCCGCGCGCCCCCTCGCCCTGCTCGAGGATCGTGTCGAGCGCTCGCTGGGCCGATGCCAGATCGGTCACGGCCACCAGCTCGGGCCAGTGGAAGTGAGTGCTCGTCGCCTGAGCGCGCGGCGGCCCGACGAACAGGTTGCGCTCGCCGAACTTGTCGGCGAGGTGCGCCAGACCGTGCTCGATCGAGCGATACAGGTGGCCGACCGTCGCGAAGTCCTGCAGCTGCGGCACGATGTCGCCCTCGGCCGGCAAGGGCACCGCATCGTGCACGGGCGCGTCGATGCCCTCCGCGCCCTCGAGCTCCATGCCCTCCGGGCGCTCGAGGAACATGAAGTGCTGTAACGCAGGCTCGCCGAAGGGCACCAGTGTCAAGTTCACGCCCGCGGGATAGTGGTGCGCGGGCGCGGGCAGGTTCGGCCGGGTCAGATGAGGCGCCGCACCGATCGCGGAGAGCACGTTCTGCACGAGCGCGAGGTGGAGCATCTCCTCGGTGGCGACGTGGGCGACCGCCCGGCGCCAGCGGCTGACGGCTTCGAGCTCCTCCGGTGTCAGCCCCTCGTCCGTGCCCTGCCTCAGCGAGAACGCCGCGAACAGGTACTGGCACATGATCCCGTGCTCGAGCTCCGCGGCCTGGCACAGCATGTAGATGAGCGCCTCGCGGTGCTCGATCACGAACGGCGCCTCGGGCTCTGCCCGTCCGCCGCGCGTCGCCAACACCTCGGCGAGCCGACCCCGCCCGGCACTGCCGGCCGGATCGGTCATTCAGACGAATCGCTTCACGAAGTCGAGCGCCGTCTGTGCCACCTCGCGCCAGCCGCTGTCGATCGTGAGCGAGTGCCCGCGGTTCGGGATCCTGGCGATCTCGGTGACTGACCCGTTGTGCTTCTGGCGCTTGTATGCCGCGTGCGCGATCGCCCACGGGACCGTGTGGTCCTTCTCGCCCTCGATGATCAACAGCGGGCCACGGTCTGGATTCCTGGGATCGACCTTCGCCTCGGTAAAGGGGTTCACGTTCGCGTTCGCCATCTGAGCCAGGGCCACCCCGGGCCCGGCGACGTGGTACTTGTCGTACAGCTGCCGCGCCTCCTCGTCGTCGAGCGCGTTGGCCCATCCGTACTTGAACTGCTCGAACGTGAGGGTGATCGCGCGGCCTCGGTTGAGCGGATTCCGCAGCACCGGGCTG
>DASUYU010000041.1:0-4954 GCA_036377235.1 Thermoleophilaceae bacterium
GGGTCGTCCACCTCGCGCGCCACCTGGTAGGCGGCGTACAGCGCGAGCCCGCCCGAGCCGCCCGCGAGGATGCCCTCGGTCTCGGCGAGCCGGCGCGTCCACAGGAACGAGTCGCGGTCGGACACCGTGATGTAGCGGTCCACCACCGACGGGTCGTAGGTGTCCGGCCAGAAGTCCTCGCCCACGCCCTCGACGAGATACGGCTTCACGCCCTCCTCGCCGCCCGAGTAGATCGAGCCCACCGGGTCCGCGCCGATGATCTTGATGACCGGATTCTGCTCGCGCAGGTAGCGGCCCACCCCGGTGATAGTGCCGCCGGTGCCCACGCCCGCCACGAAGTGCGTGATCTGGCCGCCCGACTGCCGCCACAGCTCCGGGCCGGTGGTCCGGTAGTGCGCCTCGGGGTTCGCCTGGTTCCGGTACTGGTTCGGCTGGAAGGCGCCCGGGATCTCCTCCGTGAGCCGGTCCGCCACCCGGTAGTACGACTCCGGCGACTCGGGCGGCACCTCGGTGGGCGCCACGACCACCTCGGCGCCGTACGCGCGCAGGAGGTCGATCTTCTCCTTCGACATCTTGTCCGGCATCACGGCGATCACGCGGTAGCCCTTCAGCGCCGCGGCGATGGCCAGCCCGGTGCCGGTGTTGCCGCTCGTGGGCTCGACGATCGTGCCGCCCGGCTTCAGCTTCCCGTCGCGCTCCGCGGCCTCGATCAGCGCGATCGCGGCGCGGTCCTTGATCGAGCCGCCGGGGTTCAGCGCTTCGATCTTCGCCACGAACTGCGGGCGCAGGTCCCTGCCGAGCCGCGACAGCCGCACGAGCGGCGTGTCGCCCACCGCGTCGAGGATGGAGTCGCTGATCTCGACGCTCGTGCCGGAGGCGGTTTTCTCCATGCGGGAATGACGATATAGCCTGCCCGCCGGATGAAGGCGCTCGTGATCACTGAGCACGGGCCCCCGGACGTGATGCGCGTCCAGGAGCGGCCCGATCCGGAGCCGGGGCCCGGCGAGGTGCGCATCGCCGTGCGCGCGGCAGGCGTGAACTTCGCGGACCTGCTCGCGCGGGTCGGTCTCTACCAGAACGCTCCGAAGCCGCCGTGCGTGGTGGGCTTCGAGGTGGCCGGGGACGTCGACGCCGTGGGCGACGGGGTGGAGGGCCTCCAGCCCGGCCAGCGCGTCATGGCTCCCTGCCGCTTCGGCGGCTACGCCCAGCTCGCGGTTGCGAAGGCCACGACCGCCCTGCCGCTGCCTGACGGCTGGAGCTACGCGGAGGGCGCCGCCACGCCTGTGACCTACTCGACCGCCTACGCCGGCCTCGTGCGCTACGGCGGCCTCCAAGCGGGCGAGCGCGTGCTGATCCAGGCGGCCGCCGGCGGGGTCGGCATCGCGGCCACCCAGATCGCCAAGCTGATCGGCGCCGAGGTCTACGGCACCGCGAGCCCCGCGAAGCACGACGCCATCCGCGGCTTCGGCGTGGACCACCCGATCGACTACCGCACCCACGACGTGGTCGACGAGGTGCGCCGCGTGGCGGGCGAGGAGCATCCGATCGACCTGGCGTTCGACGCGATCGGCGGCCGCAGCTTCCGCCAGAGCTTCGCGCTGCTGCGCGCCGGCGGCCGGCTGGTGTGCTTCGGGGCCTCTGAGGTACAGGCGGGCGAGCGCCGCAGCCCGGTGCGAGCGCTCCGCGTGCTTGCTCAGATGCCGCGCTTCAGGCCGTTCAGGCTGATGAATGAGTCGAAGTCCGTGATCGGCCTCAACATGCTCACGCTCTGGGACGAGCGAGGATCGCTCGACGAGCTGGTCGATCCGCTGCGCAGGTGGGTCGAGGACGGCAGCCTGCGGCCCGTCGTGGCCCGCGAGTTCAGGCTCGACGACGGTGCCGCCGCGCACCGGTACATGCACGAGCGAGGCAACGTGGGGAAGGTCGTGCTGACGCTCTAGACGACCGGCTGCTCGCGGCGCGGCGGCGTGGGCGGGTAGATCGGCTCGCGCGCCGGCAGGTCGATCGTCGCGCGCGTGCCGCGGCCGACCTCGGAGTCGAGCGACACCGTGCCGCCCGCCTGCGAGACGATCCCGTACACGGTCGCCAGCCCCAGGCCGGTGCCGCTGCCGGGCGGCTTCGTCGTGAAGAACGGGTCGAACGCCTTCGCGACCGTCTCCTCGCTCATCCCGAACCCGGTGTCCTCGACGATCAGCCGGACGCCGCTCTCGAACTCGGTGGCCTGGATCGTCAGGCGGCCGCCGTCCGGCATCGCGTCGCGCGCGTTCACCGTCAGGTTCATGAGCAGCTGCGTGACCTGGCCGGGGTCGATCACGGTGGGAGGCAGCTCGCTCGGCACCCAGCAGCGCAGGTCGATGTGCTCGCCGATCGTGCGCTTCAGCATCGGCTCCATGTCGCGCACCACCTCGGCGAGGTCGAGCACCACCGCGTCCACGGGCCGCCGGCGGCTGAACGCGAGCAGCTGGCGCACGAGCTCGGCGCCGCGGGTGGCGGCCTTCGAGAGCTCCTCGAGGTCGCGCCGCTGCCCGTCGTCGGTGGCGGCCTCGAGCGCGAAGTCCGCGTAGTTGAGGATCACCGCGAGCAGGTTGTTGAAGTCGTGCGCGACGCCGCCCGCGAGCTTGCCGACGCTCTCGAGCCGGCGCGACTGCTGGAGCTGCGCCTCGAGCTGCTCCTCGCGCGTCCGCGCAACCACCGCGCCGAGCACGTTCGCCACCGCCTGGATGAAGCTCACGTCCGCCTGGCTCATGTCGGCCGCGCGCCGGTGGGCCACGGCCATGACGCCCCAGGAGCCGTCCTTGCGCTCGATGCGGGCGCAGATGGCCTGGCGGCTCAGCACGGTGGGGGGCCCGGCCCGCAGGGCGTCGATTCCCAGCGCCTCGAGGTCCATCTGCGCGGCCCCGCCGCCGGCCTCCGCCCGCAGCAGGAGGTCGCGCGCACCGGGCGCGAGCTCGAGCACGGCCACCCGGTCGGCGCCCAGGCTGTCCGCCACCACCTGCACGGCGAGCTCCATCAGGCCCTGCTCGTCCCCGTTCGCCACGGCCTGCCTGCCGAGGTCGGCGACGGAGGCCTGCTGCTCGGCCTTGCGGGCCAGCTCGTCCGCGACGTCGCGCAGGACCGCGGCCTGTGCCTCGCGCCGCACCGCCATGAGCCACCGCACGACGCCGGCCATGACCGCGGCCACCGCCAGCGCGAGCGCCACCGCGATCAGCTCGCCGGTGAGCGCCCCGAACAGCAGCAGCCCGAGCGCGCCCATGGCCGCCACGCCGGGCAGGAGCAGCGTGAGTCGGTCCTCTCCCGTCGGGGCGGTGTCGGGCGTCCGCGGCGTCCACGCCGCAAGCGCGACCGCCGCCCCACCGAGCAGGTACGGCAGGTCGGCCGCCGAGCCCGAGTGATAGCTGCCGTTCGCGACCAGGTAGGTCCAGAGCGTGTCGCCGAGCGCGGAGCTGAGCACGGCCAGCGCGAGGAGGCCCCAGCGCGTGTCCGGCTCCCACCGCCGCAGCGCGAGGAAGACCACCGCCACCACCACGAGCAGCACGTCCATCGCCGGATACGCCAGGAGCGTGATCTGGGTGCCGAGCGGGTGGCCCGCGGTGGACACGTGGGGGAGAAGCAGCTGGCTCGCGATCGCGCTCACGGCGCAGGCCGGGATCACGGCGTCCAGCCACGTGGTCGCCGGGATGTGTGGCCGCTCGGCCTTCAGGAGCGCCACGATCGCGCTGAAGAGGAGGACGTAGTAGGGCAGCCAGAGCGCGTCAGCCAGCGACGGGTACGGCGGCGCCGCCTGCCCCTCGTAGACCGCCGCCCAGAGGAGGAAGCCGGCGCCAGAGCTCGTCATGCCGAGACCGAGCAGCGTCCACGCGAGCCGCTCGCGCTGCCGGTACGCGGCCCGCGCGAGGCAGGAGCACCCGGCGGCGAGGTTCAGCACGCCGATCGGCCACCACGAACTGGGGTCCAGCGGCAGTCCGAGCAGGTCCGCGCCGCCGGCGAGAAGGACGGCGTAGACCGCGGCGCAGGCGACGAGCGCCGTCAGCAGGGCGCGCACCCAGGTGGGCGCGGCCCGATCGACGTATCGGGTGGAGGACATGGGCGTTGCTACACCTGCGAATCGGCCTCACGCGCGCTTTCTTGAATGTGTACGCTTGCCCGGCATGTCGTTCGAAGCGGCCCTCCGACTCCTTCTTCTCCTCCCCCTTCGGGGGGAATAGCGCGTGGCGGCCGCCGAAGCCGCGAACCGAACCGAGAAGAAGCCGTAGGACGAGACCACAGGAGCAGACGACATGACGAAGCCCGAAGACCCCAACCGAGTACTGATCTTCGACACCACGCTGCGCGACGGCGAGCAGTCGCCCGGCATCTCGCTGAACACGGGCGAGAAGCTCGAGATCGCCCAGCAGCTGACGCGCCTGGGCGTCGACGTGATCGAGGCGGGCTTCCCCATCACCTCTCCGGGCGACATGGAGGCCGTCCAGACAATCGCGCGCAACGTCGATGGTCCGGTCATCGCCGGGCTGGCGCGCACGCACGTCGCCGACATCGACGCCGCCTACGAGGGCGTCAAGGACTCCGAGCGCCCGCGCATCCACACCTTCATCTCGACGTCGGACATCCACATCGAGCACCAGCTCCAGACGACTCGCGAGGACGTCAAGGGGCAGGCTCGCGCGGCCGTCGCGCACGCGCGGCAGTTCGTCGACGACGTCGAGTTCTCCCCGATGGACGCGACCCGCGCCGACATCGAGTTCACCGCCGAGGTGTGCCAGATCGCGATCGACGAGGGCGCGACCACGATCAACATCCCCGACACCGTCGGCTACACGATGCCGCACGAGTTCACCGCCTACCTCGAGCGCCTCTACGAGCTGGCGCCCGGCCTGCGGGACGTCGTGCTCTCGGTCCACTGCCACGACGACCTCGGGCTGGCGGTCGCGAACTCGTTCGCCGGCCTGCTCGCGGG
>DASUYU010000042.1:0-24555 GCA_036377235.1 Thermoleophilaceae bacterium
CGGAGCGAGTCGAGCGCCACCTCGAGATAGCCCGCGCGCCCGCTCGTCGGGACCACGACCGTCACCTCCATCGGCTGGATAGCGTAGCCCCGCCGCATGCGCGTACTCCTGGTCCACAACCGCTATCGCTTCGAGGGAGGCGAGGAGCGCTCCGTCGAGCTGCAGGCCGCCGCCCTCGGCAGGGCGAGCGTCACGCACGCCGTCCTGGAGCGGAGCTCGACCGAGCTGTCGCGGCCCGCCGCCGCGCTGGCGCTGCTGCGCGGCGGCCGTGACGAGGGCGACGCCGCAGCAGCCACCCGCGACCTCGACGCCGACGTTGTGCACGTGCACAACATGCTGCCCGCGTTCGGCCCGCGGTCCCTCGCCGCGGTGCGAGAGGCCGGCGCCGCCGTGGTGCTCCACCTGCACAACCTGCGCCTCTTCTGCGCCATCGGCGTGGCGGCGCGCGACGGCGGGCCGTGCTTCCGCTGCCACCACCGGAACACGCTGCCGGGCCTCGCGCTCAACTGCCGCGAGTCGGTGCCGGAGGCGCTGGTCTACGCGACGGCGCTGGCGCGACACCAGCCCGCGGTGTTCGCGAACGTCGACCGGTTCGTGGTGCCGAGCGAGTACGCGAGGGAGCAGTCCGCGCTCCTGGGCGTGCCGGGCGACCGGATCGACGTGCTCCCGCACTACCTCCCCGCCGGGGCGTTCGCCGAGCGGAGCAGGGCGGGCGACGGCGCGTACGCGCTGGTGGCGTCCCGCCTGGCCACGGAGAAGGGGATCGACACGGCGATCAGGGCCGCCACGCTCGCCGACATCCCGCTCAGGGTGGCCGGCGAGGGGCCGGCCGCCGGCGAGCTCGTGGAGCTGGCGGACATGATCGGCGGCCGCGTGGACTTCATCGGGCGCCAGGACCGCGCCGGCATGGAGCGCGAGCTGGCGGGTGCCGCGATGGTCGTGATGCCGTCCCGCTACCACGAGTTCTCGCCGTACTCGGCGCTGGAGGCGATGGCCGCCGGTGTGCCGGTCGTGGCGTCGCATCTCGGCGGCCTGCCAGAGCTGATCGCGCCAGAGCGATGCGTGCCGCCGAACGACGAGCACGCGCTCGCGGCGCGAATGCGCATCCTGTGGACGGACGCGGAGCGGCGCACGCGCGACGGCGACGCGCTGCTCGAGCGGGCGCGGGAGAACCACCCCGAGGAGCGGTACACCCGGCGGCTGCTCGACCTCTACGAGCGGGTTCGCTCGTCGAGGTACTGACGGGCGAACGCGAGCACGAAGCGCGGGTTGGAGTAGATGTAGCGGGGCAACAGCCGCCGCGGCTCCTGCGCCAGCCGGTAGATCCACTCGAGCCCGCGATCCTGCATCCACACCGGCGCCTGGGACACGCGGCCCGCGTGGAAGTCGAAGGCGGCGCCCACCGCGCACATCACCGGCACCTCGAGCCGGTCGCGCATGCGCGCCATCCACTTCTCCTGCTTCGGCGCGCCGATGCCCACCCAGAGCACGTCCGGCCGGGCGCCGTTGATCTGGTCGACGAGCGTGTCCTCCTCCTCGTCGGTCATCGCCCGGAAGGGAGGCGAGTAGCCGCCCACGATGTTGATGCCGGGCAGGCGCCGGCGCAGGTTCAGAGCGAGCTGCGCGAGCGAGCCCTGGTCGCGGCCGCCGTACAGCCAGACGCGATGGCCGCGCTCGGCGCAGCGCTCGCTGTAACGGAGCATGAGCTGCGGCCCGTACACGCGCCCCTCGAGGCCGGCCCCGAGCAGGTTCGCGGCCCACACCACCGGCATGCCGTCCGGGAGGACGAGCGTCGCGCCGCGGAAGACGGCGGCCATGTCCGGGTCGTCGAGGGCGCTCGTGAGCGAGTGCACCGAGACGGCGCAGACGTAGCCGCGCTCGCGGCTGTCGACCATCGCGTCGAGCGCCTCCACCGCGCCCTGGTAGTCCGTCATCGCGACGGGGACGCCGAGGATCTCGCGCTTGGGGATGTCCGCGGCAACTGCTGGTGCGCTCGCTGCCGCTGCTGGTTGCGGCTGTGGGCGGGTCATCGGAGCGGTCGGGAAGTGTAAACCCCAGCCGAGGCCCGCCGATGCGGCGCGTATGGTGGCGCGCATGCGTGGCCCAGGCGAGGCGCGGCTGCTCGCGTCCGGCGCGCTGCTCCAACAGGTGGCTCAGGCATCCGGCCTGCTGGCGCTGCTCGTGATCGTGACACTCCTCGCGCACCGCCTCGAGGTGGCCGAGCTGGGCGCGTACGGGCTGGTGGCGTCGCTGGCCGGCTACCTGCTCGTGCTGCGCAACAGCGTCGCGAGCGCCGCCGTGCGCGCGATGGCGGGCGCCGCGGAGGGCGAGGAGCGCGCGAGCGTGTTCGTGGTCGCGCAGCGGCTGTACGCGCTCGTTGGCGCGGCCACGGGACTCCTGATCGCGGGCGTGTCGGTGCTGATCGCCGGCGTGGCCCTCGACGGATCGCTCGCGAGCGACGCGCGCGCCGGCGGCATCGGGCTCGGCGTGGTCACGGCCGTGGGCATCGTCGCGAGCATCCAGCTCGACCGGCTCAGGGCGGAGCGGATGTTCACGACGGCGGCCGGCGCGGAGATCGCGGCGGTGGCGATCTACCTCGTCCTGATGGTCACGCTGATCCTCGCCGACGTGAGCCTGGCGGTGATCATCGCCCTGAGCGGGCTGCTGCCCCTGCTCAGCGGGGCCATCTCGGGCGTGATCGTGCGCCGGCGCGGGCTCGCGATCCGGCCGCCGGGAGGCCGCGATCCACGGCACACGGCCGCGATCGTGCCCACCGCCGGCTGGCTGCTCGTGATCGAGCTGTCGAACCTCGCGATGTATGCGTCGGGCCGGATCATCCTCGGCGTGTACCGCACGCCGCGCGCCGTGGGCCTGTACGAGGGCCCTGTGCGCGCGCACAACCTGCTGTACGCGCTGGCGGGCGCGCTCGCGGTGCCCACGGTCCCGACCGCCTCGCGCTACGCCGCCACCGGTGACGACCGCCGCCTGCGCGAGCTCGCCGTGCGCGGCAGCCGCTACACGCTCGCGCTGTTCGTGCCGCTGTGCGTGACCCTGATGGTCATGTCGAAGCCGATCGTGACCGTGTGGCTCGGGGCGCGTTACGCCGACGGAGCCACCGCGATGTCGATCCTCGTCTCGTACTGGCTCGTGTACGGCGCGCTGATCGTCACGCCGGGGTTCCTGGTCGGCGCGGGCGAGGCGCGCACGGCCGGCCGCACGCTCGCGTGCGCCGCCGCGATCAACCTGGTGCTGGCGCTGATCCTCACGCCGAAGCTCGGGGTTGAGGGGCCCGCGGTGGCCACCGCCGGAGCGTTCGCCCTGGTGCTCCCGGTGCTCCTGCGCACGGGCCTGCGCGCGTCCGGCGCGTCGCTCGAGCAGCTCGCGCGGCGCGCCATGGCGCCGGCGTACGCGCTGGGCGCGGTGCTGGCCGGCGCGATGGCCGCGATCCGGTTCGGCCTCGAGCCGGAGACGCTCGCACCGGTGGCGGCAACCGCGATCCTCGGCGTGCTCGGCTACTGGGCCGCGTACTACCGGCTCGTGCTCGATCCCGGCGAGCGCGAGCTAGCGCGCGGCCTGCTGCGGCGCTAGCCGGAGCTCCGCCAGGGCGGGCGCCTGCCGGTCGCGCTCGGAGACCGTGAACTCCATCTCGGGCCAGCGCACCCCGACATCCGGGTCCTCGAAGGAGAAGCCCGACTCGCTCCCTGCGTCGTAGTAGTCCGAGCACAGATAGATCACGTCCGCGACGTCGGACAGCACGCAGAACCCGTGCGCGAAGCCGTCCGGGCAATAGAGCTGGTGGTGGTTCTCGTCACTCAGCTCGAACCCCTCCCAGCGCCCGAACGACGGCGAGCCGGGCCGGATGTCCACGAGCGCGTCGAAGATGCGCCCGCGGGCGCACCGCACCAGCTTCGCCATGCCCGGCTGGAAGTGCATCCCGCGGAGCACGCCGTGGGCCGACCGCGAGTGGTTGTGCTGGACGAACGTGTCAGTGATGCCGAGCTCCGCGAGCACGTTCGCCCGCCCGGTCTCGACGAAGAACCCGCGCGCGTCGCCGTGCACCTCGGGTTCGAGGAGGATCGGTCCCTCCAGGTTTGTTGCAAGCCGCCGCACGGCTCGACAGGCTAGTCGAGCCGAGTTTCGACTCGATCCGCGATCAGACCCGCGATCGCAAGTGACGATGTGGCCGCCGGTGACGGCGCGTTGCGCACATGGAGCGCCCGGGCGGTATCGGAGAGCACGAAGTCATCCACCAGGCTGCCGTCGCGCCCCAGGGCCTGCGCGCGAACGCCCGAGTACCAGGGACGGAAGTCGCCTGGCTGCAGCTCGGGCACGTAGGCGGCGGCCTCCCGGGCGAACCGCCCGGTGCTGGCGGCGCGGCGCAGCTCCTCGATCCCGGTCCGCCACCACCGCCGGGCCATGCGCCACGTGCCCGGCCAGACGAGCGAGTGGCCGATGCGCTGCGGCGCCAGGGACGCGCTCGGCCCGAGGGACACGCGCCCGTCGATGTGGCGGCTGAGGTGCACGCCGAGGAACGGAAGCTCCGGATTCGGCACGGGGTAGATCAGCCCGCGAACCAGGTGCGACCTGTCCTCCCGCAGGCCGAGGTACGCCCCGCGGAACGGCACGATGCGCGGATCCGGGTCGGCCCCGGCGGCCACCGCGAGCGTGTCCGCCGCATGGCCGGCCGCGAACACGGCGAAGCGCGCCCGGGTCGCTCCCTGCGCGTGCTCGAGCTGGATGCATCCGGGGTCCGAGCGAGCGTCGACGCCCGTGACGCCGCTGTTCAGATGAATGCGCCCGCCGGCGGCCTCGAAGTCGCGGGCAAGCGAGCGCGCGACCTCCGCGAAGTCGACCACGCCCGTCTCCGGAGAGTGGAGCGCGGCCGCTCCGCGAGCGTGCGGCTCGATCGCTCGCAGGCCGGCTTCGTCCACGCGGCGCAGGCCCGGCACCCCGTTCGCCTCGCCCCGCCGCTCGAGCTCGTCCAGGCCCGCCAGCTCGGTCTCGTCCCGCGCGACGATCAGCTTGCCGCGCCGCTCGAACGGGATGCCCCGTTCGTCGCAGTACGCGTACAGCCGTCGCGCTCCGTCGACGCACAGCTTCGCCTTCAGCGAACCCGGCGTGTAGTAGATCCCGGCGTGGACGACTCCGCTGTTGCGGCCGGTCTGATGCCGCGCGAGGGCCGCCTCCTTCTCCAGGAGCGCGACCTGGGCGCCGGGATGGCGCCGCCGGAGCTCGGCTGCCACCGCCACGCCGAGGATGCCGCCGCCGACGACCGCGAAGTCGACGTCCGTCATCGGCCGGCGCGGCGATTCCAACCGGTCGCGCGCAGCGCGCCACGCACTATCTGCCAGTACGTGCGCTGGATCGGATCGGCCGCACGCAGCCCCATCGCGGGCCCGAGATAGGGGTTGTCGAGAGAGGCGGACAGGCGCTCGGCGAACTCGGAGGCGTCCACGGTCCGCGTGGCCTGCACGTCGCGGCGCCGGTGGAGGATCTGGCGGAGGTCGGCCACCACGGACGCCTGCGCCCGGAGCTTGGCCCGCAGCCAGCCGCCGCGGCCGGCGACGACGAGGAGCACCGCCTCGGCGGCCAGCAGCGCCGGCAGCAGCAGCAGAAGGAGGGCCGTGGGGTAGTCGCTGAGGATGGTCCACCAGCGATTCCGCTCGAGCAGGAACCACTTCCCCTCACCCTTCTCGAACTCGTAGTCGTGCTCGACCCGCGCGCCGGGCACGACCCCCACGCCCCGGCCGCTCAGCCACATCCGCAGACCGAGGTCGAGATCCTCGCCGTACATGAAGTACCGCTCGTCGAAGCCCTCGACCGCCTCCCAAGCTTCTCGGCGAACGCACAAAGCGGCTCCCGAGGCGAAGTCGACCTCGGACGGCGCGCTCGGCGCGGCGGCCACAGACTCGCCGCATCGCCCGGCCCAACCCATGCCGAGAAAATGCGTGACCCCGCCGCTCGTGTTGATGCGGCTCCCGGAATCCATCGTGACGAGCGCCTGCCACGCGCCCCAGCTGGGCCGCGCGTCTGCGGCGTAGCGCAGCGCATCGATGCAGCCCGGCGCCGGCACGGCGTCTGGGTTCAGGAACAGAAGCAGCGGCGCCGACGAGGCGGCCGCCGCGACATTGCATCCGCCCGCAAACCCGAGGTTCTCGGGGCTCTCGAGCACCCGAGCTCGTGGGGCGGCCTCCTGGACAACCCGAACGGTTTCGTCCGCCGAAGCGTTGTCGAGCACGACGAGCTCGTCGTCCTCCCGGAGCTGCTCGCACAGCGCCCGAAGCGTCGCTCCGATCTCGGCTCCGTTGCCGTAGGTGACGATGACGGTCGCGAGATTCATCGCGTCGCGCTCGCCACCTCCCCCAGGATCGCGGCGTACCGGTCCGCGATGCTGCTCCAGGCGTACCTGCCGACCGACGAGGCGGTGGTCTCGAGATCGGCCGCCGCGCCCGACACGGCCCACTCGATCGCCGACGCGAGCTCGGTGGCGCTCTCGGGATTCTCGAGCAGGAGGCCGGTCTCCCCGTCGCGAACAGCCTCGGCCGCCCCGGCGAGGCGCGTGGTCACCGTGGGGAGGCCGCTGCCGAGCGCCTCGACGATGACGAGGCCCCAGGGCTCGTACCGCGTGGGGAGGACGAAAGCGTCGGCCGCGGCATAGAGCGGCGCCACGTCGCGGCTCGGTCCGATCCAGTTGACCCACGAGGGCGTGGACTCCGGCGCGACTCGCCCGGCCCCGAGCACGCGCAGGCACGGGTCGCCAAGTCGCTCGACTGCGCTCGAGAGGGTGTCCCACCCCTTGCGCTCGAGCTCATTCGCGACGAACAGGATCACCTTGTCGTCATCGCCATATCCCAGCCGCGCCCGGGTCTCGGCGCGGTGAAGAGCGCGCGTGCCCGCGTTGAACTTTCCGTCGTCGTAGGCGTACGGGAGGACCTCGATGTTCTCGGGCGGCACTCCGTACGCCCGGATCACGTCGGCCTTGAGTTCCTCGCTCTGCGCGATCAGGCGAGCGTGGCCGCCGGGAGCCATCATCGTGCGCTCCATCCACAGGCGCACCGCATGGTACGGGTGTGCTCGCAGCGCGAGGCGGCCCGACAGGTTGCGCCGGGACAGCAGGAGGTCGTAGCCGACCCTGTGCACGCTTGGTATCCAGAAGACGCCGCCGAGCGGCGACAGAGCGCTGAAGTTCCCGTGCGCGTCCGGCCGGAGCTTCTCGAGGAGGCGGGTCGCCCGCCTCCGGAAGCCAAGTCCCGTGCGCGCGTCGAGCTTCGCCGGCACGCCGATCGTCCGGACGTCGACGCCGGGTGCGAGCACGGACCGGTCGACGCGCGCGGCGATGACGGCCACGTCGTGGCCCGTCTCGGACAGACGGTTCGCGCACTCGACGACCACCCGCTCGACGCCGCCCGTTAGGTCGACGTCTGTTGTGGAAAGCACGATCCGCAAGGCGCGTGAGAGCTTAGGCACTGCGGATATGGTCCGCGCGCAGATGGCGCCCTCCATCCTCATGCTGGCCGATCGGGCCGAGGATTACGTCGCGGATTCGCTGTTTCACGGTCTGCGCACTCTCCTCGGAGCCGACGCGGTGGACTTCCCGAAGCGCGAGCAGATGTACGCGAGCATGCCGCCCGAGCAGCGGTCGAAGCTGTACGGCCGCGGCTTCGGGCTCTACGGCCTGCTCGAGGACATATCCGTCGATCGCTCCGACGTCCTGGACCGGGCGCGGGCGGGCGAGTTCGACGCAGTGATCGTGGGAGATATCTGGCGTGCCTGGCATTGGTGGCTCGAGGTGGATCGAGAAGTGCCCGAGCCTGTGAGCAAGGCGGTCGTCGACGGGAGCGACATGCCGTGGATCTACCCCTATGGCCCGCCTTGGTGGAAGACGCCCCGCGACTGGCTGCTTCCGCGAGCCCACCGGCGCGCGCTGTACTTCAAGCGCGAGTGGACGCGGCTCTCGGGGCGGGCGCGGCTCGCGGAGATCGCGATCTCGTATCCCGCCGAGAAGATGGTGACGGAGCCTGCCGCGAAGACACAGGACTTCACGAGCCACGTCGTCGATGTCGAGGTCGCCGAGCGGCTCGGCGGTGATCGCACCCGGTACGTGGAACGCCTGCGGTACCGATTCGAGCGCGAGGAGGACTACCTCGCGGACCTGAGGGCCTCGCGCTGGGGAGTCACGACCAAGCGCGCCGGCTGGGACGCGCTGCGCCATTACGAGATAGCCGCGAACGGCGCGGTGCCGGCCTTCCGGCGCCTCGACAAAAAGCCGCCGCGCTGTGCGCCGCACGGCCTGGTGCCGGGACGGAACTGCATCGCGTACCGCGACGCGGACGACCTCTTCGCGCAGGCGGGCGGGACCTCGGATGAGCGACATGCCGAGCTGGCGTCCGGTGCCCTCGCCTGGGCACGCGACAACTCGACCGCGCGACGCGCGGAGCAGGTCCTGGCCCGGCTAGGCCTGGCGGGCGGATGACCGACCCGCTCGCGACAGAGGTCGAGCGAGACGTCCTCGACACCGGGCGAGCCGGGGGCATGGCGATCCGCGGCGGCGCGCTCCGCCTCCTCGCCTACGGCGCGGCGCTGCTGCTCAGCCTGATCTCGGTCCCCTTCATGACGCGTCACCTGGGGGTGGTCGACTACGGCCACTACGTGACGGTCGCGTCCGTGGTCTTCATCATCGGCGGGATCACGGAGGCGGGCCTGACGAACCTCGGCGTGCGGGAGTTCGCGGTGCTTAGCGGCATGCAGCGCGAGGAGTTTCTGCGCAATCTCACCGGGCTCAGGTTCGCGCTCACCGCGGCGGGGGTAGTGGCAGCGACCGCGTTCATGGCTGTGACCGGCGCCGAGACGGTCGTGGTCCAGGGCACGTTCATCACGGGCTTCGCGCTCCTTCTCACGCTCACGCAGCAGACCTACGCGATCCCGCTGTCCGCGCGGCTCCGCCTCGGCGTCGTGTCGGGGCTCGAGCTGCTCAAGCAGGCGGTCCTGACGGGCACCATCCTGATCCTCGTCGCGGCCGGCGCGACCCTCCTTCCATTCTTTGCGGCGTCGGCTGTCGCGGGCGTGGCGGTGCTGGCCGCCACGCTGCTCGTCGTCCGCCACGACATCCCCCTGCGCCCGGCGATCGAGCTGGTCACGTGGCGCCGGATCCTGAGGGACGTGCTCCCGTACGCAGTTGCCACCGCCGTCGGCCTCATCTACTTCCGGCTCGCGGTGATCGTGATGTCGTATGTCGCCAGCGACTACCAGACCGGTATCTACTCGACGGCATTCCGTGTTGTCGAGGCGGTCGGTGTCATTCCGTGGCTGGTCGTGTCGGCGGGCTTCCCGATCATGGCCCGTGCCGCGCGCGACGACGAGAGCCGGTTGCGGTACGCGCTCCAGAAGCTGTTCGACGTGTCGACGATTGTGGGGGTCCTGATCGCCCTCGCCATCGGGCTCGGGGCGTCGTTCGCGATCGACGTGATCGCCGGCCTCCCGGAATTCGAGGACTCGGTGCCGGTCCTGCGGGTGCTCGGGATCGCGATGGTCACCTCATTCCTGGTCGCGACGTGGTCGTTCGCCCTTCTCTCTCTCCGAGCGCATCGCGAGCTCCTCCTGTCGAACGCTGCGGCAGCGGTGGCGGCGCTCGTCGGGACGCTCGTCCTCGCGCCGACGTTCGATGCGATGGGCGCGGCCGTGGCGACCCTGGGCGCCGAGGCGGTGCTCGCGATGTGCTACCTGGTGGCGCTGACGCGCCGAGAGCGCTCGCTCACCCCGAGCTTCGGCGTCATCCCGAAGGTGGGCGCAGCGGCCGCGGTGGGCGCGTGCGCAGCGTTCATCCCGGCGCACGCCGTCGTGCAGACGGTCGCCGGGGTCTCGGCGGCGGTGATCGTCCTATTCCTCCTGAGGGCGGTTCCACACGAGCTCATCAACGCGATTCGTCGTCGCGATCCCTAGGCTGGCCGCGAATGTCTCAGGTTCCGAGCGACCGGCCACGGGTCGCTCTCATCACCAACGCGCTCGGCATCGGAGGAACCGAGAAGGGCCTCGTGACGTTCGCGCGCGAGCTGGACCGGACGCGCTTCGACGTATCGGTCGTCGCTATTCAGAACGACGGTCCGCGCCGGCGCGAGCTCGAGGCCGCCGGTGTGCCCGTGCACGTCGCGAAGGGCGACGAAGGGCGGGTTGCGGCGCTTCTGCGAGGCACCGACATCGCGCACGTGTTCCGCGCCGGCACCCCCGAGCCGCTGGTCCCGCGCGCGGCGCGCCATGCCGGCGTGGCACACGTCGTCGAATCCAACATCTTCGGTCATGTCGACCGCTCGCCGGACGAGCCGGGGTTCGATTGTCACCTGTTCATGTCGCAGATGTGCCTGATGCGCTATGCCGAACGCATCGGTAGCTCGCGCAACGGCGACTTCGACCGCCGCCACAAGGTCCTCCGATTCCCGATCGAGTACGAGGCGCTGCGCAAGGACGCGCCGCCGCCCGAGGATGCGCGACGCTCGCTCGGCCTCGACCCCGATCGCCCTGTGGTCGGCCGGATTGGGCGGGACGCCGACCTGAAGTGGCGCGATCTGCTCGTGGACATGGTGCCCCACGTCCTGGAACGTGTTCCAGAAGCCCAGATCCTGTTCGTGGGCGCCACCGACGACAAGCGCAGGCGCATCGAGCGGCTCGGCGTGGCGGGCAGCTGCCTGCTGCTCGAGCCCACGCTGGATCCGCGCACCCTGGCGAGCTACTACGCGGCCTGTGATGTGTTCGTCAGCGCCGCCGAGATCGGCGAGTCGCAGGGCCTTGCGCTGTGCGAGGCGCTGGCGCTCGGCGTTCCGGTCGTGACGTGCTCGACACCGTGGGCGGACAACGCCCAGGTCGAGTTCGTCGAGCACGGAAGGACCGGCTGGTTCGCGAGCCATCCGCGCCCGTTCGCGGAAGCCGTCGCCGACCTCGTCGAGGACGGCGAGCGGCGTGAGGCATTCGGCGCGGCAGGTCGCACCGACGTCGAGCGGCTCCTTGCCCCGGGACCGCTCACCCGCCAGCTGGAGGGCCTCTACGCGGCGCTGCTGGAAGGAGAGGACGTATCCACATGGGATCCCTCCCCGTCGGAGGTCGACCGCTTCACGGCGTCGTATCCGCACCGGGCCGCGGCCGAGTACCGCCCGCTGACGCGTCGGGAGACGGGTGAGGCGCGCGCGATCCGCCTGAGGGAACGCGCTCGCCAGGTGCGAGCAGCGCTCGGGACCCGTGGGCTCGCCGCGGTCCGCGAGCGCGGCGAGGGCGCTCTCGCGCGGGTGGTCCCGAAGGGCGGCGGCTCCGGTCGTAGCGGCGGCCCCGGTCTGAGTGACCGGCTCACTCGCCTGGAGCCAGGCGGGCGCGCCCTCCGGCTCGCTCACCGCACCTACCTAGCCGGCCACCGGGCCGCCGAGCGCCTGGGGCTGCACGTTGTCCGGGCGAGCTATGACTCGCCGATTCCGGTGGTCAGAGCGCTGCCGGACGCGGTGCTCGAGCGTGAGACACCGCTCCGCGCGATCGAGTGGGGCGTGGACGAGCAGATCGAGTTCCTGAGACACGAGCTGGCCCCGTATCTCCGCGAGTTCACGCCCTCGGCCTCGGATGCTCCTGCGGGATCGTTCCGGCTCGACAACCACACCTACGACCGCGTCGATGCGGAAGTGCTCTACGCAATCGTGCGAGCGCTCAAGCCGCGCCGCTTCGTCGAGCTCGGCAGCGGCTATTCCACGCTCGTCGCGTGGGATGCCCTGGAGGCCAACTCGCGCGACGGCTACCCGGGCAGGCTCACGGCATTCGACCCCCATCCGTCGCCGCACGTGACGGCGCGGTCCGAGCTCGCGGAGCTGCTCGAGCCCGTGTCCGCACAGGATCTTCCGGAGGATGTGGTCGAGGGCCTCGAGGCCTCCGACGTCCTGTTCGTGGACACCTCCCACACGGTGAAGACCGGAGGCGACGTCAACCGGATCGTGCTCGATCTCCTGCCGCTCCTCGCACCCGGTGTCGTCGTCCACTTCCACGACGTCTTCCTGCCGGGCGACTACACCCGCGGCCACCTGGCGAACGCGCACTACTGGACGGAGCAGTACCTGATCCAGGCTTTCCTGATGTACAACCGCGACTGGGAGGTCCTGGCGAGCGCGCAGAGCCTCACGCGCGCGGCACCGGAGCTCGTGGGTCGGCTGATACCGAGCTACCGCGAGGGCGTCTCGCCCGGGGCGCTGTGGCTGCGGCGGCGGGACACGGCCACGTGAGCCGGGCGGTTTACACGCAGACGCAGGATCCCGGCTACTTCGATGCGGAGCGGTGGGACATGCTCGCCGAGCTGCCGCCGCCGTACGGAAGGGTGCTCGACGTGGGGTGCGGGGCGGGGGCGACCGGCCGGAGGCTGCGCCAGGACGGAGCGGAGCTGCTCGTGGGCATCGAGCCGAACGCGGCCGCCGCCGCGGCGGCGCGGGAGGTGTTCGACACGGTCCAGGAGGGCACGGTCGAGAACGTCCTCGCGGAGGCCGCCGTGGAGGGACCGTTCGACGCGATCCTGCTCTACGACGTGCTGGAGCACCTCGTCGATCCCGCACACGTCCTGCGTGCGCTTCGCGAGCTCGCGGCCCCGGATGCCCGCATCCACATCTCGGTGCCGAACGCGCGCCACTGGTCGCTGGTGCGCGACCTCGCCCTCCGCGGGACCTTCGGCTACACCGAGTGGGGCCACCGCGACGCCACACACCTGCGCTGGTTCGCGCCGCGCGACCTCGAGCAGCTCGTCACCGCGTCCGGATACGGGGTCGAGCGATCGGGAAGCCGGGTGTTCGGCCGCAGCGCTCTGATCGACAGGGCGACGTTCGGGCTGCTCAGGCAGTTCCTCGCCCTCCAGTGGCACGTGCTCGCACGGCCGGCATGACCGGATCCGGCGCTGCACGGGCGCGCGTGGTCGTCCTGCGCGGGCATCACGCGAACGTCTGGGATCTCCGCCCGCTCGAGGCCCTCCGCGGCGAATACGACATCGGCGTGCTCGTGACCGGCTCGAACCTGCATGAGGTCGAGTCGGTTGACCTGCAACTGCGAGAAGTACGCACACCGAGGGACATGCTCCCGGCCGGTCGTGCGGCGGGAGTACTGGCGTACGTGGCCGGAGAGCGCTACCTCGGCCTCGAGGAGCGCCTTGGCGGCACGGACATCGTGCACACCGCCGAGCTCGGCACGTGGTTCAGCGCGCAGGCGGCGCGCCTGCGCTCACGGCTGGGCTTCAGGCTCGTCGTCACTGTCTGGGAGACCATCCCGTGGCGGGACTCCTACCGCTGGCCCCGCGAGCGTCGCTACCGGCGCGACGTCATCGCCGCCGCGGACCTCTTCCTCGCGGTTACCGAGCGTGCCCGTGAGGCCCTCCTCCTGGAGGGCGTGCCGGCCGATCGGATCGAGGTCTGCCCGCCGGGTGTGGATCTCGAGCGTTTTCGGGTCGCGCCGGCGGAGCGGCCGGCCGCGGACCGGCACAGGATCGTGTCGGCGGGCCGGCTCGTGTGGGAGAAAGGCCACCAGGACGTACTGCGCGCGGTGGCTGCGCTGCGGGCTGGGGTGGTGGGGGCGCCGCGCTCCGACGTCGAGCTTCTCGTCGTGGGCTCGGGGCCGGAGGCCGCGCGCCTTGAGCGCTACGCCGGGGAGCTTGGGCTGCAAGACGCCGTCGAGTTCCGGCCGACGGTGCCGTACGACGAGATGCCGAGGCTCTACGCGAGCGCGTCGGTGCTTGTGCTCGCGAGCCTCCCGGCGAAGGCCTGGGAGGAGCAGTTCGGCATGGTGCTCGTGGAGGCGCAGGCGGCCGGGACCAGCGTGATCACCACCCGCAGCGGCGCCATCCCGGAGGTGGTCGGGGAGGATGCCGAGCTGTTCGCCCCCGGGGACTGGCCCGAGCTCGCACGGCTGCTCGCCGTCGGCCCGCTGGCGGGCGCGCCCGCGGCTCGGCGCGAGGTCGACCGGGAGCGGCTTGCGCGGTTCTCGACTGAGGCCGCCGCTACCCGGCTTCGAAGCGCCTACGAGCGCGTGCGTACGTCTCCAGGGTCCGCGCCGCGGCCGAGCGCCAGCTGAAGCCGCGCGCATGCTCGCGCCCCGCCGTGCGCATCCGCTCGCGCTCGTCCTCGTCGTGCAGCCCACGCCGGATGGCGCTGGCCGCCGCCGGCGGGTTGCCCGGCTCGAACCAGAACGCGAACCCGCCCGCCACCTCGCGCAGCACGGGGAGGTCGGAGCAGGCGACCGGGATTCCTCGCCCGAGCGCCTCGATTACGGGGAGCCCGAAGCCCTCCGCGCGCGTCGTCGTGACCACGAGCTCGGCGGCGGCGTACAGGTCCTCGAGGGGCTGCTCGCGGACCCCGCCCAGCAGCACGGTGTCGCCCTCGACCCCGCTGTCTCGCACGCGCTGGGGCAGTTCACCGGTGTCGGTGCCGTGCCCCGCCATCACCAGCGCGGGCCGCTCGCGCGCGGGAATCTGCGCCAGGGCTTCGACGAGCGTGCCCAGGTCCTTGTGGGGAAGGTCGCTGGCCACCGACAGCACGACAGGGCGGCCCTCGATCCCGAGCCTCCGCCGGGCGGCGTCGGGATCGCCCGCGGAACGGGGCGCGCTCCAGCCGTTGGGGATCGTCTCGACACGGTCAGGCGAGGTGCCGAGGAGTTGAACGATGTCGTCCCGGGCCGTGTTCGAAACGGTGATCACCTCGTGCGCTCGCCGCGCCGCGGGCGGCAGCAGGAGCCCGGTGCCGGCGCGCATCAGCGGCCGGACGTACTCCGGGTGGCGCCTGAACAGGACGTCGTGCACGGTCAGGACGTGCGCGAAGGGCCCACCGAGAGGACCGAAGTTCGCAGGCGAATGGAGCACGTCCACGCCCGCCCGGGCCGCCGCAACCCGCACGCCGACCGTCTCGAGCCAGGCCCATGCCGGTCGCGACCGCGGCGACAGCGGCAGCCGGATGACGCGGCCGATGTCGTGCCAGAAGCCCGGCCCGGTCGCGGCCTCGGCATTCACGAAGCTCACGAGCTCATGCTCGTCGCTCAGCTCCGCGAGAGCCCCCGCGAGCTCGCGCACGTAGGTCGCTCGGCCACCCGTCTCGCCGGGCAGGAGGAACGCGAGGTTGAGCCCGATCCTCAGTTGCGGCTGCTCCCGACGCGCTCGAAGCGGGCGTCGGAGTCATCCTCGTCCTGACGGCGTCTGTCCTGCTCGCCTGCGCCACGTCGCTGGCGCTCCTCGAGGAGCGCGAGCCGCTGGGCGAGCACCTTGGTCTGATCGGTCAGCCTGGAGACCGCGAGTGAGAAGTGGAGCAGCAGGACGAGGACGAAGCCGAATGCGACGAAGAAGAGGGCGTTCGGGGCGTAGGCGACGCCGATCGCCTGGGCGATGTTCTCGAGGAGACCACGCCAGATCGCCAGGGTCAGCAGGACGACCGCGCTGAACAGCCACAGGATCGCGTAGCGCTCGAGCAGGCGGCGGCTCCGGACGAGCTCGAGGATGACGAACAGCAGCAGGCCGCTGCCCGCGATCGCCACCAGCTGGATGCGGACGTCCATGCCGGCCTAGATCCCGTGAGCTGCCGCGACGGGCGCTTCGTCGCCGGGCTCGGGTAGCGGACGCGCGCGGGCGAGGCCGATGAAGATCGCCAGCAGCACCTTGATCATGTAGTAGGCCGACTTGCCCGAGCGGATCGACGAGACCCCGCCGCCGCGCTGGAGCATCTCGACTGGCACCTCGCGCATGCTCAGGCGATGCCAGTGCACCATCAGAACCGCCTCGACCTCGGGGTAGTCGTGCGGGTAGTCGCGGGCGAACAGCGTGATTGCGCGGCGGTTGTACAGCCGGAACCCGGACGTCGGGTCGCTCACGCGCTGTCCAACTATCCGCGATAGGAGGAAGGCGAAGATGTGAATCCCGGTGCGCCGGCTAATCGGAGCGGGATAGCCGCTCTCGGTCAGGAAGCGCGACCCGCAGACCATGTCGAGCGTCGGGTCCGCGTCCATCGCCTGAATCAGGCGGGGGAGCTGATCGGCGCGATGCTGTCCGTCGCCGTCGACCTGCGCCATGTAGTCGTAGCCCTCCTGGCGGGCGTACTCGAAGCCCGCCTGCACCGCGCCGCCGATGCCGAGGTTGAATGGCTGCCGGAGGACCGGGACGCCCTCGGCCTCCGCGATATCCGCGGTGCGGTCGGTGGAGCCGTCATCGACGACGAGCACGTCGAACTGCGGGGCGTCGCGACGCATGGACCGGATGACGGAGCGCAGCGTGTGCGCCTCGTTGTATGCCGGAATGACCGTGAGGTAGCTCTTATCGGACGCCATGGCGAACCCGTTGCTAAAGCGCGCCGCGAGGCCGAAAGTTGCGGCGCCAACCCGGTCACTATAGAGACCGAAATCAACCCGAGGGCCGCTTGCCCAGACGTCCTGCAATTGCATCGCGCACGCCGGAGCTCGCGGCGCGCAGTGCGTCCCGCCGGTTCGAGACGAACACTGCGCGGAGGCCGAAGGTGGCGGCTACCACGGCTCGCCGCGTCAGCGTTCCCACCCGCCCGAGGGGGGCGTGGCGCTCACAGACGACGATCGTGTTGCGCGCGCCGTAGTACAGCGGATGAGTCGAGACGTGCTCGCCTCCTCCCGAGGCGGAGACGCGGTGCCAGGCGCGCGCTCCCGGCGCGAAGACGACGCCGTATCCCCCCGCGCGCATACGCAGGCACCAGTCCACGTCCTCCACGTACGCGAACAGGCGGTCGTCCATGACGCCCACGTGGTCGATCGCCTCGCTCGAGACGGCCATCAGCGCGCCGACCGCGCGATCCACCGCCACGACTTCGTCATAGCGCCGCCCATCCGGCTTCCCGTAGCCGCGCGGCCGGCCCGAGTAGCCGAGCGCGGCGTTGAAGCGCTGGCCGGCGAACCAGATGCGATCTGGCGGGTCAGCGAAGAGCACCTTTCCGGCCAGTACGCCGGCGCCGGGCCGATCCGCCGCGACCTGCTCGAACCCGTCGATCGCATCGGGCGCAATCGTCGCGTCGTTGTTCAGCAGGACGATCCAGCTCGCGCCCAGCTCGCGCGCGCGCGCGATGCCGGCGTTGTTGCCGCCGGCGAAGCCGAGGTTACGCCCGGTCTCGATCAGCTCCACCTCGGGGAACGCGCTCCGCACGGCGTCCGCCGAGCCGTCGTCCGAGCCGTTGTCCACGCAGATCACGACGACGTCGTCGCGGGTGAGCCTGCGCGTGGAGGCCAGGCAGGCGATGGTGTCGTCGCGGCCGTTCCAGGACAGCACGACGATCGCCCAGCGCGGCGTCATTCGCTGCGGGCGGAGGGCGAGAACGCGGCGCGGACCGCGAGCGCCGGGAGGATGCACAGAACCACAAGCACGATCGCGAGCAGCACCCAGTAGAGCGCGGGTGAGGCCCAGCTGCCGTGGAACAGGGAGGCGTGGCGGATGAGCGACGGCAGCAGCACGACCGTGCTCTTCGGCTGGGGTCGCAGAAAGACAAGCATGAGGTCGAAGCCGGTTCGGCGCCCGTCCAAATAGGAGGTGCTCGTCCGGTTCGAAAGGTCGCTGCTGCCATACACCGCCAGCGGCTGCCGGGCGGCGTTGCGGATGCAGACCGCCACCTCCTCACCGGCGGGCACGGATGGCGAGAGCCGGATCTGCTGGACCGCCGAATCGGTCCAGTCCGATCCGACTCTCGCCCGGGCCAAGCGCTCTCCGCCGCGCGCGGACCGTACGTCTACGGAAAAGGGCGAGCCGGGCCGCATGTAGGTGCCCAGCTGGATGCGCACTCCGTCGAACCGCTCGATCGTCTCGATCGGCCGCTGGCATACCTCCTCGTTCGACCTCAGCTTGACGACGCCCGAGTCGGAGCGCACGCCGAGCGTGAACGCCTCAGACCGGCTGTCGGTGAGGCCGATCACGATCAGCACCGCGAGCGCCGCGCCGAAGACGACGGCGAAGCCGATCACGCCTCGCTTAGACATAGAACCTCGTTGCCACCAGTGCCAGGGCGAAGAGCTGCATCGCGGCGAGGCCGCCGATGAACGCTCCCAGCGCGCCGGGCCTGAACCGGGCCGGGACGGCCGTCAGCGCGGATGCGACGGCGAGGCCGGCGATCGGCAGAAGCGGGAACAGGTAGCGCCCCTGGCTGGCCAGGACGCCGCTCCCCTGGGCGAGCCTGTACTCGCTCCAGTGGAGGCCCGCCACGAGCACCAGGGCAGCCGCCCCGAAGAACACGAGGAGCATCGGGTCGAGCCGGCGCCATCGCCGCGCGAGCGCGACGATCGCTGCCACCGCGATGGCCAGGACGATTCCGAACAGCACGCGATAGACGTTCAGCGGCCAGCGCGTCTCGAGCCAGCCGAAGGCACCCATGGATTGCCTGAACCAGGTCTCGTAGGCCTGGGGGTGGGTCTGGAGCGGGGCGTACTCGGCCAGGAAGGGGAGTCTGGGCAGGTAGTACTGCAACACATACGAGCCGAACTCGCGGAAGTTCACGTCCGACGCGGGGGCGCTTCCGGCGAGCTGCCCGCTCGCCGGCCTGTCCTCGATCCGGGCGACGACGTACCAGGGGCCGGCGACCACGGCGAAGGTCACCGCGGCTACGGCACACGCCGCGAGCACGCGCCGGGCACCGCCGCCCGACCGCACGGCGTACGTGATCACCGCGATCGCCACCGCCGGCAGCAGGGCATAGCTGGTGGCCTTTGTGAGCACGGCGAGCGCCGCCACGGCGCAGATCGCGACGATGTCGAGGCGCCCGCCCTGGCGGGTCACCAGCCGGGCGCCGAGCCATAACGCGATCCCCCACAGGGCGTAGAGGGCGGAGTCGGGCGTGACCGACGCGGAGACGAAGGTCACCATCGGAAGCAGGGCCGGAACGGAGGCGGCGGCGAGCTGAAGCGGCCGCCTGCGCCCGAACACGACGCCCGCGAGGAGCCAGGCCGCGGTGACGGTGATCAGGAGGAAGGGCACGGACGCGAGTCGCATGGCGCTCACCTGTGCGAACAGGTCGCCGCCCGAGGCCAGCTCGTAGGCGGGCACCAGGTACAGGTAGTACAGCGGGGGGTTGGTGCTGGCCGGGTTGGACCCGCCGCCATCGGAGCGCTGGGCGTGGGTGAAGCGCGCCTTCAGCCAGGCGTCGTGACGGCGCACGCTCCACTCCGGCTTCACGAACAGCTGCTGCGCCGTCTGGTCCGCGTTCGCGGCGTCCGCGCCACGCGACTGCTCGGTGGATTGGAACTTCCCGGCCGGGTCGCCCGGGAGCTCTCCCCGCTCGGCGATGGACTGCGCGTACGCCACGTGCGCGTTCTCGTCGGGAGCCTGGAAGGGCGGCACGACGAGGGCCCACGTGCACCCGGCGATCAGCACCGCCACCAGCAGGAAGGCGAGCGCGGCGGGCGGCCGCGACCGCCGGGAATGTTCAGCTCCAGTACCCGTCATGACCACCTGAGCGACGGCGCCGCAGTCTAAGGAGGCGCCGGATGATCCGGGCCTACCTAGAATCGCGCGCGCCGATGATGGCGACCGTCTTCACGCCGTACACCGATGTCCTCGTGGTGCTCGCGGGCCTGCTGATGGGCTCGGCTGCGATCGTGGCGCTCGTCCCGGGCATCCGGGCGTCGGCTGTATCCAGCGTGCCCGTCGCGGTGGCGGTACTGCTGGCGGTGCTGGCGCTCCCGGTTCTGTGGCGCGGCGCGGCCGGCCTCGACGCCGTCCGCGCCGGGCTGAAAGAGGCGGATCCCGCCGCCCGCCACAACAAGTGCTTCCTCGACAAGGGCTTCGGGTGGCAGCTCGGATTCGTCGCCTGGCTCCAGGGGCGCATCGCGTGGAGCGAGTCGTTCGCGGTCCACTCCAGGACGGTCGATCGCGCCTGCTTCCAGCTGAGCATGTTGCCGCGCCGGCTCGTGCGGCCGGACGACAGCCCCGACTGGACCGTGTGGATCGGCAAGTTCACCCCAGAGCTGCGCGCTCGCATCAAGGACGAGGCCGGGCTCCCGCCGGAACAGAGGAGCGTGCAGGTGTTCGACGAGAGCTTCGCCCTGATCAGGGAGAGCCGATGAGGACGATCGCCGGCCTGGTCGGCTTCCACGCGCTGGTGCTGTCCGTCGGCCTCGCCTTCCTGCTCGCCGTGCGGCTCGCGCGCCCGCGCCCGGGGGACCTCGTGCGCTCGCTCGGCCTCGCCCACCTGGCCGGGGTGGCGGCCACGTGCCTGGCGTCGGTCTGGCTGCTGGTGCTCGGCGGCACGCTCACGGCCCCGGTGTTCGCGGCGATCGCCCTGGTGCTCCTCGCCGCGCTGCTCGCGGTCGCGGTCCTGCGGCCCGGCGGCCTGCGCAGCGGCGAACCGGGGCCGGCGAGCGGGCGCGCACCGTCCCAGGGGTGGCCGGTGGTGGTGCTGGGAGCCGCCATTGCGCTCTTCCTCGTGGTCCAGATCTGGAACGCGCGCGAGCTGCCCACCGCCTGGGACGCCGCCCACAACTGGACGCTCAAGGCGGTGGTGCTGGCGGACGACGGCGACCTGTCGTCCGGCGCGTTCCGCGATCCCACGCTGTTCGGGGGCGCCCACCAGGACTATCCGATCCTCCAGCCCGTGCTCGGGTCCGGGGCGCTGCGATTCACCAGCCGGAGCGACCAGAGCCTGCTCGTCGCCGAGCTGTGGCTGCTCGTCGCGGCCTTCGTCGCCGCGGTCGCGTACCTCCTCCGCGGGAGGCTCGGCTGGACCGTCCTGCTGTTCGCCCCGCTCGCGATCGCGATCGCCTCGGGGCCGGTCCAGGGGGTGATGAGAGGCGACGCCGACGTGGCGATGGCCGTCTTCCTCGCGACCGGCGTGCTGTGCCTGGGGCTCTGGGTCGAACGGGCGCGGCCGGGTCTCCTGCCGGCGGCCGCGCTTCTGCTCGGCGCGGCGGCGAACGTCAAGAACGAGGGCACCGTCTTCGCGATCGCGGTGATGGTGGTGGCCCTGTGCGCGAGCATCGGGCGGCCCGGGCGGGACATCCGCGCGGTCGGGCTCGCCGCCGTCTCCGTGGTGGCCGCGGCGGTGCCATGGCGGCTGTGGGTGGCTGCGCACGGGCCGTTCCCGTCGGACGTGCGATCGCTCGGCGACAGCCTCAGTCCCAGCCTCCTGTGGGACAGCCTTCACCAGCTCGACTTCGCGGCGCGGGAGATCCTCGGCCGGCTCGCCGACGGCACCGGCTCGGGCTGGCTCTTCCCGGCCTTCCTCCTGGTCACGGTGGTGCTGCTCACCGTCCGGAGCGACAGGCGCGTGCACGCGCTCTATCTCGCCGCCGGACTCGTGATGATTGCCGCGTTGCTCTGGATCTACTGGACCTCGCCGCAGCCGGATGTCGAGGCGCACATCGAGCGCACGACGCTCAGAACGGTCACCGCGCCGATGTTCGTGGCGGCGGTCGCGCTCGCGCACATCCTCAGCCGGCTGCGCCCCGAGGTGCGCGCCGCGCGCGAAGCCGGCGAGGGTTAGGCGAGCGATGCGGGTCGCGTTCGTGCTGCCAGGCCTCGGGGCGTCGGGCGGCGTGGGCGTGGCGACGCAGCACGCGCGCCTGATGCGTGACGCGCTCGGGGTGGACGCCGAGCTCGTCGTGACCGAGGCCGGCGAAGGCGGCGTCGACCCGGGCGTGCCCGTGCGGACGCTGCCCGAGGCGCGCGAGGGCCGCTACGACGTGGCCATCGGGACCTGGTGGGAGACCGCGGCGCCGGCGCTCGGCCTGGCCGCCAAGCGTCACGCGCTGCTCCTGCAGAGCTTCGAGCAGCGCTTCTACGGCCGCGAGGCGCCGTTCGAGCGGCTGTCGGCCGAGGCGACGCTCGCGCTGCCCGTGGACTTCGTGGTCGTGGGCGAGTGGATGCGAGAGCTGCTCGCCGAGCTGCGTCCCGGAGCGCGCTGCCGGGTGGTGCCGCCGGGCGTGGACAAGCGGGTCTTCGCGGGCGCGAGGAGCGGACGCGACGGCCCGCTCCGGGTGCTGATCGAGGGCCAGCCGACGCTGCCGTTCAAGGGGGTCGATGAGGCGGTGGCCGCGGTCCGGGCCATGCGCGAGCCGGTGCGCTCCACGCTGGTGGCGCTCGACCCCGAACGCGGGCCCGAGCTGGCGGTGGATCGCGTGACCGGGGCGCTCGACCCAGACGGAATGGCCGCGCTCTACCGCGAGCACGACGTGCTCCTGAAGCTCTCGCGGGTCGAGGGGCTCGGGCTCGCGCCGGTGGAGGGCTTCCACTCCGGCCTGCCGTGCGTCGTGACCCCCTACACCGGTCACGCCGAGTACGCCCGGCACGGCGAGAACGCGCTGGTCGTGGGCTTCGACGATCAGCCCGGCACGGCAGCCGCGCTGGATCGCCTGGCTCGCGACGGTGCCCTGCTCGAGCGGCTGTCGGAGGGGGCGCTCGCCACCGCCGCCGGCTGGCCGAGTGCCGAGGACTCGTCGCGCGCGCTGCACGAGGAGCTGACTCGGATGCTGGAGCGCGAGCAGGCCGCCCCGGACGAGTCGCTCCTCCGCCGGACGGTCGCGCTGGGCAGCGGGCTCGGGCGCGCCGGATTCGACCGCGGCCGCGCCGCGACGGCCGAGGCGCTGGATGCCGCGGAGCGGCTGGTGCGCGAGCTCAGCGCGAGCCGCGACGACTGCAGCGAGATGCTCGAGGACGCGCGAGCCGAGCTCGCTCGGATCAGAAGCTCGCCCGTCTACAGGCTCGGCGGCGCGGCGAAGCGCGCCGGCCGGAGGATCGCGGGCAGGTGACCGGCGGGCTGACGGTGATCGCCGGGCCCGGAGATGCCGGGCTGGCGGGCGGTTCGCCGGCCGCTGCGGCGGCGGGCGGCCCGGTGGTCGTCCTGGGCGACATGGCCGTGACCAACCCGGCCGCGGTCCGCTGGCTGGACCGCCCACCCGGGTCCGGCGACGCGTCGGGTCGGCTGGTGATCGCGCCGGCGGGCGATGGCCTCTGGCGTACCGCCCCCTGGCCGGCCGCCGACGAGCTGTTCGAGCTGGGCGACGACACGTCCGGCGCGGTGCTCCTCACGGGCGGGGAGGACGGCCTGCGCGCGGCGATCGCGCAGGCGGCCTCGGCGCGCGGCGTGGACGTCGAGCCGGTCGAGCGGCTCACGCGGGAGGCGCTCGCCGGCGCCGCCGCGGTCGTGATCGCCGACAGCCCGGCCGGCACCCTGCCGGCCCGCGCCTTCGCCGTCTTGGCCGCTCGCCGGATCCTGCTCGTGCCCCGGATCGAGCGCACCTTCGGCCTCGAGGACGGCCTCGACCATCTCGAGTTCTCGGGCCCCGACGACGCGGTCACGATCCTCGAGGCCCACGCGCGGAACCCCGATGCGTTCGCCCGCGTCCTCACCTGGGGCCGCCTGAAGGCGGAGGCCCAGCGCGCGTCAGTCGTCTACGCCCGCCTGGCCGCCGACCTGGGCTCCGACGGCGTCGCCTGACCGGCGCGGGCGCGACAGGTAGTCGCGCAGCGCCGCCTCCACCTGGTCGCCGGCGCGCTCCCAGGTGCGCTCCTCCACGAAGCGGCGCGCCCGCGCGGCCATGGCCGCGGCGTGCTCGCGGTCGTCGAGCAGACGCTCGATCGCGTCGGCGATCGAGTCGGGCGTCCGCTCCGCAAGCTGCACGAGCTCCCCCGACTCTCCGAGCGCGCTCGCCACGTTCTCGCCCTCCAGCTCGACCACCGGCAGCCCGGAGGCCATCATCTCGTGCGCCACGAGCGAGTGCGTCGTCAGCGAGAAGACGAGCCCCACGCTCGCCTCCCTGTAGAGCCGCGCCAGCTCACGCGGCGGCTGCACGCCGCGGTCCTCGAGCGGGAACGGCGCGCTCACGCCGAGGCTCGAGCCGTAAGCGACCACCCGCAGGTTGGGCCGCCGCTCGAAGGCCGTCGCGATTCCGGCGAGCGCCAGCTCCACGGCGCGCCGCTCCGTCTCGCGGCGCGCGTACACGGCCACGAGCTCCGGCTGGCGCGCGTCCTCGCCCGCGAACTCGTACACGTCCAGGTCTGTGCCGCACTCGAAGTAGTGCGCCTCGAGCCCCCACCGCTCGCGCAGGATCTCGGCCATCCACGGCGTGTAGGCGATGCAGCGGTAGCCCATGCGGTAGCTCTCCTCCGCCCAGATCGACCGCGACGAGGTGGCGTAGAACTGCGGCTCGTCGTCCTGGACGAGGTAGACCTTCTCGCGGCAGCCGGGGAGGTCGCGCACCGGGAATGCGGTTCGCCACTCGGTGGCGATTGCCACGTCGGCGCCGGTCCAGCGCGAGAGGTCGCGGAACACCGGCGCGTCGATGTCCACGAAGTGCTCCCGGATCTCGTCCCGGAGCTGGCCGCCCGAGCGGCTCTCGCTGCGCTCGGCGTCGAACAGGTGGATCGAGCAGCTGTGCCCGCGCTGCTCCATCTGCCGCACGAGCCGGAAGATCGTCGTGTGCCCGCCCGACCCGACGCTCCACGGCGGCACCACCCAGGCGATCGTCATCGGACCGTCTGCCTCGCCGGAGTGCGGCTCCACGGCCACCGCCCGGCGCGGGTAGCTCCGCCGCACGAACTCCCACGCCCAGTTCGGGTCGAAGCTCGCGTCGCCGCGC
>DASUYU010000043.1:0-8027 GCA_036377235.1 Thermoleophilaceae bacterium
CGGCGCGAGCTACGCGCAGCTCTACTTCGACACCTCGCCCGACAGCCATGCGCGCGCGTACCGGCTGCTCTACCGGCTCGGCGACGACTCGAAGACCTACTACTGGCGCGTGCTCGCCTCACGCGAGGTGATGCGCCTCTACCGCGACGATCGCGCGAAGCTCGAGCGGCTGGCGGAACTTCAGGCGGGCGCGACCTCGGGCGAGCTGGTGCTCCATCCGGACGGGCCGGCGGACGACACCGAGCCGGGCACGCTGCGCCCCGAGGCGAACGCGCTCCTCGCCTACATCCGTCACGGCGTGACCGCGGTGAGCGGAGTGCGCCGGCCGCTGAAGGTGATCGGGAAGCACGGCTACGCCTTCGACGTCAGGCGCGACTATGCGACCGACGCCCAGGCGCAGGCGTTCCAGTACATGCTCGACCGCCTGCAGGCCCTCAACCTGATCGCCTGGGCGCGCCAGGGGAACCGGATCCGCATCGTCGCGTCGAGCGAGGGCAGGAAGCTGATTCAGTAGGAGGCGTCGAGCGCCTGCCAGGCCTCCCAGTCGTGGCCCGGGATGACGAGCGCGTCGGGCGTCTCCTTCCTGTACTGGCGGATCTCGCGCAGCGAGCGGCGGAAGAGGTGCTCGTCCGCGACCAGGTGGGGCAGGTGGTCGTCGTCGAGCGTGCGGTGCATGAAGATTGCGTCGCCCGCCACCAGCACCTCGCCCTTCGCCGTGCGCAGCACCACCGACATGTGCCCCATCGAGTGGCCCGGCGTGAACACCACGCGCACGCTCCCGTCGCCGAACACGTCGAACGAGCGCGCGAAGCCCGAGAAGGAGTTGGCGTCGTTCGAGTCGAAGTCGATCAGGCGGTAGTCGAACCCGTGATCGAACTGGCGCTTCACGTACCCGTCGCGCTGCCCGCCCTCCGACGCCGCCTCCCATTCCGCGCTCGACACGAGGAAGGTCGCCTCGGGGTAGTCCACGATCGCGCTCGCGTGGTCGGGATGGAAGTGGGTCATGATCACGGTCCCGACGCTCGCCGGCTCGATGCCGCGCTCGCGCAGCTGCGCGGCGGCCGCCTGCTCGGGCCGCATGTCGATGTCGCGGTAGAGCACCGAGCCGACCAAGCCGAGGTTCGAGCGCGGCTTCACCGCCACGGACGCGTGGAAGCCGGTGTCGATCAGCACAGCGCCGGCGCCCGGATGCTCCACCAGGAAGCACTGGATCGGCGCCTTCACCCACTGGTCCTTCGGCACGCCCACGCCGAAGCCCCTGAGCTTCGCCATCCTGCCCTCGTCGCGAAGGAACCACTGGATCGGCCCCTTGACCGTCGCCGTGAGGATCGGGGAGAGCTTCACGTCCGCGCCCTCGCGGCCGCCCTTCAGGGGGAGCTCGGCGGGGCGCGGCTCGGCGGCGGTGGCCATGGGCCCGAACCCTAGTCCGCGAGCTCCTCCCAGAACGCGATGGCGGCGCGCTCGAACCGAATGCCCATCTCCAGCGCCTGGCGCGGGCCCGCGGGGACCTCGTCGGCCATCTCGTCGCGGATCCGCTCGTACTCCGCGAGCCGCTCCTCGTTCGCGGGGATCTGCACAGCGGCGAGCGCCCCGGGGTCCGCGCCGAAGAACAGCTTGAGGAGCGCCGGCTCGCGCAGCTCTGCAAGGTCTGTCGTGGTCTCGGTGCGCCAGTCCTCCAGCGCCCGCCTGCCCTTCGCGGTGATCGAATACAGCCTGCGGCGGCGGCCCGTCTCCTCACGCGTCTCGGCCAGGAAGCCGGCTGCGGTCAGGCGCTCCGGCTCCGTATACAGCTGTGCGTGCTGGAGCGTCCAGAAGAAGCCCACCGAGCCGGCGACCTGCTGCTTGAGCGCGTACGGCGTCAACTCGCCCCCCATCTCGAGGAGGCCGAGGACGATGTAGGAGGTGGGTGTCAGCCGTATTTCTTGCATTAGTCCAACCTAGACGGTACAGTGTGGACTATGGCGACGACAGAAGCAAGCACGCGCACCGATGTCACGTTGGGCTTCACAAGCCAGGAGCAGGAGCTCATGGTCGACAGCCTGCCCGTGAGCGGGGACGTCCCCGCGTGGCTCACCGGAGCACTCGTGCGCGTGACGCCCGCCCTGCTCGAGGCCGGCGACCGGCGGCTCGACCACTGGTTCGACGGTCTGGCCATGCTTAACCGGTTCGGATTCGCGGACGGCCGCGTCTCCTACGGCAGCCGCTTCATCGAGAGCCGCGCGTACGAGGGCGCGAAGCGCGGCGAGCGGCCGGGCGGGGGCTTCGCGACCGACCCGTGCCGGTCGATCTTCAAGCGCGTCCAGCAGATCTTCTCGCCGGAGCTGACCGACAACCCGAACGTGAACCTCGCGCGCATCGGCGAGCGCTACATCGCCATGACCGAGACGCCGCTGCCGATCGAGGTCGACCCGGAGACGCTCGACACGATCGGCCACCTCGGGTACGCCGACGAGCTGAAGGGCCAGGTCACCACAGCGCACCCGCACCACGACCGCGAGCGCGACGAGCTCGTGAACTACATCGCCCGCTTCTCGCGGGTGAGCGAGTACGTGCTCTACGGCATGCCGGCGGGGAGCACGAAGCGGCGCGTGATCGCCCGCATGCCGGTGAAGGAGCCGGCGTACATGCACGCGTTCGGGATGAGCGAGCGCTTCCTGATCCTCGCCGAGTACCCGCTGCGGGTGAACCCCCTGAAGCTCGCGCTGTCGGGCAGGCCGTTCATCGAGAACTACCGCTGGCGCGGCGACGAGCCCACGCGCTTCCAGGTGCTCGACCGTGAGACCGGGGAACTGCGCGGCACCTACGAGACGGATGCGTTCTTCTGCTTCCACCACGTGAACGCGTTCGAGCGCGGCGACGAGCTCGTCGTGGACCTGTGCGCCTACGAGGACGCGTCGATCATCGACTCGCTCTACCTCGACCAGAGCGGCCCCCGGGGGCCGATCCCGCGGACGGAGCTGCGCCGCTTCACGATCGACCTGGCGGGCGGCGGCGTGCGCTCCGAGGCGCTGGCCGACGGCTCGCTCGAGCTGCCCCGGATCGACTACGGGCGGCGGAACACGCGCGACTACTCCTACGCGTACTTCACCGGCGCGGACACGGGGTGGATCGACCGGCTGGTGAAGGTCGACGTGCGCGACGGCTCGCGATCCGAGTGGCGGGCCGATGGCTGCTTCCCAGGCGAGCCGGTCTTCGTGCGCGAGCCGGGCACCGAGGCGGAGGACGCCGGCGTGGTGCTGTCAGTGGTCCTCGACGGGAACGCGGGCCACTCGTTCCTCCTGGTGCTCGACGCCGGCTCCTTCGAGGAGATCGCGCGCGCCGACGCTCCCCATCACATCCCGTTCGGCTTCCACGGGCAGTACTTCCGCTGAGAGGCGCGGCGGGTACGCTGGGCCGCGATGCCGTCGAAGATCTTCCAGCCCGGGCTGCTCGACGGGCAGGTGGCGATAGTGAGCGGCGGCGGATCCGGGCTGGGGCGAGCCGCCGCGCTCGAGCTGGCCTCGCTCGGAGCGCGCGTGGTGGTGTGCGGGCGGCGCGAGGAGCCGCTGGACGAGACGGTCGGGCTCGATCCGGACGGCCGCGTCGAGGCGCAGGCCTGCGACATCCGTGAGGAGGACCAGGTCGAGGCGCTCGTCGAGGGCGTCTGCGAGCGCCACGGCGGGATCGACCTGCTGGTGAACAACGCCGGCGGCCAGTACCTGTCGCCGGCCGAGGACATCACGCCGAAGGGGTTCCGGACCGTCATCCGGCTGAACGTCGAGGGCACGTGGCTGATGAGCCATACGGTCGCGATGCGGGCGATGATTCCGGGCGGCCGCGGCGGGAAGATCGTGAACGTCACGCTCTCGCCGCACCACGGACTGCCCGGCATGGCGCACTCGTCCGCCGCGCGGGCGGCGGTGGAGAACCTCACGCGCGTGCTGTCGATCGAGTGGGCGCGCTTCGGGATCAGGCTGACGGCGGTCGCGCCCGGGCCGATGGCCACGGAGACGATGCGCACCAAGTACCCGCAGGCGGTCGTGGACAGCGCCGCATGGACCGTGCCGCTCGGCCGGCTGGGCACGGAGGAGGAGTTCGCCTGGCTGGTCGCCTACCTGGCCTCGCCGGCGGGCGACTACCTGTCCGGCACCGTGCTGACGCTCGACGGCGCGCGCGACAACTGGTTCGGCGCGTGGCCGCCGGCCGGGATCGTGGGCGAGGGCGGGAAGCCGCTGGCCGAGGAGCGCAGGCCGAAGGAGTGAGCGGGGGCGGTTCGCTCGCCACCGCGCGGGTAGATTGCGGCGCATGACCGAGAACGAGGAAGAGCGCGAGCGGACGAGCATGGACGTCGACGAGACCAGGCCGGACGATCCGCTGCTGCGGCGCGAGGAGGACGCGGCCGCGCGTGAGGCCGCCGGCATCGGCGGCGCCCGTCCCGATTACGAGGACGAGGAGGACCTGCAGGCGAGCGAGGCCGAGCGTCCGCTGGCCGAGGGCGGCGAGGGCGTCGAGGAGGGATTCGAGATCGCCGAGGACGACCTCGAGGAGGCGGCCAGCCACGAGGAGAACCGCTACGACCCGAGCACGGCCGACTTCGGCGACGAGGAGTCCGCCGGCGACGCCGACGTCGAGGCCGGCGAGGCAGACGAGTACGAGAAGCCGGACTAGCCGGTTACCCAGAGGTCTGTCCCGTAACAAACCCTCAGAAAAGGGTCAGACCCTTTCCTGAGGGTTAGCGTTCGAACAGGGTGGACAGCACGACCTCGGTCACCGTCCTGCTGATGCCGTCGGTTGCCCGGATTCGCTCCAGGCACAGCTCGAGGTCCTGGGTGTCCGAGGCCATCACGTGGAGCAGCGCGCTCGCCTCGCCGGCCACGGTGTGGGCCGACGCCACGCCCGGCTCTCCCTCGACCGCCCGCTTGATCGAGTCGGCCGGCATGCGGCCCTCGCAGTACAGGTCCACGAACGCCTCCGCGTGCCAGCCGAAGGCACGCGGATCCACCATCGCGGTGTACCCGCGGATGACGCCGTCGGCCTCGAGCCGGTCCACCCGCCGCTTCACCGCGGGCGCGGTCAATCCGACGTGCGAGCCGATGTCCCTGAACGATCTGCGCGCGTTCTCACGCAACAGTGCAACGATTCTCCGGTCGATGTCGTCCATTTGATGGCGAAGTCTGCCATGGACGCAACGAAGTTGCATTGATTAAGGCCGTTGACCAGGGAATCATGTAAGACATGGCTACGACGACCGCGACGACCGCGCCTCCTGTCCCGACCGACGACCGCATGCCGATCCACGGCATCGACCACGTGGAGCTCTACGTGGGCAACGCCGCGCAGGCGGCGTTCTACTTCAGGAACGCGTTCGGCTTCACCGAGACGGCCTACTCGGGCCTCGAGACCGGCCGCCGCGATCGCGTGTCGCACGTGCTCGAGCAGGGCCGGATCAGGCTCGTCCTCACGGGCACCCTTCTGGGCGGCGACGACATCGCCGCGCACCACGGCCTCCACGGCGACGGCGTCCACAAGATCGCGCTGAGCGTGCCCGACGCGGAGGCGGCGTACCGGCACGCCGTCGACCACGGCGCGCGCGGCGTCATGACCCCGCACTGGGTGGAGGACGAGCACGGCAAGGTGCAGCTGTCGTCGATCGCCACCTACGGCGAGACCCAGCACCTGTTCGTCCAGCGCGAGGGGTACGAGGGCGCCTTCCTGCCGGGCTACGAGCGCCGCGGCGAGGCCGCGCACAACCCGCCGGACAGCGGGCTGTTCGCGATCGACCACATCGTCGGCAACGTCGAGCTGGGCCACATGGAGGAGTGGGTCCACTACTACGAGCGCGTCTTCGGCATGACCGAGATGATCCACTTCTCGGACGAGGCGATCTCGACCGAGTACTCGGCGCTGATGTCGAAGGTCGTGACCGACGGCACCGGCCGCATCAAGTTCCCGATCAACGAGCCCGCCGAGGGCAAGCGGAAGTCGCAGATCGAGGAGTACATCGAGTACTACCGCGGCGCCGGCGCCCAGCACATCGCGGTCGCCACCCGGGACATCGTGGGCTGCGTGTCCGCGCTCACCGAGCAGGGCGTCGAGTTCCTCACGATCCCCGAGTCGTACTACGACGAGGTGCCGGAGCGGATCGGCAAGATCGAAGAGGACCTTGCGGACCTCCGCCGGCTCGGCATCCTGGTCGACCGCGACGACGAGGGCTACCTGCTGCAGATCTTCACCAAGCCGGTCGGCGACAGGCCTACGATCTTCTTCGAGATCATCGAGCGCCACGGCTCGCGCGGCTTCGGCGAGGGGAACTTCAAGGCACTCTTCGAGGCCATCGAGCGCGAGCAGGAGCGGAGAGGAAACCTCTAGATGCGCTACGCAAGCCTCGGCAAGGTCCCCGCCAAGCGGCACGTCCAGGTGCGGTCGAACGGGAGCGGCTCGCCCCTGCTCGTCGAGGAGGTCATGGGCTACGAGGGCTTCTCGGGGAACGAGTCGATCCTGCTCCACCTCCAGTCGCCCTGCCGGCTCGACACGGTCGGCGGCTTCCGGCCCATTCAGAGGGAGGAGTGGGTGCCGGACGCGCACGTGCACCGGCTGGCCGACGTGAACGGAGTCGAGCCGGGCGGCGACCCCGTCTCCGCCCGCCGCCTCCTGATGTGGAACAACGACATCGAGGTGTCCGTCTGCAAGCCGATCGAGGCGCTCGACGGCTTCTACCGGAACGGCGAGGGCGACGAGGTGATCTACGTCCACCGCGGGAGCGGGGTGCTGCGCACCGTGTTCGGCCGCGTGCCGTTCCGCGAGCGGGACTACCTCGTGATCCCGCGCGGCACCACGCATTCGTTCGACCTGCCGATGGGCGAGGAGCAGTTCTGGGTCTGCTTCCACACGCCGGGCGAGATCGAGACGCCGAACCGCTACCGCAACCGCTACGGGCAGCTGCTCGAGCACTCGCCGTTCTCGCAGCGCGACTTCCACCCGCCCGAGGAGCTCGAGACGTTTGACGAGACCGGCGAGTTCCCGGTCACCGTGCGGGTGCGCGACGGCTACCAGGACTACGTGCTCGACCGCCACCCGTTCGACGTGGTCGGCTGGGACGGCTACGTGTGGCCGTACACGTTCAACGCCGACGACTTCGAGCCGCGCGCCGGCCGCTTCCACCTGCCGCCGCCCGCGCACCAGACCTTCCAGGGCCCGAACTTCGTGATCTGCACGTTCGCGCCGCGGATGCTCGACTGGGACCCCGAGGCGGTGACGCTCCCGTACCACCACTCGAACATCCAGTCCGAGGAGGTCATGTTCTACGCGGCCGGCGACTACGCCGCGCGCAAGGGCGTGGACGTGGGCTTCATCACCCTCCACCCATCGGGCCTGCCGCACGGCCCGCAGCCGGGCGCCGTCGAGAAGGCGCTCGGCAAGAGCTCGACCGACGAGCTGGCCGTCATGTGGGACACGTTCCGGCCGCTCCGGCTGTCCACGCTCTGGTCGGAGGTGGACAGGCCGGAGTACGCCTATTCGTGGAACCCGGACAAGGCCGGGTCGGACGCGGGCGCGACGGTCACCGCGCGCTGAGCGCTGCGGCTGTCTTGACAGCGCCGGCGGGCCGTGTTCCCTCGACGGGTGGGATCACGGCGTGTCCGGTTCCTCGTAGGACTTGGGGGCGGCCGCTCAAGGTCAAGCTGACCCGAAAGGCGCGCAAGGGGCTGAAGCGGCGCAGCTCGATCGCCTTCACGCTCAGGGGCACCGCCACCGACGCCGCCGGGAACAGCGGCGCGGTGACGAAGAGGGCCGCCCTCAGGCGCAAGCGCCGGCGCTGATCAGAAGTACATCCCGCCGAACTGGCCGCCGGTCACGTTCAGCACCTGGCCGTGCACGTAGTCGGCCCACGGTGAGCAGAGGAAGAAGACGGGCCCGGCGGCCTCCTCCGGCGTGGCCGGCCGTCCGATCGGGATGATCATCGCCGCCATCGCCCTCATCTGCTCGGGGATGCCGAGCTGGATCTCCTCGCCGTCCTTGGTCATCGTGTTACCCGACTCCTTGGCGGCGGT
>DASUYU010000044.1:0-6553 GCA_036377235.1 Thermoleophilaceae bacterium
CGGATCTTCTTGCCGACCGACTCCGTGCGGTCGTCCACGTCCACGCGGATGCCGGCGGCGCGGATCTGCTCGGCCACCTCGCGCGCGTAACCGAGATGCCTGTCGGCGATCGGCAGCACGCGGGCCTGGATCGGCGACAGCCACAGCGGGAACTCGCCCGCGTAGTGCTCGATCAGGATGCCGATGAAGCGCTCGAACGACCCCATCAGCGCCCGGTGGATCATCACCGGCTGGTGCTCCTGGTTGTCCGCCCCCATGTAGGTGAGCTCGAAGCGCTCCGGCATGTAGTAGTCGCACTGCACCGTGCCGAGCTGCCATGAGCGGCCGATGGCGTCCGTCATGTGCAGGTCGATCTTGGGGCCGTAGAAGGCGCCGTCCCCCTCGTTCAGGTCGTACTCGAGGCCCTGGTTCTCGAGCGCCTGCGTGAGTGCCGCCTCGGCCTTGTCCCACATCTCCTCGGTACCGACCCGCTTCTCCGGCCGGGTGGACAGCTCGAGCCGCGGCTTGAAGCCGAACTGGTCGTAGATGAAGAAGCCGAAGTCGAGGCAGCGCACGACCTCCTCCTCGATCTGGTCCTCCCGGCAGAACACGTGCGCGTCGTCCTGGGTGATGTGGCGGACGCGCAGCAGGCCGTGGAGCGTGCCGCTCGGCTCGTGGCGGTGGACGAGGCCCTGCTCGGCGTAGCGGATCGGGAGGTCGCGGTACGAGTGCAGGTCGCGCTTGTAGATCTGCACGTGCGCGGGGCAGTTCATGGGCTTCAGGCCCATGGGCTTCCCCTCCACGTCCGTGAAGTACATGTGGTCCCGGTAGACGTGCCAGTGGCCCGACTGCTTCCACAGCTCGACGTCGTACAGGATCGGCGTGCGCACCTCGGTGTAGCCGCGCTCGACGTTGGTGGTCCTCCACAGCTTCGTCAGCTCGTTCCAGATGTGGGTGCCGTGCGGCAGCCAGAACGGCGAGCCCGGCGAGAGCTCGGACAGGAGGAAGAGGTCGAGCTCGCGACCGAGCTTGCGGTGGTCGCGCTCGCGCGCCTCCTCGAGGCGCCGGATGTGCTCGTCCAGCTGCTCCTTCGACCCCCAGGCGGTGCCGTAAATGCGGGTGAGCATGGGGTTGCTCGCGTCGCCCCGCCAGTACGCGCCGGCGACCGTGGTGAGCTTGAACGCCTTGATGTCCTTCGTGCCGGGCCCGTGGGGTCCGCGGCACAGGTCCGTGAAGGGGCCGTTCCGGTAGAGCGAGACGGTCTCCACGGGGTGGGCGGGGTCGGCATTCTTCACGAGGTCCTCGATCAGCTCGACCTTGTAATCCTGGCCCTCGCCCCTGAACCGCTCGATGGCGGTCGCGACCGGCACGTCCTCGCGCTCGAAGTGCTCGTCGGCCTTGATGTGCTCGCGCATCTTGGCCTCGATCGCCTCGAAGTCGTCCTCGGACACCCTCGTGCCGTCGGGGAAGTCGAAGTCGTAGTAGAAGCCGTCCTCGATCGGCGGGCCGATGGAGATCTTCACGCCCGGATAGAGCTCCATGACCGCGGTGGCGAGCACGTGCGCGGCGTCGTGACGGATCAGCCACAGGCCGTCCTCGTCGCGGGAGGTCACGATCGCGATCTGGGCGCCGTCCTCGACCGGCTGCTCGAGGTCGCGCAGGTCGCCGTTCACCTTGATCCCGAGAGCCGCTCGCGCGAGACCCTCGCCGATCGCACGCGCGGCATCGGCGCCGCTGGCGCCGTCCGCGAGCTCGAGCTCGGTGCCGTCGGGAAGGAAGACCTTCATGCAGTTCGGAGGCTACTTGCGAGCGCGCGCAGCTCGCGCTCGAGCGCCCCCGTCACGAGGAAGTGCTCGCGGACGCGCTCGCGGCCCGCGCGGCCCATCTCGGCGGCGAGACCCGGGTCGCGGACCAGCTCGAGGATGTGCGCGGCCGCTCCCTCGGTGTCGGGCGCGAGGAAGCCGTCCACGCCGTCGCGGACGGCGATCGGAAGCCCGCCCACCACCGGCGTCCGCTTCCAGAGCGCCTCGAAGGGCGCGAGGTCGAATCCCTCGCGCAGCGACCGCTCGACGACGGCGCGCGCGAGCAGCAGCAGCGCGCCCACCTCGAGACTGCCGAGGCCCTCGTAGGTCGTGAGGAGGAGCACGCCGTCCATGCCCTCGGCGTAGTCCGAGATCTCCTTCGCCGCCTGCCAGCTCTCCGTGGCGGCGCTGTCGAGGATGGCGGCGAGAACGAGCTGAAGGTCGGGCTCCTCCGCCTGCGCGAGCCGGAACGCGTCGATCGCGGCGTGCGGATCGTCCCACCGGTCCAGCTCGAGCACCTGGAGGCAGAACGGCCGGTCGAGATCCACGCCGAGCGGCCGCACCACCCGGCCGGGGAGACGCGGCTCGAGCTGCAGGTTGCGCGCGTCGAGCGGGTCGATGCCGGGGGGAGTTATCTGGAGGGTGCCGTTCTTCAATGCCTCGGGCGCGAAGGACTCGTGCGGGACCCAGATTCCGGAACAACGCTCCGACAGTGAGGTAGCTCTGGCCAGGGAGTCGGGTTCGGGACTCGAGGCGTCCTCGTGCAGGTGCCAGACGGTGGGTGCGCCGAGGGTTGCCGCCAGACCGAGGGCGGCGTCGTGCAACACGATCGCGTCGTAGTCGTCACGCAGGGAGCGCGCCGTCTGCGCGCAGGCTTCCAGGTAGGCGACCCACGCTTCCTCGGTGATGCCGGACTCGCCGCCTCGCAGGCCGGACTGCAGGGCGGCGGCGGTGGCGCGCAGCTCGGCCGAGCCGAACAGCACCCGCCACTCGACCTCCACCCCGGCCCCGGCGGCCAGCGGGAGCAGTCCGCCGAGCAGTTCGGGCACCCGGCCCTCGGCGCCGGCGACGCTCACGTGGAGCACGCGCGCGTCGCGCAGCGGCGCGGCCGCGTCCTGCAGCCGCTCGACCGCGCGGCCCCCGGCGGCCGGGGCGTATTCGCCGGGCGCGCGCGGGGCGACGGCCATGGGCTGGAGGTCGGCGGCGGGCATGGGTGGGGCAGCGTAGCCGCGGGGCGGTGGCGTGGCACCGGCGAACTACGGCATTGAAGGGTGGGACTCGGCCGCGGTGGTGGGGATTCGTAGCGTTTTCCGCAACGATTCCCCACCACCGTGGGGTCAGGGCTCGATTTGGCCGCGCACTTCGCCGAGCGGGTCGCCGCGCAGCACCACCTCGTCGCCGTCCTCCAGGAAGGTGCGGGTCGAGCCGTCGGGCAGCTCGATCGGCTCTTCGCCGTTCCAGCTCAGCTCGATCAGGCTGCCGCGCTCCGAGCGCTCCGGGCCCGAGATCGTGCCGGTGGCGAGGAGGTCGCCGGTGCGGAGGCTCGCTCCGTTCACCGTCAGGTGCGCGATCTGCTGCGCGATCGACCAGTAGAGGTACCGCGTGTTCGAGTGCGCGATCTCGCAACCGTTCAGCTCGACCGTCAATGCGATGTCGTACGCCCAGGGCTCCTCGGCCAGGTAGGGCAGCGGCGGCGGGTCCTGCGGCTCCCCCGCCACCCGGCGGTCCGCCAGCTCGTCGATCGGCACGACGCACCGCGAGATCGACGTGGAGAACGACTTGCCCAGGAACGGCCCCAGCGGCTGGTACTCCCACGCCTGGATGTCGCGGGCCGACCAGTCGTTCACCAGCACCATGCCGAACACGTGGTCCAGCGCGCGCTCGACCGGCACCGGCTCGCCGATCGTGCTCGGCGTTCCGATCACGAAGCCGGCCTCGAGCTCGATGTCGAGGCGACGGCTCGGTCCGAACTCGGGGCCCGGGCGCTGGCCGCTCGGCCGCTTGACCGGCGTGCCGCTCGGCACCACCGTTCCCGCGCGCCCGTGGTAGCCGACCGGCAGGTGGCGCCAGTTCGGCAGGAGCGGTTCGGCGTCCGGCCGGAACATGCGGCCGAGGTTCGTCGCGTGGTGGAGCGAGGAGTAGAAGTCCACGTAGTCGGCAACCTCGAACGGCAGGCCCAGCCGCCCCTCGTCGAAGCCCCCCATTTCATCGCCGTCGTCGACCCGGCCGCGAGCCTGTCGCCACGCCTCCGGACCAGCGGCCATGAACGCGTTGAGCGACGGGGCATCGAAGACGGGATCGACGCCACGCAGATCCACCACACGCCCGTCCACACGCGCGCACACCCCGCCGTGCCGCAACACGCCGTAGGCGAGCGTCATGCCAGGAGCCCCAGCGCCTCGAGGTCGTCCACCGGCTCCCGCCAGCTGCAGCTCCCGAAGCTCGTGAAGAGCGACCGGTCCGGCGCGTCGAGGTCGAGGGCGGCGAAGTCCTCCTCCGCGAGCACGTCGGCGAGGCGGGGGTTCGGCGTCGTGGTCGCGGCGAGGATGTTCAGAAACCCATGCTCCTCCCCCCGCCGGATCGCGTGGTGCAGGCCGGCGGTGCACTTGAACGGCACACCCGCATCCCGGCAGGCCGCGATCACCAGCGCGACCTGATCGACGCTCGGCGTGTACGCGCCACCGCAGCGGAGCTTGACGCGCGCCCCGAGCGCGGCGATCGCGCCGATCGCCGCCGGCAGGCCGTCGCGCCAGCCGTCGTCGAACACCAGCTCGAGGTAGATCTCGACGCCCAGCGGCTCGAGCTCGCGGTGGGCCGCGAGCAGGTCCTGAGGACGCGGGCGGGGAGAGTCCAACACCGACTCCACGGCCTCGACGCCCTCGATGCCCGGAACGAGCGCGGCGTCCTCCGGCCCGGAGAGGACAACGCTCAGGGCGGGGCGGTCGTCGGGGAGCTCCCGGAGGAGTCCGGCCGGCACCACGAAGCGTCCGATCAGCGCGGCGGCCTCGCTCTCACGCGCCGCGCGGTCCTCCTCGAGCGCCACGTCGAGCGGCATGCTCGCCGGCGGGAACAGCGCCGCGTGGTCGATCAGGCGGTCGAGCACCGCGGCCGCGGGCTACCCGCGCTGGACGCGGCTGCCGGGCACGATGTCGTCGCTGCCGTCGGGCCAGCGCACCCAGGCCTTGTTGCCGCCGTCGTAGTCGGGCGCCCACAGCACCAGCGTCGCCTCCTGGCCCTCGACGGTGCAGGGCTCGTCGCCCTCCTCGTCGAGCCCGCGCCACAGCCGGATGAACGCGTTCGACTCCCACTCGTCGCCGATCGTGGTCGGGTCGGTGTGGCCCGGGTGCACGCGTGTCTCGTGCGGCAGCTTCATCAGCACTTCCATGATCGAGTGCTTGAGGTCGGCGAAGCTCGTCGAGCCCGGCGCGCGCACGCCGCCGACCGAGCCCTTGAAGAGCGTGTCGCCCGTGAACACGTCGGTGCCGTTCACGACGAAGTTGAGCATCCCCGCGGTGTGGCCCGGCGTGAGCAGCGACTCGATCGTCAGGCCGCCCACCCGGAGCTCCTCGTCCGGCTCGATCGTCCGGTCCACGTCGTCGATCAGCTCGGCCTCGATCGGGTGGGCGAGGATCTCCACGCCCCGCTGCGACTTCCACACGCCGTTCTCCGCCACGTGGTCGCCGTGGTGGTGCGTCAGGAGCAGCAGCTCGACGTCGAGGCCGTGCCGGTCGGCCGCCTCGAGCAGCGGCTCCGACGGCCCACCGGAGTCGATCACCACCGCCTTGCCGTTCTCCTCGTCGCCGACGAGATACGCGTTGGAAAGCCAGTCCTGCTGCATGGATCGCTCGATGATCATGGTCCGGCGCAGCCTAGTATGCGCCCGGCGTGGAGGAGCTCCGAGCCCAGTTCCCCGTCCTCGAGCGGGTGGCCTATCTGAACGCCGGCACGAACGGCCCGGTGCCGGCGCGGGCGTTCGAGGCCGCCGAGCGCTCGCTGCGCGAGCAGCTCGAGCAGGGCCGCAGCAGCAAGGCGTGGTTCGAGCACCAGGTCGAGCGGATCGACGAGCTCCGCGAGCGGGCGGCGCGGCTGCTCGGCGTGACGGCCGCCGACGTGGCCCTCACGGGCTCCACCACCGACGGCATCAACGCGGTGCTCCACGCGCTCGACATCAAGCCGGGCGACGAGATCCTCACGAGCGACGAGGAGCACCCCGGCGTACTCGGACCGATAGCCACCGCGCGCGACACGCGCGGCGCCACCGTGAGGGTGGTGCCGTTCGCCGAGCTGCCCGACGAGGTGCGCGACGACACCCGCATGGTGGTGACCTCGCACGTGTCCTGGGCCACCGGCCGGGTCATGGACACCGAGCCGCTCGCCGCCTCGGGCGCGCTCGTCGTGCTCGACGGGGCGCAGGGCCTCGGCGCGGTCCCGGTGAACGTGCCCGCGCTCGGCTGCGACTTCTACGCGGCGTCGGGGCAGAAGTGGCTGTGCGGTCCCGGCGGCATGGGCTATCTCTACGCGAACCCGGAGCTCGTGCCCGGGCTGCCCGCGCCCTGGAGCGGCTACCACGCCATGGAGTGGTCCGAGGAGGCGCTCGTCCCCGCGCTGCAGCCCGACGCGCGCCGGCTCGCCACCGGCTTCCCGGCCCCCCACCACGTGGAGTGGTCGCACGCCTCGCTCGACGTCCTCGACGAGGCGGGCTTCGATGCCGTGCTCACCGCGGCCGTCGACGGAGCCGAGCGCTTCGCAGGGATGCTCCGCGACCGCGGCAT
>DASUYU010000045.1:0-4199 GCA_036377235.1 Thermoleophilaceae bacterium
GTGGGCGTTCGGGTTGCCGAGATAGACGGCCACGGCGTTCCTGCCGTGCTCGGAGAGGATCGGCGCGAGCCGCCGGTCGATCTCCTCGAACGCCTCGTCCCACGAGGCCTCGACAAGCTCGCCGTCGCGGCGCACGAGCGGTGTGGTCAGGCGGTCGGTGTCCTCGTGGAGCTGCTTGATCCCGTACGCCTTGGGGCAGATGAAGCCGCGGCTGAAGACGTCCTCCGCGTCGCCGCGTACAGACATCACCTCCCGCCCCTCCGTCTCGATCTCGAGACCGCACGTGGCTTCGCAGAATGGGCAGGTCCGGTAGTGCGTGGCTATAAGAGCGGACGCTACTCCTTGAGCTCGATCCAAAGGGCTCGGGACGCGCACGTGAAGGTGCCCGCCGAGTCGTACAGCGCGGCGGCGCCCCAGCGCTTGCGTCCCTCCTGGCCGAGCTTCCACGACAGGATCGTGTGCGGCTCGCCCACCTGCACGGGGCAGCCGAGCCGCGCGGTGAGGCTCGCCAGCACGATGGCCGGCCCGGAGTTCCAATTGCCCACCGGCGCACTCGTGGGACAGTCGAGCGCCGCCCACACGAGCTCGGGCCGCACGAGGCCGTCGCCGTCGGCGAGCGACTCGTCCGGCGTCCAGGGCGCGCCGAAGAGGTCTTCGCGGTCGGGGAGCTTCGCCGGGAAGATCCGCAGCCCGTCCTCACGCCCCGGCCCGCAGACCAGGCACGTGGGGAAGGGGTGGCCGGCGGACCAGCGCTCGCGTCCGGCCTCCTGCGCGGCCACCACCTCGTCGGCCGGCACGGCGTCGGGCACGTCGAGCAGCAGCTCGGCCGTCTTCCCCTCCGCCACCAGCGTGTCGCCGTCCGTGACGCTCACACGGCCGTCCTCGCGCCCGACGGCCAGCGGCGTGTCGAGCGGCGGCGGCGAGCGGAGCGACACCTCCGCCACCTCGGCGTCGAGCAGCTGCGCCACCAGCCCACAGGTGTAGCCGCCGTTCCCGGAGGTCGGCGGCCCGTTGAACCAGGCTGGAATGGTGACGGTGTCAGTCACGCACGGGCGGACAGCTCGTCGAGCGCCTCGCGCAGGTCGTCGACGCTCTGGAAGTCGAGCCCGAGCATGTGGTCGTGGCGATACCGCACCACGCCCTCCTCGTCCACGATGATCGCCGCCCGCTTCGTGCCCACGACCGGCGCATGCGCGCCGTACGTCTTCGCCACGCCGCCGTCCTCGTCCGCGAGCAGCGGCACGTTCAGGCCGTGCTCCGCCGTGAAGCTCTCGTGCGAGTCCACGCTCTGCGAGGAGATGCCGACCACGGTCGCCTCGAGCGCGTCGAACGCCTCCGCGTTGTCGCGGTACGAACAGAACTGGCGCGTGCACACCGGGGTGTTGTCGCCCGGGTAGAAAAGGAGCACCACCCGCTCGCCGCGGTGGTCTGACAGCTTGAAGCGGCCGCCGGTGCCCTCGAGCTCGAAGTCCGGGGCGGGCTCGCCCACGTTCGGATGCTTGGCCATGTGCTCAGGATGTCAGGCGCGCCGATACAGCGCGTAGAGCGAGCCAGCCAGGAGCGCCGCGGCGGCAAGGAACGCGACCTCCACCTGCAGTACGCGGTCGTCGAAGTCCACGACCACGAGGAAGAGGACGAATGTGATCGCGCACGCCGCCCAGCAGGTGGCGGATTGCCCGGCCCTCGCGTGCGCGAGCAGCGCTTGGTTCAGCGTCGCGGCGGAGAGGTACAGCCCCATGCCGAGCGAGACGAGCACGAGCCCGGCGCGGTCGTAGTCGAAGCTGCCGCCGAACAGGAGGTCCATGACCTGCGGTCCGGCGGCGAGCATCACGAGCGCGACGATGCCCGCGAATCCGGCGATCGCGGTGAGCGTCACGTTGACGCTGCGCGTGAACGCGTCGCGCTCGCCGCCGGCCCGGGCGCGGGTGAGGTGGGGCAGGATCGACGTCTGCACCGCCTGGAAGAGCTGCAGCGGTGCGCGCGCGATCAGGAGCACGTTGAAGGCGAAGCCGGCGAGGGCGGCGCCTCCCGCGTCCGCGGTCGCCTTGACGAGCAGGGGGCCGGCGTTCAGGAAGGTCTGCTCGCAGAGCATCACGACGAGGACGGCAGCCGCGAAGCCGGTGCCCCTCGCCAGTGTGAACTCCGGCTCGCGAGCGGCGGGCTCGTCGCGGGCGGCAGCGTCGAGCTGGGCGGGATCCGCCTCTCCCGACCGCTGGCGATCGAGCCGCCGGGCCAGCGCCGGCGGGACCACGGCCAGCGACACGATCGGAGCCGCGGCCATTCCCAGCGCCACCGCCGTCTGCCCCTCCGCGATCCCCACCGCGACCGCGAGCGCGAACAGGCACCGCGAGGTGGCCTCCATCAGCACCAGCCCGCCGTACAGGGGGAACAGGTGGTGCCCGGCCAGGTAGCCCCGCGCGAAATAGCTGGCCGCGTAGGCCAGCACCGCGACCACCAGGATCCAGTAGAGCGCCGACGAGCCCGCGAACAGGTCGTCCTGGATCGGCCCCCGCAGCGCGAGCGCGACGACCACGAACAGCAGGCCGAGCCCGAGCTGGATCGTCCCCGCGACCCGCAGGTGCTCGGTGCCCTGCACGCCGCGCGCGTCGTGGTCGGCGATCGTGCGCGACAGGAGCTGCTCCACCGGCCGGTACAGCACCGACACCGTGATGAACACCGCCGACCACAGCAGCGTGATCCGGCCGTACTCGTCCTCGGGCAGCGCGTGGCTCGCGAGCGAGAAGTAGGCGAACGTGATCAGCCCGGTGGCGCCGATCCCAACCGACAGGATCGCCGCCCCGCGCCCGTAGGAGGAGGACGACCTAGAGGCGGACAAGCAGCATGGTCCAGGGGAAGGGCGAGCGGGCCTCCTCGACCGTGCCGTAGCGCGAGAGCAGCGACACGAACCCGCGCTTGGACCAGTGGTTCACGTGTCCGGGCGTGTTGCCGAGGCTGCGCCAGTAGGCGCCCCGCGCCATGTTGAGGCCGCGCCACAGCGGCTCGCGCGGGACCGAGACGAGCAGGTGCCGGCTCGCCACGCGCGCCATCTCCGCCACCGTGGCCTCCGGCTCGGGCACGTGCTCGAGCACCTCGATGGCCGAGGCGAGCTCGAACTCGTCGTCCGCGAATGACAGCCGCGTGGCCTCCTCGGCGCGGAACTCGAGGTTCGGCCGCTCGCGCTTCGCCCACTCGGCGCGCAGCTTCGGGTCCTCCAGGTCGATGCCGACGATGCGCCGATCGCCCAGCCGCTCCGCCCACTCGACCGTGAGCACGCCCTCGCCGCACCCCACGTCGAGCACCGACGACGGCGCCGCCTGGGCCCACAGCTCGTCGAGCGTCCTGTGGAAGCCCGACATCAGCCGCCTCACGACCGGGTTGGACGACCCGTACTTGTCGAAGGTGTTGCCGGTCGGAACGTCAGTGGCGGCGGTGCTCATAGGGTGACCGGCTCTTTGCCCGTGGCGCGCCCCGCGTCCGCGCCCGTGGTGGGCGCCTGGCCGGTGTCCTTGGCGCCCGGCTCGTAGTGCGACGGCTCCACCCCGAGGTGCAGCTCCATCCGCCGGACCCGCTCGAGCGCGCGCTGCTGGAGGACGCGAGTGCCGGCCAGGATGTCGCCGATCACGCCGAGCGCGACGAACTGGACCGCGACGATGAACAGCGTCGAGCCCAGGATCAGCGACTGGATGTGCGACCCGGGATCGTCGGCGAAGAAGAAGAAGTAGAGGAACCGCGCCCAGATCACCGCGCCGACGATGCCGGTGATCATCGCCGCGAACATGAACACGCGGAGCGGCTCGTAGAGCGTGTAGATCCGGAAGATCGAGACCGTGTTGCGCCGGACGTAGGCCCACATCGACGGGAACAGGCGCGACTCGCGCGTCTGCTCGTTCGTGCGCACCGGGACGTGGTCGACCGCCACGAGCATCTTGCCCGCCTGGATGATCGACTCGAGCGTGTAGGTGAACTTCGACACCACCTGGATCTGCAGCGCCGCCTCGCGGTTGTAGGAGCGGAAGCCGGAGGTGGTGTCCGGCACGTCGGTGCCTGACGCCCGCCGTACGACGGCGCTGCCGAGCCGCTGGAGCCGCTTCTTCAGCGGCGAGAAGTGCTCGATCTGGTCGGTCTTCCGGTCGCCGATCACCATGTCGGCCTCACCGGCCAGGATCGGCGCCACCAGCTTGGGGATGTCGCCGCCGAAG
>DASUYU010000046.1:0-3229 GCA_036377235.1 Thermoleophilaceae bacterium
AGGATCACGGTGCCGATCAGGAGCAGCGGCGCCACGACCGCGCGTAGCAGCGCCGTGAGGATGAGGAACACCACCACGAGCACGATCGGCGGGATGACCTTGGAGTCCCACGCCGCCGCCTCGCGGACGTCGAACTCCACCGCGCTCGGCCCGCCGACGAGCGTGCCTGGCGCCGCCCGGTGCGCGGCGTCCCGCACCGGGTCGATCAGGTCGAAGGCATCCGTCGAGTACGGCGGCGGCGCGAGGACCGCCTGGACGAGCACGCCGGGCTCGCCATGGGCCACCGGCCCGCTCACCAGCTCGACGCCGTCGACGCCCCCGACGGCGCTCCGCACCGCCTGGACGGCGCCAGGATCGGGCACGACGATGTCCGTCGGCGCGCTCGCGCCCGCCGGGAAGCTGCGCGCCAGGATGTCCTGGCCCTCGACCGACTCGACCTTCGTGCGGTAGCTGTCGTTCGTGGTCAGGTCGGTCGAGTAGAAGGCGAGCCCGCTGCAGAAGACGAGCAGGATCAGGACCGAGCCGATCGCCACGCGCGCCGGCTGCCGGGCGACCCACCTCCCCACGCGGCTCCAGAACCCGTGCGTCTCGTCCGCGATCCGCTCGTGCCTGAAGCGGCGCACCTCGTACGGCTTGAAGAGCGCGCGGTCGAGCGGGCCGAGGATCAGCGACGGGACAAGGCCGCGCGTGAGCCTGGTGAGCAGCGCGTTCAGGATCACGACCGGCAGCAGGAGCAGCACCACGAGCGCGCCGCCGAGGACCGGCAGGAGAGCGCCCAGGCGCGACCCGTCGACGATCCGGCGCCGGAGCCGCCCGGTGGTCACGCCCTCGCGCGCCATCCAGGCGGTGGAATGCGGCACGAACGGCCAGAACGCGCGCCGGCCGCAGATCGTGAGCAGCGCCGGCAGCAGCGTGAGCATGGACAGCGCCGCGCAGGCCACTCCCATCGCGGCGATCGGGCCCATGCCGGACGTGCCGTTGACCTTCGCGATAGTCAGGCAGAGCAGACCGGCTATCACCGTCGCGGCCGAGGCGAACACGGCCGGGCCGGCCGAGCGCATCGCGGCCGCCATGGCATCGTGACGGTCGAGCCGGTGGTGGAGCTCCTCCCGGTACCGCGCGACGATCAGGAGCGCATAGTCGGTGCCCGCGCCCAGTACCAGCACGGACATGATCGAGCTCGACTGCGAGTTGATCGTCACACCGATCTCCGACAGTCCATAGCCGAGCGAGCGCGCCAGCAGCTCGGCGAAGATGACCGCCGTCAGCGGGACGAACAGGAAGATCGGCGACCGGTAGATCAGGATCAGCAGGACGATCACGAGGCTCACCGCGGCGAGGAGCAGCGTCCCGTTGATCCCCTCGAAGACCTTGATGGCGTCCGCGGAGTACCCGGCGCCGCCCGTGATCTTGACCTCGAGCCCGCCGCCCGGGTCGGACACCAGGTCGCGCCAGTGGTCGACCGGGTCGAGGATGGTGTCGCCCTGGCCGTTGCCGCGGATGTACGCGGTGACGATGGCCGCCTTGCCGTCCTGTGAGCAGACCGGACCGACGAAGGGGCGGTAGTCGGAAGGCTGTCCCGGCACGGGCGTCGACGGGCCGGCGCAGCCGTTCGGCCGGCGCACCGCGGGTCCCCCGCCCGCCGCCTTCGCGCCGTCGCGGACCACGCCCGGGAAGCGCTTCTTCGTCATCTTCGCGACGTCGTCCTGGATCCTCGCCCCGTCGGCCGGCGTCAGGCCCGACTCGCGGTAGTACACGACGACGGCCGGCGCCAACTCGCCGCCCTGCAGGCTCTTCGTCGCCGTGAGCGCCTTGGTCGACTCGGCGTCACCCGGCAGGTACGACGTCGACTCGTTGTCCTCCGCGTCGGCGAACTTCGTGGGCAGCTGGAGCGGCCCGACGGCGACGAAGATGCCGACGACCCAGACGAGGAAGACGATCCACTTCGCCCGCCGGCCAGAAGCGAGCGTGAAGATCACAAGATCGAGAGGTACCTATCGAGTTCCCATTGCGTGACCTGCACGCGGTAATCCTCCCACTCCTGCCGCTTGATCTCGACGTAGCGGTTGAAGATGTGCTCGCCGAAGGTGCGCAGCACGAGCTCCGACTCGGCGGTCAGCTCGATCGCCTCGCCCAGCGTCTCGGGCAGCTGCTCGATCCCGAGCCGCTGCCGCTCCTCGGGACTGATGTGGTACAGGTTCTTCTCCATCGGCTCGGGCAGCTCGTAGCCCTTCTCGATTCCCTCGAGCCCGGCGGCGAGCAGCACCGCGAACGTCAGGTACGGGTTGCAGGCCGGGTCCGGGCAGCGCAGCTCCATCCGCGTGGCCTGCTCCTTGCCGGGGTGGTAGAGCGGCACCCGCACGAGCGCCGAGCGGTTGCGCCGCGACCACGCGCAGTACACCGGCGCCTCGTAGCCCGGCACGAGCCGCTTGTACGAGTTGACCCACTGCGCGAAGACGGAGCAGATCTCGCGCGCGTGCTTCAGCTGGCCGGCGATGAACGCCTTGCCGGTGTCCGAGAGGAAGTACTGGTCGTTCTCGTCGTAGAAGGCGTTCGACGAGTCGCGGAACAGCGACTGGTGCGTGTGCATCCCGGAGCCGTTTTCGCCGAACAGCGGCTTCGGCATGAAGGTCGCGTGCCACCCGTACTTCATGGCGTACTCCTTGACCGTGATGCGGTACGTCATGCAGTCGTCCGCCATCTTCAGCGCGTCGGCGTAGCGCATGTCGATCTCGTGCTGGCTCGGGCCGACCTCGTGGTGCGTGTACTCCACGTGGATGCCGAGCTGCTCGAGCGCGAGCACGGTCTCGCGGCGAACGTCGGAGCCTGCGTCGAGCGTCGTGAGGTCGAAGTAGCCGCCCTCGTCGAGCACCTCAGGCACCCCGCTCTCGGGGCGGGCGTTCCGGAAGTAGAAGAACTCGAGCTCCGGGCCCACGTAGAAGTTCGTGAAGCCCATCCCCTCGGCGCGCTCGAGCGTGCGGCGGAGCACCTGGCGCGGGTCGCCCTCGTAGGGCTCGCGGGCGGGCGTGACGACGTCGCAGAACATCCGCGCCACGCCGCGGTCCTCCGGCCGCCACGGCAGCACCGCGAAGGTCGCGGGGTCCGGCATGGCGATCATGTCCGACTCCTCGATCGCGTTGAAGCCGGTGATCGACGAGCCGTCGAACCCCATCCCGCCTTCGAACGCGTCCTCGAGCTCCTGGGCGTTGATCGAGAAGCTCTTCAGCTG
>DASUYU010000047.1:0-3198 GCA_036377235.1 Thermoleophilaceae bacterium
GTGGACGAGGCGCTGGCGTCGGACGGCACCGAGAAGGCGCTCTTCCACACCCACGACGGCCGCCCCGTCGAGGCGGTGCTGATGCGCTACCGCGACGGCCGGCGCTCACTGTGTGTGTCGAGCCAGTCCGGCTGCCCGCTGACCTGCACCTTCTGCGCCACCGGGACGATGCGGTTCGGCCGCAACCTCACCGCCTCGGAGATCCTCGACCAGGCGCTCCACTTCCGCCGCAAGGAGCCGGTGAACCACGCGGTGTTCATGGGCATGGGCGAGCCGCTCATGAACCTCGGAAGCGTCCTCCTCGCCTGCGAGCGGCTTCCGGACATCGGGATCGCGCACTCGAACATCGGTGTGTCGACCGTCGGGTGGATCCCTGGCATCGACCGGATGGCCGAGGAGGGACCGCCGGTGCGGCTTGCGTTGTCGCTTCACGCCGCCGACGAGGCGCTCCGCTCGGAGCTCATGCCGGTCAACGACCGCTACCCGCTCGCCGACGTGCTCGCCGCCTGCCTGCGCTGGCACGAGCGCCGCCGCCGCGACGTGTTCGTCGAGTACCTGATGCTCGAGGGTGTGAACGATCGCTACGAGCAGGCGGTCGCGCTCGCCGACGCGCTCCAGCCGCGGCGCGCCTTCAAGGTCAACCTGATCCCGTACAACCCGACGGGCTCGGGCTACACCGGGTCAGGCCGCGACGCGATCGCCGCGTTCCGGTCCGCCCTCGAGGAGCGAGGTGTCCGGACGACCGTGCGGCTCACCCGCGGCCGCGACATCGCGGCGGCGTGCGGGCAGCTGGCCGCCCGCGGCGAGCCAGGAGCCGCCGAGGATCAGCACGAGTCCGGCCGCCGTCCAGGCGGTGAAGCTCTCGTCGAGTAGCGCGACGCCGTAGAAGATCGAGAAGACAGGCGCGATGTAGCCCACGAGCGACGCGCGTGACGGTCCGTCGCTCGCCACGAGCGAGTGGAAGATGACGAACGCGATGCCGGTGCAGAGCACGCCGAGCGTGACGAGGGACGCGACCGCGTCGAGCGACGGGACGGCGTCCGGGATGTGGGTGAGGCCGAGCGGCAGCGTGACGAGCGCGGCGACCACCTGGGTCCCGGCGACTGTCGCCACCGGCTCGACTCCGCTCAGGTTGCGCTTCAGGTACCACGCCGCCACCGCGTAGCCGAACGCGGCGAGGATCACCATGAGCCCGCCGGCGATCGCGCCGGACTCGCCACCGGCGTCCACTCCGAGCAGCATTCCGACGCCGACGATGCCGATCGCCACGCCCACCAGCGCGGTTGGGCTGTCGCGCTGCTCGCCGCTCAGCACAAAGGCGAGCAGGAAGGTGAAGATGGGCGCCGTCGCGACGAGGATCCCGGTGAGCGAGGACGCGATGTGCTCCTCGCCGAGGCCGATCAGCGTGAGCGGCCCGGCCACCTGGACGAGCGAGAGCACGACGATCGGGCCGAGGCGGCCGCGGAGGCTCCCGAGCACGCCCAGCTGGGCCGCGAGCGGAACGAGGACGACGGCGGCGAGAGCGGTCCTGATCGAGACGATCGACCACGCCGAGAACACGTCCTCGAGGGCGACCTTGATGAAGAGGTAGGAGGCGCCCCAGAGCGCGCTGAGCGTGAGAAGCAGGGCGAGGGAGCGGCGTGACATCGGATTCGAGGTTCGCAGCACGACTGCAAAACGCCCAATTGAGGCTGCTTGTGAGGTCGATAAGCCCGGCTTATGATCGCCACATGCTCCGATATCGCCCGTCACCGTCGATGGTCGTCGCGTTGATCGCGCTCGTGTTCGCGATGGGCGGCGTGTCGTACGGCCTGGCGACCAGCTCGATTGGCAGCCGCGAGATCAAGAACAACAGCGTGCGCACCAAGGACGTCCGCAACAACAACCTGCGGGGCACGGACATCCGTAACGGGACCCTGACCGGCAAGGACATCGATGAAGGAACACTCGGCACGGTCCCCAACGCCACCACCGCGAACAACGCCACCACCGCGAACAGCGCAACCTCGGCGGACAGCGCCAACAGCGCCGCGACGTTCGCCGGGCTGAGCCCGCGGCGCATCGCCTCGTTCACCCTTGGGAACGGCCAGACGCAAGAGTTGGCCGCGATCGGGCCGTTCACGCTGACCGCGACCTGCCTGATCAACCAGGCGGGTAACGACACGGCCGCGGTCGAGATCACGACGAGCCAGAACGACTCCGCTCTGGACGCGGACGACTCCGACGGGGACTTCGACGTGGGTGAGACCCACAACTTCCTCGTCGTCGGCGGCCCGACGGGCACCCGCGAGATCGACGCCAACGAGGACGGGACTGCGATCGCGCCGGATGGCACGGAAATCCTCGGCCAGGGGCTCTACGTGGGTGTGAACGTCCTTGGTCAGGCGGGCCAATGCCGCTTCGGTGGCACGGTCTACATCGGGTAGGGACGTCCGGGAAAGAAGAGGCCTAGCCCGCGCTGCGGGCGCGCGCCTCGCCGGCGCGCAGCAGGCGCTCGCGGATGTCGCCCTCGTCCTCGGGGGTCGGGTCGAACGCGGCCGGGTCGGGCAGCGCGTCCAGACCCGAGAGGCCGAACAGCTTCTCGAACAGCTCGGTGGTGCGGTACATCACAGCGCCGAAGCGGGAGCGCCCGGATTCCTCGATCAGCCCGCGCTCCAGCAGCGTGCCGACCGCCGACTCCGACGCCACCCCGCGGATCCGCGCCACCTCCGGCCGGGACACCGGCTGGAGGTAGGCGACGATCGCCAGGCACTCGGCCTGGGCCTGCGTGAGCGGCGGGGTGCGCGGCCGGGCGAGCAGCCGCCGCGCGGCGCGCTCGGCCACCGGATCGGTGGCCAGCGTGAATCCGCCGGCCACCTCGCGCAGCACCACGCCGCGGAAGCCCTCGGCGTAGTGCTCGCGCAGGCGCGCGAGCGCCTCGACGATCTCGCCCTCGGATACCTCGCAGGCGTCGGCGAGCCGCTCCACGGAGACCGGCTCGGCGGACAGGAACAGGAGCGCCTCGACGGTGCGCGCCAGGTCGTTCACGACGGCACCACCGTGATCGGCCCGAACGGAACCTCCTGCTCCCACTTCGCCTCGCCGGCCTTGTAGAGCTCGAGCAGCGCGAACAGCGTGACCGCCTCGGTGAGCCGGTCGACGCCCTCGACCGCCTCGTCGAACGTGAACGGCGCGCGCCGCGCCAGCAGGTCGCGCAGG
>DASUYU010000048.1:0-4121 GCA_036377235.1 Thermoleophilaceae bacterium
GGCGTCCGGCCTCGTGTGGGTGAAGAAGGACTCGATCCCGCAGGCGACGATCGACGCGCTCGAGCGCCGGAACGGGCACGCGCGCATCTACGTGTTCGGCGGCCCACGGCAGATCTCGGGCTCGGTGGCGGACCGGCTCGCCCGATACGGCACGGTCGTGCGAGTGACGAACGACGACATCGTCGCGTTCAACGCGCCGCCGCAGGACAGCCCTGTCGATACCGCGATCGCCTTCGCGAAGATGTGGGACTCCGCCGGCGAGGTCGGCTGGAAGATCACCGGACCCGGCCACGGGTTCACGCTGGTGCACGCGAGCGACTGGCAGGGCGCGGTCGCCTCGGCGCCGCTGTCGCACCTGGGCTTCCACGCGCCGCTCCTCATCACCGACAGCTCCGGTCAGCTCCCGCCGCAGCTCGACGCCTACTTCAAGTCGGTCGCCCCGACGTACCTCACCTCGCCGGCCGACGGTCCCTACAACATGACCTTCGTCCTCGGCAGCTGGGATCGCCTGACCTGGCCCCTTCAGGCGCACATCGACTACATCTCCGAGATGGCGAACCGGCGCACCTGGAGCACCGTGACCGGCGGCCGCTACACGGACTCGCAGCCGTAGCCATGAGCCGGCGTCAGCTGCAGATCGCGCTCGGGCTCTTGTGGCTCCTCGACGGGGCGCTGCAGGCCCAGCCATTCATGTTCACGAGCGGTTTCGCGACTCAGGTAATCGCCCCCGCCGGACAGGGGCAGCCGGCGCTCGTCGCGGCACCGGTTCATTGGGTCTCGACCGCCATCGCCGCACACCCGGTTCCGTGGAACGCCGCATTCACCGCAATCCAGCTGTCGATCGGCGCGGGGCTGCTGGTGCGGCGCACCGCCCGGCCTGCGCTCGCGGCATCGATCGCCTGGGGGCTCGGCGTGTGGTATTTCGGGGAAGGTCTCCTGGGGCTCGCGGGAGGTGACGCCAGCCTGAGCGCGGGCGCGCCGGGCGCCGCGCTCCTTCTCGCCGTGCTCGCCGCCGCCGCGTGGCCCGGCCGCGACGCCTCTCGCGAGCGCCCGGCAGCATGGCTCCCGCTCGTCTGGGCGATCGTGTGGATCGGGGGAGCGGTGTTCGAGGCGGTGGAGAGCGGGAGCTCCGTGCTGGTCGCCGTGGAGTATCTCGTCGGAGCCGGCGCGCTCTACGCCCGGACGAGAGTGCCCGCCGCGGCGCTCGGCCTGGGGCTGGCGCTCGCGTTCTGGGGGTTCGACCAGGCCTTCGGGGGCCTCACGAGTGGTCAGGCGACGGACCCGAACACGGGCCCGGTGCTCGCGCTGATGGCGATAGCGGTGATGGGCACCGGTGTGTCGCCGGTCAGCCGCCGAGCAATGCGGCGAACGGGCTCTCGAAGGGCTGGACCGGCTGCGGGAACTTCTCCTCCGCTCGTGCCACGTTCCGCCTCGTGACCACCTGAATCGGCGCGTCGACGTGGCCGGGCAACGACTTGTTCGACGCAGCGGCGAGACACGCCTCGACGCCGAGCTTGCCGATCGTGTACGGGTACTGCGACACCGTGGCCGACATCGCTCCCTGCCGAATCGCGGCGAGCGCCTGCTCGATCCCGTCCACGCCGACTACCGCCACCTTGCCCGTCCGCCCCGCGTCGGTCACGGCCCTTGCGACGCCGAGTGCCATCTGGTCGTTGGCCGCGAAGAAGCCGGCTATGCCCGGCTCGTCGCGGAGCAGGGAGCTCGCGGCGAGCCTCGCCTTGCGCTCGTCCCAGTCCGCGCTCACATGCTGGAGCGGCTCGAAACGTCCCTGCGCGCCCGCGCGGAACCCGTCGATCCGGGCGGCGCTCGTCGCGTCGCCCGAGATGCCGCCGATGACGCCGACCCTGGCGCCCCGAGGCACGAGCGCCCCCATCGTGTCCGCGGCCAGCATGCCGGCCGCTCTGTTGTCCGTACCGATGTAGGTGGAGATGTGGATCCCGAGCGCACGAGACTCGTCTGCTCCCACGGGGGAGTCGATGTTCACGATCGGGGTGTCGTCCGGCACGTGCGACAGGGCGCTGACCAGGTTCGACTGGCTGATCGGGTTGACGACGTAACAGTTCAACCCCTCCGCTATGAGAGCCTCGAGCTTCGAGGCCTGACCAGCCGTGTCCTCGAGTCCGGTTGCCGCGCGGAGTTGCAGGTCGGCGTGCCGCTCCTGCGCTGCCGCTCGCACCCCCTGCTCCATTGCGGCGAAGAACGGGTTGTCCAGGCCTTTGATCACCACGCCGACCCGGTCCCCGCCGTTGTCGCCCCCGCCCGAGTCGCCACCGCATCCAGCCGCAACCAGGCCGACGAGGGCGAGCACGAGAGCGCGATTCATTCCGCGAACGGGTCGTCGAATTGCTCGACCGGCTTGGGGAAGTTGGCCTGCGCCCGCGCGATGTTCTCTCTGCTGACGACCTGCACCGGAGCGTCCACGGTCGCGGGCACCGCATCTCCGCGGAGCGCCGCAAGGCAGGCCTCGATCGACAGCTGGCCCATGGTGTACGGGTACTGGGCGACCGTTGCCGACATCGATCCCCGCCGGATCGCTCTGAGCGCCTCCGGGATGCCGTCGAAGCCGACCACCTTGACGTCTGCCTCCCTGCCGGCGGCTTGCACGGCGTCTGCCGCCCCGAGCGCCATCAGGTCGTTGACCGCGAAGAAGCCGTCGATCCGCGGATCCCGCCGCAGGAGTTCAGCGGCCGCATGACGCGCCTTCTCTCGCTCGAAGTCGGCCGCGATCGTCGCGACGACGTCGAAGCGCGCTCGGTTGCCCTCCTTGAACCCGTCGGCGCGCAGGCCACTTCCGACGTCGCCGGGGATGCCGGTGATCACGACGACCCTCGCGCCGCGGCCGACGAGCTTCACCATTGCGTCGGCACCGAGCATGCCGCCGGCGCGGTTGTCGCTGCCGACGTAGGTGGTGATCCGGACGCCCAGCGCCTTCGCCGCATCCTTGCCGACCACGGAGTCGACGTTGACGATGGGAGTTTCCTCGGCGACGCGAGCGAGCGCGCCGACGAGGTTCGTCTCATTGATCGGGTTCACGACATAGCAGCGCGGATGGCCGGCGGCGAGGGACTCGAGCTCGGAGGCCTGACCCGCCGTGTCCTGCAGCCCCGAGGGCGCCGCGGCAACTCTCAGCCGCGCGTCGTCCCGCCGAGCAGTCGCGACGAGGCCGTCGCGCATGGTCACGAAGAACGGGTTGTCCAGCGCCTTGATCACGGCGCCCAATCGGACGCCACGGAGGTCCGCGTTCGAGGGCTCGTCGCCACCGCCGCACCCAGGCATCGATGTCGCGAGCAAGCCCGCGAGAAGGGCCAGCCGGCGGGGACGGCGAGTCACGCGAAATTACGCCCTTCGAAGCCTTGTCAGGGAGTACGGTAACTCAGGATGGACGGAGTGTCGCGGTACTCCTGGTTCCGCTCCGCCAGATCGCCGGGCGTCCTGCTCGTCGCACTGCTCGTGCTGCTGGGTGTGGGCGGCTACGTCCTGACGAGCACGACGATCGGCCACGACCGGGACGAGGCCGCGGAGCAGCGCGCCCAGGTCGAGACCGTGCACGCGCAGGAGGTCCTGGGACGCGCGCGAGCGTACGTGGGCGGCCTTGCCGACGTCCTGGCACGTGAGCCCGAGCCGGGGCAGGCGCGTTTCGCGAGATGGGCGGGCGCCACGTCCGCCAGCGTCGGGCTCAACGACGTGCTCTGGGTCGAGCGGGTGCCGGCGTCCGAGCGCGCGAGCTATGAGCGCGTCCGGGGCGTTCGGATCAGACGCCTGACGCCGTCGGGGCGGATCGTCCCGGCAGGCGAGGCGCGCTCGTACCTGCCCGCCACCTACACGAGCATGACCCGCCCGGAGTTGCTCCCGGGAGTGGATGTCAGCGGCTTCTCCGGACTCGCCGCGGCGATCCGCGATCGTGCGAGGATCTTTGCCGTCGGAGCGAGCAGGTCGGGAGCGCTGGGACCGGAGCCCGGCTTCTATCTCCTGCAGGCCGCCGACTTCGCCCGGGGATCGCGAAGCCGCGGCTACCTGGTCGCGTTCGTCCCGCGCGGATGGTTCAGCACGACGCTCGGCGGCGATCCCCGCCGCGTGGCGATCAGCGAGGACGGCAAGAC
>DASUYU010000049.1:0-6065 GCA_036377235.1 Thermoleophilaceae bacterium
GACGAGCCGGACTTGGCCCGCGTCGAACCCGACCTGGCCCGTGACGAGCTCGACTTCGCGCGCGACGAGCTCGACTTCGCCCGCGTGCGCGACGAGCTTGACTTCGCTCGCGTCGACCGCGAGCCGCTGGAGCTCCGCTTCGACGAGCTGCTCGAGCTGGACGACCGCCGGCTCGACGAGCGCCGCCTGGACGACCCGCCGTTCCGCTCGGCCGCGGGGATCTCCTCACGAGCGACCGCCTTCGCGAGCTGCTCGATCTGCTTCGCGAGGAACTTCGCCATCCGCTCCTCCTCGCGCTTGATGCCGCGCGCGAGCTTGGCGGTGTCCTTGTCGCCGACCGTCTGCGCGAGCGACTCGATGCCCGCGTAGAAGCCGATCTCCTCGAACTCGTTGTGGAACTCCGTCCGGGCGTTCTTCAGCATCTTCTCGGCCTCGCCCGTGCCGCGGATCGCGTGGAGCGGGCCCTGCGCGGCCGCCACGGCCTTGCTGGCCACGGAGGTCAGCCCGGTGGCCGCCTCGGTGATCACGTCGGGGCCGGTCGAGATCGGCCCGGCCTCGGCCTTGCCGCCGAGCTGCTTGATGCGGCGCTGGACCTCTCGGGCGTGGCCCTTGGTCTCGCGCAGATGCTCCTGCAGGCGCTTCTTGTAGGGCGCCTTCGTGGTCATGGCGATGTGGGCCTGGAGCGCTGTCTCGAGCTCCTTCTCCTTGCCATAGGCCTCGTTCAGGTACTGGATCAGCTTCGTGTCCCTGGCGTTGATATCCGCCATCGGTTTGGTTGCCTCCTTCACGGGGGTTACCTTTTGGGCCTACCCGGTGGATTGGGTGCGCAACCTCCACCCGAAGCGGGTAGTGACAAACGTGATGAGCTCGTGGGACGACGACGACTGGACCGGCGAGCCCCCTGAGGGACGTCACTCGCGGTCGCAGGCAAATCCGGGCTTCTGGGCCGAGAATCGCGCCCCGCTCTCGATCACCGGGATCGGAGTGGGGATCGCGCTCATCATCCTTCTGATCGTCTGGCTGCTCTGACCGCCTTCGTGCGGCCGACCGCGTCGAGCACGAGCTTGCGGAGGCGCACCGCGTCGGGCGTGACCTCCACGCACTCGTCCTCGCGGATGAACTCGAGCGCCTGATCCAGCGACAGCCGGTGGTGGGGCACCAGCTTCACCGTCTCGTCCGATCCCGCGGCGCGCATGTTGGTGAGCTTCTTCTCGCGCACGGCGTTCACGTCGAGGTCATCCGCGCGGGCGTTCTCGCCGACCACCATCCCCTCGTAGACCTCGTCGCCCGGGCCGACGAACAGCTGTCCCCGCTCCTGCAGCTTGAGCAGCGCGAACGTGGCGGTCTCCCCCCGCCGGTCCGCCACGAGCGAGCCGGTGGGGCGCGTCCGGATCTCGCCCTGCCACGGCTCGTAGCGCTCGAAGACCGAGTGGAGGATCCCCGAGCCGCGCGTCTCCGTGAGGAACTCGGTCCTGAAGCCGATCAGGCCGCGCGTGGGCACGAGGAAGTCCAGGCGGACCCACCCCGTGCCGTGGTTCACCATGTTCTCGAGCCGGCCCTTGCGGAGCGCGAGCATCTGCGTGACCACGCCGAGGAAGTCCTCGGGCACGTCGATCGAGAGGCGCTCGATCGGCTCCAGCAGCTGCCCGTCCACCTGGCGCGTCACGACCTGCGGCTTGCCGACGGTGAGCTCGAATCCCTCTCGGCGCATCGTCTCTACGAGCACCGCGAGCTGTAGCTCGCCGCGACCCTGGACCTCCCAGGTGTCGCGCCGCTCCGTGTCCACCACCCGGATCGCCACGTTCCCCACCAGCTCCTGCGCGAGCCGGTCCTCCACCTGGCGGGCGGTCAGGCGGCTGCCGGACTTACCCGCCAGCGGCGAGCTGTTCACCCCGATGGTCACTCCGAGCGCCGGCTCGTCGATCGCGATCAGGGGCAGCGGGCGAGGGTCGGCGAGGTCCGCGATCGTCTCGCCGATCGTGATCTCCGGGATCCCTGCGAGCGCGATGATCTCGCCGGGGCCGGCCTCGTCGGCCGACACGCGCTCGAGCCCCTCCGTCACGTACAGCTCGCTGACGCGCGCCTGCTCGACGGTCCCGTCGCGCCTGATCCACGCGACCTGCTGGGCCTTCCGGATCGTCCCGTGGTGCACGCGGAGGAGCGCCAGCCGCCCGACGTAGGGATCGGCGTCGAGGTTCGTGACGCGCGCCTGAAGCGGATGCGAGTCGTCGTACTCGGGCGCGGGGATTCGCTCGACGAGGAGGTCGAGGAGCGGCTTGAGGTTCTCGCCCTCGACGCCTTCCTCGCTCGACGCCCAGCCCGCCTTGGCGTTCGTGTAGACGATCGGGAACTCGATCTGCTCCTCGTTCGCGTCCAGGTCGAGGAACAGCTCGTAGATCTCGTCCACCACCTCGCCGATCCGGGCGTCGGGGCGGTCCACCTTGTTGACCACGAGCACCACCGGCAGCCCCGCCTCGAGCGCCTTGCGGAGCACGAAGCGCGTCTGCGGCAGCGGTCCCTCGGAGGCGTCCACCAGGAGCATCACGCCGTCGACCATGGTCAGCCCGCGCTCGACCTCGCCGCCGAAGTCGGCGTGGCCCGGCGTGTCGACGAGGTTCAGCTTCACGTCGCCGTAGTGGACGGCCGCGTTCTTGGCGAGGATCGTGATGCCGCGCTCGCGCTCCTGGTCCATCGAGTCCATGACCAGGTCGGTCAGGCCCTCCGCCTCGTGGGCGGAGAACACGCCGGCCTGGCGCAGCATGGCGTCGACCAGGGTGGTCTTCCCGTGATCGACGTGCGCGATGATCGCCACGTTCCGGATGTCCGAGCGCTGAGGCACGACGCCCTACGCTAGGGGGTTCGTTGCCGGAGACGAGCGCGTCGCGTTAGTGTCGGCCGGTGGCCCTCCGGCTGACCGTCGACGAGCTGCTCACCGAGGCGCGTACCGGACTCGAGCGCCTCAGCCCTGAGGAGGCCGCCTCCGCCATGTCGGCCGGAGCGGTGCTCATGGACATCCGCTCCGAGCATCAGCGTGACCGGGACGGGGTGGTGCCGGGCTCCGTCTTCATCCCCCGCAACGCGCTCGAATGGCGCTGCGACCCGGAGTCGGAGTGGCGCGACGAGCGCGTCAGCGACCCGTCACGCCGGCTGATCGTCATGTGCGACGAGGGCTACCAGTCGAGCCTCGCCGCGGCGAACCTGAAGCGGCTCGGGCTCGAGCGGGTCGCCGACCTCGCGGGCGGGTTTCAGTCCTGGCGCTCGGCGGGGCTGCCGGTCGGGTCCTCGGGCTGAGGCGGCGGGGGCGGCGCCGGCACGGCCTGCTCGGTTGCCGGCAGGCTGGGCGGCCCGCCCGACGCCTGCGCGGTCCACGCCTTGTTCAGCTCGCTCTGCGCGTACCAGAGCCCGACCGGAAAGATCAGCAGCAGCAGGATGAAGATGATCGGGCCGTTCGCGCCCCGGTCGACGCCCGCGACCTCCTGGCTGCGCTGGATGCGGTCACAGGTCCGCCACATCGACACGATGGCGGGAACGATGATCAGTGCCCCGAGCGTGATCGCGAGGACCGAGTTGCCCGGGCTCTGCCCCAGGTCGGTGCCCCGCGCGCGGCCGAGGTCTCGCATCTCCCGGTTGATGAAGTACCACCAGAAGATGTAGTAGATCCCGAGCGTGATGAGGCTGAGCCCCACGACGCCGAGCGGGTTGCGGAGCTTCGCCCGCTCGGCGCTGTTTGCGATAACGATTTCCTCTGCCATGAGGCGAGCCTAACCCGTTTGCCGACCCCGGAACCTGACACCCTGTAGCTGTGGAGGCCGGGGCGGCCACAGAGGAGCGCTTCACCGAGGAGGAGCACGCCTTCCTGCTGTCGCGCGTCCAGCCCGCGCTGATCGGGCTGATCGACGGTTCGCTCTCCACGCTCGCGCCGATCTTCGCGGTCGCGCTCTCGACGAAGGACCCGCACATCGCCTTCTTCGCCGGCCTCGCCACCGCCATCGGCGCGGCGGTGAGCATGGGCTTCTCGGAGGCGCTGTCCGACACGGGCGAGTTCACCGGCCGCGGCAACCCATGGGAGCGCGGCGCCATCACCGGCGGCGGCACGTTCGTGGGCGGCGTCTTCCACACGCTGCCGTTCCTGATCAACCACTACCACGCGGCGATCATCGCCGGGATCATCACCGTGACGATCGAGCTAGTGGTGCTGGCGGTGATCCGCGCGCGCTTCTTCCGGACCGGCTTCCTGCGCTCGTTCGCCACCGTCACCCTCGGCGGGGCGATCATCGTCGCCGTGGCCGCCGCGCTCGGCAGCGCGGCGTAGCGCCTCCTCTGGGGTGAGGAACATGTCCCACGCGAGCAGGCGCGGGCCGCGGTAGCGCACCAGGAACACGATCTCCGCCTCGACCTGGATGTCCATCGACGGAGGCCGCCCGCGGTGGAGCGCCACGACGACGAGGTGCTCGTCGTCGGCGGCGAAGATGCGGTGGGGATCGATGTGGAAGTCCTCCCACTGGCGTGGCCAGTCGAGCAGGGCATCGACGAAGGCCTCAGGTCCGGTGTAGGTGCTCGAATCCGGGATTTCGGGCACCTGGCGGATGACGATCTCGGGGTCGCACCAGTCGATCAGCCAGTCGAGGTCGGTGCGCCCCCACGCCCGAAGCGAGTCGGTGAGTACCTCGAGCAGGTCGGGCGGGATGTCCGGGTCGGCGACGGCGAGCCAGTCCTCGCCGATACCGAGCTGGCGCATCACGTCACGCGCGGCCTCATGGCGATTCTCGGTCGGCATCCCCGCTGTCACCGTAGCGCTCCGTGCGAATCGCGCCGGGCGCCATCCCCACCTCGAGCAGGAGGTCGCTGGCTGTCTCGACGAAGCCGTTCGACCCGCACACGAACGCGAGCCGCGCGTCCTCGGCCGGCCCGCGCATCATGTCCATGTCGATGTGGCCCGTGTGCCCGCTCCAGCCGGCGGGCGCGTCGCGCGTGTAGGTGAGCGCGGCGTCGTCGGGGAGCTCGTCCGCGTAGATCACGTCGTCCGCGTGGCGCACCGAGTACACGAGCCGCATGTCGAGCTCGGGCATCGTGCGGCGCTTGTGGCGCAGCATGCACATCAGCGGCACCACGCCCGAGCCGCCGCCCACCAGCAGCACCGGCGACTCGCCTCTCCACACGAAGTACGAGGTGAACGGCCCGCGCAGCTCGACCTCGTCGCCCACCTCGACCACCTCGTGGAAGTACGGCGACACCTCGCCGTCGTCCAGCAGGTCGATGGTCAGCTCGACCTCGCCCACATCGAGCGGCGAGGAGGCGATCGAGTACGAGCGCTGGGCGCGGTAGCCGTCGGGCGCCGTGAGCCGCACGTCGTAGTGCTGGCCCGGCAGGTGCTCCATCCACATCGGCACGCGGAAGCGGAACGACTTCACGCGCGGAGTCTCCTGCTTGATCTCCGTGACGGTGGCGATCTGCCAGTCGCCCGGAGCGCGGATCTCGACTGGGCTCAGTCGTTCCAATACCGCTCCTCCTTCCAGGGGTCCCCGCGGATGTGGTAGCCGTTCTCCTCCCAGAAGCCGGGCTCGTCGTGGTCGAGCACGCGGAGCCCGGCGACCCACTTCGCGCTCTTCCAGAAGTACAGGTGCGGGACGAGCAGGCGCGCCGGGCCGCCGTGCTCGCGCGGGAGCGGCTCGCCCTCGTGCTCGGTCACGACCCACGCCTTGCCGCCGGTGAGGTCGGCCAGCGGCACGTTCGTGGTGTAGCCGCCGTACGAGTAGGCGATCGTGTAGCCGCCCTTCGGGTCCACGCCGTCGAGCAGCGTGTCCACGGCCACGCCGCCGAAGCTCGTGCCGAGCTTCGACCACTTGGTCACGCAGTGGATGTCGCACGGCACGGTCTCGAAGGGCAGCTCGTGGAACTCGTCCCAGGTCCACGAGCGCTCGTTTCCGACCATGCCGTCGATGCGGAACGTCCACAGCTCGGACTCGACGTGGGGGGTCGGCCCCGCCGTGAGCACCGGGAACCCGCGCTCCACGTACTGGCCGGGCGGCACGCGGTCGGCGAGCTCCTCCGGTGTGTGCCGCCGC
>DASUYU010000050.1:0-6077 GCA_036377235.1 Thermoleophilaceae bacterium
CACCAGATCCGCGCCCACCTCGCGGCGATCGGCCACCCGGTCGTTGGAGACCCGCAGTACAGAGGCTCCGCAAGCGGGCGGAGGATCGGGCTGGATCGCCAATTTCTTCACGCTTCGACATTGATGTTTAGGCATCCGTTCACCAGGGAATTGGTGCGGTGCGAGTCCAAACCACCCGTCGAGCTCAGTCACGCAATTGACGCCGCCCGACGGGAGCCAGTCTCCGGAGGGCCAGACGGGGGCTGAGACATAAGAGCGAGGCGGTCTTCGGACCGCCTCGTCTCGTTCTGGGACAGCTATCCTCTTCGCCGACCGTATTACCAGCTACCCCGCTGGATACCGCGGCTGCGGCCCTGCCCGAGACATCTCGGGTCCGCATGCCGGCCGGCGGGCCGAAGTCCACACAACTCAAGGGAGTATCTCTTTGGCAACCGAGATCGGCATTCGGGAGCTGCTGGAGGCCGGGGTCCACTTCGGCCACCAGACGCGCCGGTGGAATCCCAAGATGCGCCGCTTCATATTCGGCGAGCGCGGCGGGATCCACATCATCGACCTTCAGAAGACGGAGCGCCTGCTGCATACGGCACAGGAGTTCGCCGCGGACCTCACCGGCCGGGGCGGCACGATTCTGTTCGTGGGTACGAAGAAGCAGGCCCGCGACGCGATCAAGGAGGCCGCCGACAGCTGCGGCATGCCCTACATCGACCAGCGCTGGCTGGGCGGGCTCCTCACCAACTTCCAGACCATCAACAAGCGCATCCGGCGCCTGCACGACCTGCGTGACTGGACCGAGTCGGGCACGATGGACCTGCTGCCGGTACGCGAGCGCATCGCCGCGATCAACGAGCGCGACAAGCTCGAGACCAACCTCGGCGGGGTGGCGGACATGCAGCGGCCGCCCGACGCGGTGTTCGTGGTGGACCTCAAGACCGAGGCCATCGGCGTGCGCGAGGCGAACCGCCTCAAGATCCCGATCATCGGGCTCGTGGACACCAACTGCGACCCGGACCCCGTGCAGTTCGTGATCCCGGGCAACGACGACGCGATCCGCTCGTGCAAGATCATCATCGACGGCATCGCCGACGTGGCGCGGGACAACGCCCAGGCCTTCCGGGCCCAGGAGGAGGCCGCCCGGCGCGAGCGCGAGGAGCAGGAGCGCAAGGAGGCCGAGGAGAAGGCCCAGCGCGAGGCCGAGGAGCAGGAGCGCCGCGAGGCGGAGGAGCGCGCGCGCCGCGAGGCGGAGGAGGCAGGCTTCTCGCCCGACGAGCCCGCAACCCCGAGCGGCACGCGGCCCGAGGCCGCGGCGGGAGCCGGAGCGCCCCGCGAGCGCCGCACGTTCGACCCTGACGAGGAGTCCTGATGAGCATCACCATCTCCGCCCAAGACGTGAAGAGCCTGCGCGAGCGCACCGGCGCCGGGATCATGGACGCCAAGGCGGCGCTCCAGGAGGCCGGCGGCGACATCGACAAGGCCATCGAGGTCCTGCGCGTGAAGGGCCAGGCCTCGGCCGCGAAGCGCGGCGAGCGCGTGGCCACCGAGGGCGTCGTGGCGAGCTACATCCACGCCGGCGGCAGGATCGGCGCGCTGGTCGAGGTGGACTGCGAGACCGACTTCGTGGCCCGCACCGACGAGTTCCAGGCGTTCGCCCGCGACGTGGCGCTGCACGTGGCCGCCTCGAACGCGCAGTACGTGTCCCGTGACGACGTCGACGAGGAGGCCAAGGAGGCCGAGCTCCGCGTGCTGCGCGAGCAGGCGGCCGCCGAGGGCAAGCCCGAGAACGTCCAGGAGAAGATCGTCGAGGGCCGGCTCGACAAGTGGCTCGAGGAGGTCGTCCTGCTCGACCAGCGGCACGTGAACGAGGACAAGCACGAGGCGAAGACGATCGGCGAGCTGCGCACCGAGCTGGCGGCCGGCACCGGCGAGAACGTGGTGATCCGCAGGTTCGCCCGCTTCCAGGTCGGGGGGGAGTGACCGAACCGGCCTTCCGGCGCATCCTGCTCAAGCTCTCGGGGGAGGCGCTCATGGGCGATCTCCCCTACGGGGCGGACCCGGAGCGGATCGCCGCAATCGCCAGGCAGGTGAAGTTCGTTGCCGACCGCGGCGTTGAGATCGCGATCGTTGTCGGCGGCGGCAACATCTACCGCGGCATGCAGGGCGCGGCCGCCGGCATGGACCGGGCGACCGGCGACTACATGGGCATGCTCGCCACCGTGCTGAACGCGCTGGCGCTCCAGGACGCGCTCGAGAAGGTCGGCGCCGACACCAGGGTGCAGTCCGCCATCACGATCTCCGAGGTGGCCGAGCCGTACATCAGGCGGCGCGCGATGCGGCACCTCGAGAAGGGCCGGATCGTGATCTTCGCGGCCGGCACGGGGAACCCGTTCTTCACGACCGACACCGCGGCCGCCCTGCGCGCGCTCGAGATCCACGCCGAGGCCATGCTGATGGCGAAGAACAACGTCGAGGGCGTGTACAGCGCGGACCCGCAGGTGGACCCCGACGCGCGGTTCATCGAGGAGATCTCCTACCAGGAGGCGATGGAGCAGCGGCTGGCCGTGATGGACTCGACGGCGCTGTCCCTGTGCATGGACAACAACCTGCCGATCCACGTCTTCAACATGGACGACGAGCGGAATATCGACCGGATAGTGTGCGGCGAGCGCGTGGGGACTGTTGTGAGGAGCGGATGAGCGACGGGATCATCAAGGACTTTCTCGAGGAGGCGACAGGGCGGATGCAGAAGTCCGTCGACGCCACGAAGACCGAGTTCGCGACGGTGCGGACGGGCCGCGCGTCGCCCCACCTGCTCGACCGGATCGACGTGGACTACTACGGCGCCGTGACGTCGCTCCGGCAGCTGGCGCAGATCTCCGCGACCGAGGCGCGCCTCCTCACCATCACCCCGTACGACAAGAACTCGATCAAGGCGATCGAGAAGTCGATCCTGGAGTCGGACGTGGGGCTCACGCCCTCGAACGACGGCCAGGTGATCCGGCTGTCCATTCCCGAGCTCACCGAGGAGCGCCGCCGCGAGCTGGTGAAGGTCGTGCACGGGATCGCGGAGCAGGGCCGCGTGGCGGTCCGCAACGTGCGCCGCGACGTGATGCACGACCTGCGCGAGCTGAAGAACGAGGGCGAGGTCGGCTCGGACGACGAGCACCGCGCCGAGTCGGAGCTCCAGAAGCTCACCGACAAGCACGTCGGCGAGATCGACTCGGCCCTGGCGGGCAAGGAACAGGAGATCCTGGAGGTTTGACCCCGAGGTGACGGGCGAAGCGGCGCGGGCGCGCTACGTCGCCATCATCACGGACGGGAACGGTCGCTGGGCGCAGAACCGCGGCCTGCCGGTGCTCGCCGGGCACGAGGCGGGCGCGGACGTGGTGAAGGCGCGCCTCCGCGACGCGGTCGAGCTGGGCGTGAAGGAGCTGACCGTCTACTCGTTCTCGACCGAGAACTGGTCGCGGTCGCCCGACGAGGTCAGCGGCCTGATGGCGATGTTCGGCCGGCGCATCGACCTCGAGACGCCGGAGCTGCACGACGAGGGTGTGCGGATGCGCTTCGTGGGCCGCCGCGAGGGGCTCGACGAGGAGCTGACGCGCCGCATGGACTGGGCCGAGAAGCTCACCGGGGACAACGACCGGATCACGCTTTTCGTGGCGTTCAACTACGGCGGCAGGGCGGAGATCGTGGACGCGGCGCGAACCTTCACGGGTGAGACGGAGGAAGAGTTCCGCCGCCACCTGTACGCGCCCGACATGCACGATCCCGACCTCCTGATCCGCACGAGCGGCGAGCTGCGCGTCTCGAACTACCTGCTGTGGCAGGTCGCCTACTCGGAGTTCGTGTTCCGCGACGAGCTGTGGCCGGACTTCTCGCGTGAGGCGTTCGAGGCGTCGCTCGACGAGTACGCGGCGCGGCGGCGCCGGTTCGGGGGCCGGTAGGCATGGCGGCGCGCCGGGAGCGGGGGGCAGGGTCGGACCTCGCGCCGCGGATCGTGGTGGCGATCCCGGCGATCATCTTCGCGCTGATCATCGTCCACCAGGGCGGCGAGATCTTCGCGGCCGGCATCTTCGGGCTGGGCGTCGTGGCGATGGGCGAGCTGTACTCGCTGATGGGGCGGGTGCGACCGCCGGCGATCGCCGGCTTCCTGACCCTCGCGGCCATGCTGATCGCGGCGCTCTACGGCGAGCCCCGCCACGTGATCATGGTGCTGGCGGGCTCGTTCCCGGTCACGTTCTTCCTGGCGACGCTCCGGCCGCGCCGCGAGCACGTGTCGTGGGCGATCGCGGTGACGTATCTCGGCATCCTCTGGATCGGGCTGGCCATGGTGCACGCGGTCTGGCTGCGCGGGCTGCCGCACGGCGACGGCCTCCTGATCGACGTCCTCGTGGGCACGTTCCTGGGCGACACGGTGGCGTACTTCGGCGGGCGGCTGTACGGGCGCACGCCGCTCGCCCCGCTGATCTCGCCCAACAAGACGCTGGAGGGGCTCCTGGCGGGCGTCGTGGGCGCGACGCTGGCGTTCTGGGTGGCCGGCCTCTACCAGGACTGGCTGACCGGCCCGCACGCGCTCCTGATCGGCGCGCTGGTGGCGCTCGCGGCGCCGGTGGGCGACCTGTTCGAGTCGATGATCAAGCGCGACCTCGAGGTCAAGGACACCGGCAGGCTGTTCGGCGCGCACGGCGGCGTGCTGGATCGCCTGGACGCCGTGTTCTTCACGGTCCCGGTGGCGTACTACGCCGCCGTGGGACTCGGATACGCCTGACCTACACTCAAGCGGGTGCGCAGGATCCTCATAGTCGGCTCGACCGGCTCGATTGGCACCCAGGCGCTCGACGTGGTCGAACGGAATCCGGAGCTCGAGGTCGTGGGGCTCGCGGCGGCGTCGAGCTGGGAGCTGCTGCTCGAGCAGGCGGGCGTCCACGGCGTCGAGCGCGTCGCGCTGGCCGATCCCGATGCGGCCGCCCGGGCGGCTGAGCACTCGAAGGTCGATGTGCTCGCCGGTCCCGAGGGACTGGTGGAGCTGATCACCGACACGGACTGCGACCTCGTCCTCAACGCGCTTGTCGGCTCCGCCGGGCTCGGGCCCACCGTCGCCGCGCTCGGCGAGGGCATCGACCTCGCGCTGGCCAACAAGGAGAGCCTCGTGGTGGGCGGCGAGCTCGTGACCGCGCTCGCCGAGGCCACCGGCGCGGCGCTGCTCCCCGTGGACTCCGAGCACTCCGCGCTGTTCCAGCTGATCGAGGGCGAGCGGCCGGGGACGGTCGATCGCCTCGTGCTCACCGCGAGCGGCGGGCCGTTCCGCGGCCGCACGGACCTCGAGTCGGTGACCCGCGAGGAGGCGCTCGCGCATCCCACCTGGGACATGGGCGGGAAGATCACGATCGACTCGGCAACACTGATGAACAAGGGCCTCGAGCTGATCGAGGCGCATCACCTGTTCGGCGTGCCGTACGACCGGATCGACGTGGTGGTGCACCCGCAGTCGATCGTGCACGCGCTGATCCACCTGAATGACGGCGCGTCGCTCGCGCACCTCGGCTATCCCGATATGCGCGTGCCGATCTCGTTCGCGCTCAACCACCCGGACCGTGCGGATGTGCCGGTGCCGACGCTCGACCTGATCGACGTGGGCGCGCTCACCTTCGAGGCGCCCGACCTCGACTCGTTCCCGTGCCTGCGGCTCGCGCGCGAGGCCGCGCGGGCCGGCGGCACGGCTCCATGCGTCCTGAACGCGGCGAACGAGGTGGCTGTGCACGCCTTCCTGGCCGGGGACCTGTCCTTCATGGGGATCCCTCAGGTGATCGAGTCGACGCTCTCCGAGCTGCCGGCGCAGCCGGTGCGCCACTTCTCCGACCTGTACGCGGCGGACGCGCACGCCCGCGAGGTCGCACGCGGGGTGGCCGCTTGACGGCCCTCAGCTTCCTCCTGGCCTTCGTGGGCTTCGCCCTGCTCGTGATCCTGCACGAGCTCGGGCACTTCAGCGCCGCGAAGGCGGTGGGGATGCGCGTGGAGCGCTTCTCGCTGTTCTTCCCGCCGACGATCTGGAAGGTCCGGAGGGGAGAGACCGAGTACGC
>DASUYU010000051.1:0-16716 GCA_036377235.1 Thermoleophilaceae bacterium
CCTCCCCTCCCGTCGTCGGAGACCTCCACGTACAGGCGCTCGTCGACGGCGCGGACCGAGACGGTCGCCGACGTGGCCTCGGCGTGCTTGCCGATGTTCGCCAGGCACTCGGACACGACGAAGTAGGCCGCCGCCTCGACCGGGTCGGGAAGCCGCTCCCCGGGCGTGGCCACCACGTCCACCGGCACCGTCGCGCGCGACGCCAGGTCCTCGAGCGCGGCCGGCAGCCCGCGGTTCGTGAGGATCGCCGGATGGATGCCGCGTGCGAGATCGCGCAGCTCCTTGAGCGCGAGCTGCGCCTCCTCGCCCGCCTGGCGCACCAGCTCGGAGGCGCCCGGATCGCCGGCGTCCACGCGCTGCTCCGCCATGCGCAGGTTCAGCGCGAGCGCGACGAGGCGCTGCTGCGCGCCGTCGTGCAGGTCGCGCTCGATCCGCCGCCGCTCGGCGTCCGCCGCGGCGATGATCCGCGAGCGCGCGTCCTCGAGCTCGTGCACCTGGGCGGTGAGCTCGGGATCGGCGTTCGAGCCGAGCAGCAGGCCGGCGAACCAACCGTACAGCCGCCCCAGCGCGTTCAGGCCGGGGATACCGAGCAGCAGGATGAGCGCTCCGAGCGGCACCGCGGCGATCGCGCCGGCGGTGGAGTTGATGTCGAGCCACGCGATCCAGTCGCCGTCGCCGAAGGGCTCGGTGAACGCGGGCGCCAGCAGGAGCCGCAGACCGAAGCCAATGACCGAGACGGCGATCGAGAAGCTCACGATCCCGAGCGGGAGCTGGAGCAGCAGGAAGGCGAGGTCCTTCCAGGTGGCGGGGTCCGCGAGCCGCGCGCCCAGGCGCTTCCACCAGCGTGTGTCCGGCGGGTCGGGCCGGTAGGGCTCCGGGATCTCCGTCCCGAGCAGACGACCGATGATGCGGCGCTCGACGTGAGCCATCCACCGCCACGCCCAGACCGTGGCCACGAGCACGGGGATGCCGATCAGCGTGATCGCGGTGCCGAAGCCGAAGGACAGCGCGGTGACAAGGAAGCTGAACTCGATCACGCCGAGCGGCAGCGCGAGCAGCAGATACAGGATCCGCAGGTAGGTGCGGGCTTCCCGGATTGGGCCGAACAGTCGTCTGATGCGCTCCAAGCTACGGCCCGCGCGTTGCGGAGTCCATACGGGCACCCGTACCATCCCGCGGATGCTCCGGCGAGTCGGCATAGCCGCAACGCTCGGAGCCCTGGCACTCCCCGCCGCGGCCGAGGCGGCGCCCGGGATGCTGTCGATCGAGGGCGCGTTCTCCTACGTGGAGGTGAAGGACTCGCGCGGCCACACCGTGGTGCGCCGCCACCCCGCACGGCGGCACGTGCGGATGCTCCGCCACCTGCCGGCCGGCGTGTACCGCGTGAGCGCGAACCGGCTCGCGGCTCGCTGCTCCCGGCGGGTGCACGTGTTCTCGAGGGGCCTCACGGAGGTGCGCGTGAGCGCGCACGTGCGCCGGCGCTGCACGATGAGCCGGCGCGCGCTGCACGCGCGCTTCCCGTCGCGGCGACGGATCCGCGCCGTGCAGCGCTACCTGGGCACGCGCGGCGCAACGAACTCCTGGTCCGTGATCGACAGCTGGGGTCGCGTGCACGGCTTCGCGCCGCACCGCGTGTACGTGAGCGCGAGCCTGGTGAAGGCGATGCTGCTCACCTCCTACCTGCGTGGGATCGGCAACCGGATGCCGGACGCCGCCGAGCGCTCGGTGCTCGGGCCGATGATCACCGTCTCGTCGAACGACGCCGCGGACACGATCTACTACCGCGTCGGCGACCCGGCGCTGTACAGGCTCGCCGAGGTCGTGGGCATGAAGAGCTTCTCCATCGCCGGCTACTGGGCGAACGCCCACTTCAGTGCCGAGGACCAGGCGCGGCTCTTCAACCGGATCGACAGGCTGATCCCGCCGCGCTCGCGCGCGTACGCGCGCGGCCTCCTGTCCTCGATCGTCTCCTACCAGCGGTGGGGCTTCTCGCGCTTCGCCGGCGCGGCCGGCTTCAAGACCTTCTTCAAGGGCGGCTGGCGCGGCACCGGCCTGGGCCGGCTCGTACACGAGGCGGCGCTGTTCGAGCGCAGGCGGACTCGCTTCTCAATGGCGGTGCTCACCGACGGCAACCCGTCACACGAGTACGGCACCGAGACGCTTCAGGGCGTGGCCCAGCGGGTGTTCGCGCCGGGCGGGCACGGCGCGGCGGCGGCGCAGGCCGCGGAACCCGAGCCCGAGCCCGAGCCCGAGCTGGGCGGCACACCCGCCACCCGCCGCGCGGGCCTCGTCGACGTGCACAGATACGCGCCGAGCATCCGGGTGAACCTGTCCTACCGCACGAAGCACAACGAGACCGGCAAACCCCTACCCGGCTACTGCGAGAACTGGGCGCTGATGCATCGTCCCGCCGCGTCCAGCCTGGGACAGGTCCAGCGGTACCTGCGTCGCAGGAACCGCGGCCTCCTGGTCCTCGACGCGTACCGACCGGTACGGGCCACCGAGGCGCTCGTGCGCTGGGCCGAGCGCACGGGGCGCGGCGGCGCCGTGGGCACCTACATCGCGCGCCGCAGCCGCCACAACACCGGCAGCGCGGTGGATATCACGCTCGTGCGCGACAGCGACGGCAGGCGCCTGCGCATGGGCGGCTTCGCCTTCGGGCCCAGGTCGCACACCTACAACGCGAGCGGGCGCATCCTTGCGAACCGGCTCGAGCTGAAGGCCGCGATGGAGCGCTTCGGCTTCACCGCCTACCTGAACGAGTGGTGGCACTTCGAGCACCTCATCCGGCCGAACCGGTACCTCGACGTGACGCTGGGGTGCGGTCGCCATAATTGAGACATGTCGGAGCGGACGGACCTGCTGCGCGTAGCGCTCGCGCAGATCAACGCGACGGTCGGAGACATCCGCGGGAACGCCCGCAAGATCTCCGACCAGATCGCCCGTGCCCGTGACGAGGGCGCGGCGCTCGTGGTCTTCCCGGAGCTGTCGCTGACGGGCTACCCGCCCGAGGACCTCCTCCTGAAGACGAGCTTCCTGGACGCCGCTCGCATCGCGCTCCGCGAGCTCGCCGCCGAGACGAAGGACATCGTCGCCGTGGTGGGCTACCCGGAGCAGGCCGAGGACGTCTACAACACCGCCGCCGTGCTCGCCGACGGCGGTGTCGTGGCCGGCTACCGCAAGATGTACCTGCCGAACTACGGCGTGTTCGACGAGCAGCGCTACTTCCAGTCGGGCGCCGAGGGCGCGATCGTCGAGGTGAACGGCGTTCCCATCGGCATCAGCGTCTGCGAGGACATCTGGGAGCCCGGCCCGCCGGCGATGAGCGAGGCGCTCGCGGGCGCGCAGGTGCTCGTGAACCTGTCGGCGTCGCCCTACCGGGCGGGCTACGGCGCCCGCCGCGAGCGGATGCTCACCCAGCGGGCCGTGGACTATCTGTCGGCCGTCGTGTTCGTGAACACGGTCGGCGGCCAGGACGAGCTGGTCTTCGACGGCCACAGCCTCGCCATCGACCAGGACGGCCGAGTCCTCGCCCGTGCGCCGCAGTTCGAGGAGGCGCTCACGCTCTGCACCATAGACCCGCGCGCGATCGCCGCCGCGCGCCTCCGGGACACGCGCCATCGCGTGAACGTGCGCCGCCAGCGCATGGCCACGCCCATCGTGGAGGCGCCGGTGTTCACGCTGGCCAGCCTCGAGACCGAGGGGTCCGGCGAGCCGTCGGTGGTGTCCGGCGAGATCGCGCCCACGCTCGGCCCGCAGGCCGAGATCTATGCCGCGCTCCGCACCGGGCTGCACGACTACGTCGAGAAGAACGGCTTCGAGCGGGTGGTGATCGCGCTCTCAGGCGGGATCGACTCGGCTCTCGCCGCGCTGATCGCGGTGGACGCGCTGGGGTCCGAGCGCGTCACGTGCGTCTCGATGCCGTCCCCCTACTCCAGCGAGGGCACGCGGGCGGACGCGCGAGCCATCGCAGAGAACCTGGGGGCCGACTTCCGCGAGATCGGGATCGAGCAGGCGATGAGCGCGTACGACGAGCTGCTGCGCGAGCCCTTCGAGGGGCGCGAGCCGGACGTGGCCGAGGAGAACCTCCAGGCGCGCATCCGGGGCAACGTCGTGATGGCGCTGTCGAACAAGTTCGGCTGGCTCGTGATCGCCACCGGCAACAAGTCCGAGATGTCGGTGGGCTACGCGACGCTCTACGGCGACATGGCCGGCGGCTTCGCGGTGCTGAAGGACGTCTACAAGAGCCAGGTCTACGAGCTGGTCCGGTGGCGAAACGGCGAGGCGGGCCGCGAGCTCGTGCCCGCGTCGGTCCTGGAGCGCCCGCCGTCCGCCGAGCTCCGCCACGACCAGCGCGACGACGAGTCGCTCCCGCCCTACGACGTGCTCGACCAGATCCTGGAGGGGTACATCGAGGAGGACCTGGACGCGGTCGAGCTGGTGCATCGCGGGCTCCCCGCCGCGGAGGTGGAGCGCGTGATCCGGATGGTCGACCGCGCCGAGTACAAGCGCCGCCAGGCCCCGCCCGGCATCAAGATCTCCACCAAGGCGTTCGGACGCGATCGCCGGCTGCCGATCACGAACCGGCACGAATCGACGGTCGAGCCCGCGGAACGGCGCCTGCGGGCACTGAAGTAGGTGACGCGCTCCCCGCTCTGGGGGCTCGCGCTCTCCCTGCCGCTGGTCGGCCTCCTCCTTCTGCTGGCGGCGCCGAGCGCGGACGTGCACTGGGAGGACCACCCCTCGCACTTCTGGCTCGTGCTCGGCACCGCGGCGGTGAGCACCACGCTCGCCTTCGCCACCAGCGGCATCGCGCTGCGGCGGGCCGACGCGCGGCTGTTCCTGATCTCGCTGTCGTTCCTGGCCGCCGCGGGCTTTCTCACACTGCACGCACTCGCCACGCCCGGCGTCCTGCTGGACGGCCCGAACCAGGGCTTCACGATCGCGACGCCCGTGGGCCTCGTCGTGGCGGCGGTGTTCGCGGGATGGTCGGCGCTTCCCCTGCCGCCCGCCCGCTCGCGGGCGATCATGCAGCGCGCCCAGCTGCTGCGGGCCGCCCTGATCGCCGTCATGGTCGCGTGGGCGGTCGTCTCGCTCGGGTCGGTCCCGCCGCTCGACGATCCGACTCCCGTGGAGCGCGCCGGCGGAGGGCTCGTCGCGCTGGCGCTGCTGGCGCTGATCCCCTACGCGTTCGCGGCCTGGCGGTACGGCTCGATGGCGCTGCGCACGGGTGCCCCGCTGCTGCTCGCCGTGGCGAGCGCGTTCACGCTGCTGGCGGAGGCGATGGTTGCGGTCGCGGTCGCGCGCAGCTGGCACGCGAGCTGGTGGGAGTGGCACCTCCTGATGCTCACGGCGTTCGGCGCCATCGCCTACAGCGCGCGGCGCGAGGACGGCGAGGAGCGGTTCAGCGACCTCTACCTCGACCAGACCGCGGCCGGCAAGCGCGAGGTGAGCGTCATGTTCGCCGACCTGCAGGGCTTCACGTCGTTCTCCGAGGGCCGCGACCCGCGCGAGGTCTCTGAGATGCTCAACACGTACCTGAGCGTGGCGATCCCGCCGATCGTGCGGAAGCACGGCGGCGAGATCGACCGCCTGATCGGGGACGCGATCATGGCCACCTGGGGCACGCGCGGCGACCAGCCCGACCACGCCCGCCGCGCCGTGGACGCGGCGCTGGCCGTGCAGCGCGAGACATCCCGGATCGCGGCGGGGCATCCGGGCTGGCCGCGCTTCCGCGCCGGGGTGAACACCGGCGAGGCGCTCGTGGGGCTCCTGGGCGCTGAGAGCGGCCGCAGCTACACGGTGGTCGGCGACACCGTCAACCTGGCCGCGCGACTCGAGGGCCAGGCGCCGGCGGGCCGCGTGGTGATCGGAGAGGCGACGCTCCGCGCGCTGCCGGACCTGCGCGCCGAGCCGCTGGAGGGCCTGCGCGTCAAGGGCCGCAGCGCCAGCGTCGACGCCTATCTGGTGGACGACGGGATCAGCTGGTCGGGGCCGGCCTGACCGCGATCGTCACGCGCGACACTGCGCACAGGCGGTCCTGGTCATCCGTGAACCGGAACTCCCATACCCACGACGTGCGGCCGCGGTGGATGGACGTGCCCTCCGCGTGCACCGTGCCCTCGGTGACCGGCCGGAAGAAGCTGTTGTCGTTCGCTTGGCCGACGGCGATGTTGCCCCCCTCCGCCACCGCGGCATAGGTGCCCCAGGACGCGAGTGACTCCGCCATCGCCATGTAGGCGCCGGCGTGCACGAGGCCGAAGGGCTGCTGGACCCGCTTCTCGGCGGCGAACCGGCCACGCACCCGCTCCTCGCTCAGCTCGAGCAGGTCGAAGCCGAGCGCGTCATCCAGGGTGCCCGGCGCTGGATAGCCATCAACCGGCGAGTCCATTGCGGCGGGCACACTACAGTTCGCCCGGAAATGGCCACCTTCGACCAGCTCTCGCCCGAGCAGCGGGCGATCGTCGAGCTCGTGCTGCGTCAGGGGAAGACGTACGGTGAGCTGTCGGACATGCTGAACCTGCCCGAGGGCCGGGTGCGCGAGCTCGCGCGCGACGCCCTTGTTGAGCTGGCGCCCGTGAGCGTCCGCGGGGTCGAGGAGGACTGGCGCGGCCAGCTCGCCGACTACGTGCTCGGCCAGCAGTCAGGCCCGGAGGCCACCGCCACGAAGGGCCACCTGAGACGCTCCGAGGCCGCCCGCAGCTGGGCCCGCTCGCTGCTCGACTCGCTCGAGCAGTTCTACGAGAACGGCTCGGTTCCGGCCATCCCGGAGGGCGAGCGCGGTCGCCGCGCCGCCGCCGCGGCCCCGCGCGAGCCGAGGGAGCGCTCGACGACGGGGACAGGTCTTGACCTGTCCCCGTCCAACATGGACCGCCGCTGGCTGATGGCAGGCGCCGCGGCGCTCATCGTGATCCTGCTAGCGGTGGTCATTTGGCCCGTGGGCGCGCTCACGGGAGGCGACGACGACAGCAGCAAGGCCAGCTCGGACAACGGCACGCGGGCCACGAGCGCCCAGTCCGCGACCGGCCAGTCCACCACCGGCCAGAACACCGGGCAGCCGGCCGGCATCGCGATCGTCGTGGAGCGGAACGGCAAGAAGCAGCTGCTCGTCCAGGCGGCCCGGCTCACGCCGAGCGGCCAGAGCGAGGGCTACTACGTGTGGCTCTACAACAGCCCGAGCGACGCCAAGTCGCTGGGCGGCCAGGTCACCGACCAGAACGGCAACTACCAGGCGATCGGCCCGCTCCCGGCGGACTTCAAGAACTACAAGTTCATCGACATCTCGCGCCAGAAGATCGCGAGCAGCGGCGCGGTCAAGCACTCGGGCGACTCCGTCCTGCGCGGCAAGATGCCGGCGCTGAAGCAGCCGACGACACAGTCCGGCAAGACCGCGGCGCTCGGCCAGACGGTCTTGCAGCCGCCCGCCTGAGCGGGGATAATCGGTCTCCATTCAACCGTCCCTGCGGCGGAGGAAGGACCCGCGATGCATAGGCCCGCACGACTCGCTGTCGGAGGCGTGGCGTTGATCGTCGCCGCGCTGCTGGCCAGTCCAGCGGCCGCGGACTCGCTCCAGGTAGTTCATGACCGCTCGGCCAACGACTTCACCCGGATCGACACGACAACGTGCTCGTTTCCGATCACGACCCACTTCACCGCGAACGTGGACGACGCACTGTTCTTCGACTCGAACGGCAACCTGGTTCGGGTGCTCGAGACGGTCGACCACGCGGAGATCACCTACACCGCGAACGGCAAGACGCTGACTGCGCGAGGATCGGGCGGTTTCGACCTGCGCTTCAACGCCGACGGCTCGAGGACCGTGGCGACATTCGGTATCAACCTCCTCCTGACGCTGCCGGGCCAGGGAGCGGTGTTCCTCGATGTCGGACGGGCGGAGTTCCTGTTCGACCCGCATATCCACGTCCTCTTCCAGGCCGGGCCCGCCGACTACGACATCGCCGCCTTCTGCGCCGCGCTCGCCTGACGGCTAGGGCAGCAGCTTCCCGGGGTTCATGATCCCCGCGGGATCGAGCCGCTCTTTGGCGGCGCGGAGCACCTCGATGCCCAGCTCGCCGTCCTCTGCCGCCAGCCAGCGGCGGTGGTCGCGGCCGATCGCATGGTGGTGCGTGATCGTGCCGCCGGTGGCCACGATCGCCTCGGAGGCCGCGGTCTTCGCCGCCCGCCACTGGGCGAGCGCGTCGTCCTCCTGGCGGGCCAGGAAGGTGAAGTACAGGGAGGCGCCCGAGGGGTACAGGTGCGATACATGGCACATCACGAGCGGCTCCGTCCCCCGGCCCGCCAGCGCGGCGCGGAGCGCCTCTCGCACGGCCTGGTGGAGCTTCGCCAGGTTCGACCAGGTGGTGGCGGTCTCGAGCGTGTCCGCCAGCACGCCGCGCTCGAGCAGCTCGTCGCGCAGGTACGGGGCGGCGTAGCGGGTGCGGTACCACGCCTCGCCGGGGCGGTGTCCGAGCGACACCCCTCCCCCGGCCCGCAGCAGCCCGGCGGCGTTCCGGCGGCGGTCCTCCACCTCCTCCTCGGAGCCCTCGTACCCCACGATCGCGAGACAGCCGCCCTCGTGGCCGCGCATCCGCAGGTAGCGGCGGCCCAGCTTCTCGGTCGTGCTCCCGGATGAGCCGAGCGCCATCGTGAGGCGGGTCTCGTCCTCGTCCGACAGCCGGTTCACGTCGGCGGAAGCACCGGCCTGCTCCATCACCCGGAACGCGTCGCAGCCCTCCGCGAAACTCGCGAACGACCAGCCCTCGTAGCGGCGCGCCGCCGGCGCCGGCCGCACGCGCACGGTGGCGTCGCAGATGACTCCCAGCACGCCCTCCGAGCCCACGACGAGCTCGCGCAGGCTCGGCCCGGCCGCGGACGCGGGCACGGCCTTCGTGGCCAGCTCGCCCGAAGGAGTGACGCAGCGCACGGCCTCGACGAGGTCGTCGATCCGGCCGTACCCGGTCGACGCCTGGCCGGCGGAGCGCGTGGCCACCCAGCCGCCCAGGGTCGAGTACTCGAAGGACTGGGGGAAGTGGCCGAGCGTCACGCCCGCCTCGCGGAGGCGCCGCTCGAGCTCGGGGCCGAGCAGCCCGGCGTCCACGCGGGCGGTGAGCGAGTTGCGGTCCACGTCCACGGTCGCCGCGAGCCTTCCCAGGTCGAGCGACAGCACGCCCGCGAAGCCCTCGCGCACGGGCTCCACGCCGCCCACGACGCTCGTGCCGCCGCCGAAGGGCACCACCGCCACGCGGTGCTCCGCGCACAGCCCGAGCACCGCCGCGACCAGCTCGGCGGACGCGGGGAGCGCCACGGCGTCCGGCGCGCTCGACGCATCACCGGAGCGGATCCGGACCAGATCGGGATACGAGCGCCCGACCGCGTGCGCGACCCGCGCCTCCCGGTCGTGGCGCAGTCCCTCGGCACCGAGCGCGGCGGCGAGCCGCTCGCGGACCGGCTCCGGCAGCGCCGGCTCGGGCAGCAACACCTGCTCGAACGGCACCGGCGGCTTCCGCACCCCCGGATCCGCGCCGAGCTCGTCGCGCAGCAGATCCTCCGCGGCAGGAGACAGCGGGACGGCGTGTCCGTCCTCGCCCCAGCCCCACCAGCGCATCAGCGCTCGTCCCCGAGCAGCCCGGCCAGGCCATCGAGGGCAGCCTCGGCCTGCCGCCGCGCCGCCGCGCGCATCTGGAACGGGCTGAAGCGCGCCCAGCCACGCGGGCGCTGCTCGAGCCTCAGGTTGACCCGCGTGCCGCCGCCGGCCTCGGGCGCCAGCGCGATCTCGGTCGTGGAGTCGCGCAGGAGCCGCTCGAAGGGCGAGGCATCCACCTCGTGCCGCCACATCACGCGCTCCGGCTCCTCGGCCTCGACCAGGGAGTAGTCGGCGCGCACGGACTTGCCGGTCTTCGACACGAGCACGGTCGTCCACGCCTCGCGGCTCGCCTCCTCCACGCGCGACACGCCCGGCCACCATGCCGCGAGCCGCGTCGGGTCGCTCACGATTCCCCACACCTCGGCCGGCGCCGCCGGCACGACGCGTTCCCGGCGCACCACCATCACTCGTCGTCGACCACGACGAGCGAGCGCACGTCGTATCCGGCGAGCTGCTCGCGGCCGTGAAGGAAGGCCAACTCGATCACGAACGCGCATCCTGCCACGACGCCACCCGCCCGCTCCACCAGCTTGCACAGCGCGCCCGCGGTGCCGCCCGTGGCGAGCAGGTCGTCGTGCACCAGCACGCGCGCGCCGTCCCGGATCGCGTCCGAGTGCACTTCGAGCGCGTCCGTCCCGTACTCGAGCGCGTACTCCACCGACGACACGTCGCGCGGCAGCTTCCCGGGCTTGCGGGCGAGGACGAACCCGGCGTTTGCCTCCACCGCCACAGCGGCCCCGAGCACGAAGCCGCGCGCCTCCGCCGAGACCACGTAGTCGACCTCCCACTCCCGTGCGAGCGCGGCGAGCCGGTCGACCGTGTACCGGAGCGCCTCGGCGTCGAGGAACAGCGGCGTGATGTCCTTGAAGACGATCCCCGGCTTCGGGAAGTCGGGAATGTCGTGGATGTGGTCCTCGAGACGCACGGAGCGGCGTCAGCGGGCGAGCCTGCGGAGGTCCCGGATCAGGAGCAGGTGCTTCAGGTGGGACGCCACGGCCGCGAGGTTCTCGAGCGCCTCGACGGCCTCCTTGCGCCGCTCCGGGTTCCGCGACCGGAGCGCCGGCGCCAGGATCTGCTCGAGCAGAGCGGCCTCGCGGTCGGCCGAGGTGCGGAACACGCGCAGGTTCCTGCCACCCACGCCGAACCGCTTCAGCTCGCCCACTGCCCTGATGATCTCGCGCTCGGTGTCGTCGTAGAACGTCTCGCCGTCGATCCGCTCGCCCTTGATCACGCCGAAGTCCTCCAGCTCCTTCACGAGCGACTGGTCCGCCCCGGTCTCGTCGAGCACCTCGGACAGCCGGTAGAGCGACCCGGGCCCGCGCAGGGCGAACGTCGTGCGCCGCACCTGGGCGCGCGGCTCGGCCGGCTTCTCGCCGCCGCTCGGCTCGCTGTCGGCACGCCCGGCGGCCAGCTCCTGCCGGATCACGCGCAGCGGCAGGAACTCGTCGCGCTGCAGGCGCAGGATCGTGCGCAGCCGGTCCACGTCGGCCGGCGAGTAGAGCCGGTATCCGCCCGGCGTGCGCCGCGGCGCGAGCAGCTTCTGATCCTCGAGGTAGCGGATCTTCGAGATCGAGATGTCGGGGAACTCGCGCTCGAGCTGCTTCGTGACCGCCCCGATCGTGAGCGCCTTCTCCTTGCGGGGCGGCGCATCCCTGCTCGCTTCGGACGTGCTCACCGCTCCTCCAGGAAAGTCAGCTTGTACTTGCCCACCTGGAGCTCGTCGCCGTTCGTGAGCCGGTGCGACTCGATCCTGCGGCGGTTCACGTAGGTCCCGTTCAGAGAGCCCAGGTCGTCGATATAGAGCCCGTCACGGCGTCGCACGAGCAGCGCGTGGTTGCGGGACACCGTCACGTCGTCGAGGAAGACCTCCGCCTCCGGGCTGCGGCCGATCGTGTTGCGCTCCCCGGTCAGGTTGAAGGCCTCGCCCGAGCGGCCGCCGCCCGAGCGGATCACCAGCGTGGCCCCCTCGTGCGTCATCGTGTCGAGGTCGACCGGACGGAGCTCGCCGGTCTCGTCCACCTGGTAGACCTCGGTCGTGTCGCCCTGCTTCGTCTCGGTCTGGTCGCCGAGGAACGCCCCGCACTTCTGGCAGTAGTTCGCGCCCTCGGCGTTGGCGAAGCCGCACTCGGGGCAGTGCATTGCTACTCGATGTCCGCGTCCGCCGGGATGCCCTTCCCCGCAAGGATGTCGGTCAGCTGCTGCACGTCGGCGCCGCTGATGACGGACTCACCCTCCTCGTGCTTCTTGCGCAGCCGGTTCACCAGCTCCGCGCGGAGGATGTCGATCTTGCCGTGGAGGATCCGGCGCCTGTAGGAAACCTCCTGCTCCTCCTCCGTGAGCTGCGCGATCAGGTCCTTCAGCTCGCTGTCGGAGAGCGCGCCAAGGTCGGGAAACGTGTCCAATGCGGTCCTTTCGAAAAACGCGGGAAAACGCGGAAGCGCGAATATAGCGCTTCCTCAAGTTGAGGTTGAGGCTTTGCGCACCTCCCGCACTCCATCTTGCACGTACCGGACGGTTGCGGCAAGGGTCATTGCCACTCCCACGTACAGCACGAGGTCCAGGAACCAGCCGTCGACCAGCAGCGCGAGCGCCAGCGCGCTCATCACCGGCCAGACCGCCCAGCGGCCCAGCATGGAGACGTTCAGGTCGATGCCGCGGTGGAGCGCCGCCTGCGTCGCGCAGAGCATGAACAGCTCGCGGAGCGCCAGCACCACGAGCGCCCAGCGCGGCAGCGTCTCGTAGTGGTAGGCCACGACCGCGCCGCACACAACGAGCAGGCGGTCGGTGAACGGGTCCAGCAGCGCGCCGAGGCGGCTGTACTGCCCCGTCACGCGGGCGGCCATCCCGTCGAAGTAGTCGCTCCACGCGATGAACGCGAACAGCGCGAACGCGAGCCCCGAGTGACCGTCGCCCGAGCTCAGCGCCACGGCGAGGAACACCGGCACGAGCAGCAGGCGGGCGAAGCCGATCGCGTTCGGGATCGTCCACGGGTTGAGCGGCTGGCCTCTGCGCGTCTGCGGCGGCGGGCCCCCGGAGCGGTCGAGGCCTACCAGCCGGCGGAACGTCAGGGGAGGGTCCGCCACAGCTCCGCGGCCGCCTCGGCGGCGCCTTCGAGCGGCAGCGAGCCCTTCTCCTGGCCGCGCCGCACCTGGAACTCGATCTCGCGCGCCTCGACGCTCTTCTTGCCGATGGTCACGCGCAGCGGGCAGCCGAGCAGCTCGGCGTCGGCGAACTTCTCGCCCGGGCTCTTGTCGTCCCGGTCGTCGTAGAGCACGTCGAGGCCGAGCTCGCGCAGCTCGTCGTAGAGCTGGTCCGACAGCGAGCGGGGCTCCTCCCCCGGCTTCCCGAGCGTCACGAGCTCCACGTCGAACGGCGCCACCGCCCGCGGCCACGAGATGCCCTGCTCGTCCGCGAACTGCTCGATGGCGGCGGCGACCGTGCGCGCGGGCCCGATGCCGTACGAGCCCATCCAGATCAGCTGCTCCTTGCCGTCCTCGTCCAGGTAGCGCGCGCCGAGCGGCTCCGAGTACCGGGTGCCGAGCTTGAAGATGTTGCCCACCTCGATCGCGGGCTCGATGCGGATCTCGCTGCCGGTCGGGTCGCGGTCGCCCGCCTCCACCCGGCGCACGTCCACCCACTCGGGCTCGAAGTCGCGGCCGGGCTCGACCCCGGCGAGGTGCACGTCCGGCCTGTTGCCGCCGGCCACGAGCCCGGCGAGGCCGCGGAGCGCCTCGTCCGCCAGCACGGGCACGGGAGAACCGACCGGGCCGATGAAGCCCGGCTCCGCCCCGAAGTCCTTTCGCACCTCCTCGGCCTCCGCCGGCCGGAAGGTCGCCCGCAGCGCGTTCTGGAGCTTGATCTCATTGAGCCGGTGGTCGCCGCGCACGACCACCAGGACGGGGCCACGGCCCTCTGTGTACACCGGGAACGCCTTGATCAGCGCGCCCGCCGGCACGCCCAGCTGCCCGCAGACCGCCTCGATCGTCGTGGCGCCGGGGGTCTCGACCTCCTCCGGCTGCGGCTTCGGCCCGGGCAGGCCCTCGACCGGCTGGGGGTCGGCACTTGCGATCTCCACGTTCGCGGCGTAGCCGGCGTCGGACAGCGCCACGTCGTTCTCACCCGCGGCGCATGGCGCCATCCACTCGTGCGCACCGGTGCCGCCCATCATCCCCACGTCGCCCTCGACCCGGTACCACTCGAGCCCGGTGCGGTCGAAGATGCGGTCGTAGGCCTCGATGTGGAGGCGGTAGGACGCGTCGAGGCCCTCCGCGTCGCGGTCGAACGAGTAGGAGTCCTTCATGATGAACTCGCGCGTGCGCAGGAGGCCCGCGCGCGGCCGGGGCTCGTCGCGCTCCTTCGTCTGGAAGTGGTAGAGGAGCTTGGGGAGATCCCTGTAGGAGCGCACCTCGCGCGAGATGTGCCAGGTGATGTTCTCCTCGTGGGTCATCGCCAGGACCATCTCGGCGCCGCGCCGGTCCTCGAGCTTGAACAGCTCGTCGATGTCGTAGCGGCCGGTGCGCTTCCACAGCTCGGCGGGCTGGAGCACCGGCATCAGCATCTCCCCCGCGCCGATCGCGTCGAGCTCCTCGCGGATGATCTGCTCGACCTTGCGGTGAGCCCTCCACCCGGCCGGCAGGAATGTCCATAGCCCTGCTCCCACCTGCCGCGCCAGCCCGGCCCGGACGGTCAGCCGGTGGGACACGGCCTCGGCGTCCGCCGGTGCCTCCTTGACGGTGGGCAGGAAGTACCTGGAGAGCCGGGTCACGGCGGGCGAGTCTATTCGTGGTACTTCAGTTCTGCCTTTGGGAAGCCGATTCAGAGGGCGAATAGGCCGTTTTGGCAGGAAGAGCTTTATGGACGTCTCACCCAGGCTCAGAGCAGGGCTTCAGGTCTTCGGGGCGCTGACCGGCGCCGCGCTGCTCGCGTATGCCGCAAATGTGGTGTTCGGCTTCGCCTCGGGGCTCGACGGCTTCTTCGAGGACTACGTCTACCCCGGCCTGATCGTGGCCGCGGGGGCCATCTGCCTGGCGCGCGGGGTCGCGGTCCCCGAGGAGCGCGCCGCCTGGCTCACCATGGGCGCGGGCCTGACCGCGTGGGCAGGCGGGGAGATCGCCTGGGGGGTGATCGTCGCCAACGACCCGAGCCCGCCATACCCGTCCGTGGCCGACCTTCTGTACCTCGCGTTCTATCCGGCGAGCTACACCGCGCTCCTGCTGCTGGCCCGCTCGCGCACCGACTCGTTCCGCACGAGCCTCTGGCTCGACGGCGGCATCGCCGCCCTGACCGTGGCGGCGCTGATCGCGACGCTGGCGTTCCAGCCGATCGTCGACGCGACCGGCGGCACCACGGCGCAGATCGCGGTGAACCTCGCCTACCCGGCCGGCGACCTGCTGCTGCTCACGCTCGTCGTGACGGTGTTCGGGCTGAACTCGTGGCGGCCGGACCCGGTCTGGCTTCTGATCGGCGGAGGACTCGCCCTGACGGCGGTGGCGGACGGCCTGTATCTCGTCCAGAGCGCCACCGGCGAGTACGTGCCCGGCGGCCTGCTCGACCTCGCGTGGCCCGCGTCGGCGCTGCTCGTGGCGGTTGCGGCCTGGCAGCCGTCGCGGAAGCAGATCGAGATCCGCGACTGGCTGATGATCGCCGTGCCCGTCGGCGGTGCGCTCGTGGCGGTCCAGCTGCTGGTGTACGACCACTTCGAGCGGGTGAACCTCGCCGCGGTGAGCCTCGCCTCGTGGGCGCTGCTGCTCGCCCTGGCGCGGCTCGCGCTCACGTTCCTCGAGAACCAGCGCACGCTGTCCGAGGCGCACGGCGAGGCCCGGACCGACTCGCTCACCGGCCTCCGCAACCGGCGCAGCCTGATGGCCGACCTGGAGATGCAGATCGGCCTGGCGACGCTCGCGCACCCGCGCGCGCTGCTCCTGTTCGACCTCGACGGCTTCAAGGAGTACAACGACGCCTTCGGGCATCCGGCCGGCGACGGCCTGCTCATCCGCCTGGCCGCCCGGCTGGCCGCCGCCGTGGGCCACACCGGGGACGCGTACCGGCTCGGCGGAGACGAGTTCTGCGTGGTGGCCGCGCCCGGCCGCTACGGGATCGATGCGCTCCTGGCCGCCTGCTCCGCCGCTCTCAACGAGCGCGGCGAGGGCTTCGAGGTCACCAGCTCGTTCGGCGTCGTGCTGCTGCCCGAGGAGGCGGACACCCCCACGCTCGCCCTTCAGGTCGCCGACCGCCGTATGTATGCGCGTAAGGGAGGCCGGCGGATGTCGGCCGGCCGCCAGTCGCGCGACGTCCTGCTCCGGACGCTGTCCGAGCGGCGCCCCGACCTCCAGGTTCGTCTCCGCGACATCGGGGAGCTGGCTCTGGCGGTCGGTCGCGAACTTCACATGGGTCCCGAGGCGCTCGACGAGGTCGCGCGCGCGGCCGAGCTCCACGACGTCGGCAAGATCGCCGTGCCGGACGCCATCCTCGACAAGCCCGGGCCGCTCGATCCGGTGGAGTGGAGCTTCATGCGCCGCCATCCGCTGATCGGTGAGCGCATCCTCCTGGCCGCCCCGGCCCTGCGGCCGGTGGCGCGGCTCGTGCGCGCGAGCCACGAGCGCTGGGACGGCGGCGGCTACCCGGACGGCCTGCGGGGTGACGAGATCCCGCTCGGCGCGCGCGTCGTGGCCGTCTGCGACTCCTTCGACGCCATGACCACGGAGCGCCCCTACCGGGAGCCGCTCCCGGAGTCGGAGGCCATCGAGGAGCTCCGCCGCTGCGCCGGGACGCAGTTCGACCCGATGGTGGTCGAAGCGTTCTGCCGGGTGATCGCCCGCGAGCACCCCGCTCCGGACGAGATGATCGCCTAGCTAGGCCCGCGTGAAGCGACGCCCCGCTGTGGGCGACGCCTCCTCGTCCAGCACGATCCGCTTGGCCTTCGGTGCTCCCGCCATCGGGAGCGCCTCGCCGTTCCCCTCGCTCGCCGCCGCGGCCTCGAGGGCCGCGATGCGCTCGGGGGTCATCTCGCCGGCGTTCTCCTCCTCGATCTTCTCGAGCCACTCGGCGCCCTCGGCCGCCTCCCGCTCGTCCAC
>DASUYU010000052.1:0-5821 GCA_036377235.1 Thermoleophilaceae bacterium
CGGGATGTCCCACGGCCGCGAGCCGGTCGAGCTGCCGTAGTTGTTCTGCTGGTTCGAGTTCGGCACCTTCATGTTCTGGTTCAGCGAGGTGCCGCCGCCGGTCGGGCCCGACTGGACGACGGACTGCGCCTCGCCCAGCGGGTGGATGAAGTAGTTCAGGTAGTTGCAGACCGTCTGGTAGGGCGCGATGAACTGGATCGCCGGGCGGCTGACCGTGAGTGCCGTGTCGATGTCGCGCAGCGCCAGCAGCGTGTTCGGGTTCTCGAACAGGTCGTTCGCGGCGTTGAACGCGTCCTCGAGGTTCTCGTTCAGCTCGACCGTCTTGGGCAGGATCGTCGTGCCGACCTTGAAGGCGCTGTTGATCGGCGGCAGCGAGCGCGGCAGCTCGGCGACGGCGGGGCGGAGCCGGTGCGAGAGGTCGGTGAAGTCCGCGTAGAACGGCTGCTGGACGCGGAAGGACTGGATTGAGACGTCCATCGTCGGCGCGGCCTTCTCGATCGTGTCCTGCAGGGCGCGCGGGTTCGCCGAGATGGCGGCGAACGTGTCGGCCATGTCGGTGAACAGGAGCGCCTGGGTGCGCGCCACCGGCGCGGCCTGCGCCGAGGCGCGGCCGATCTGGAGGAAGAACTGGTCGAGCTCGGTCTTCGGGTCCGCCAGGTTCGTCATCACCGGCGTGAGCGCGCGGAAGAACGGGTTGAGCGCCTCGATCGCGCGGTTGATCGACTGACCGCGGCCCGCGAATGCGTCACCGAATCCCGCGGTGGCGTTCTGAATGTGCGGGCGCGTGTTCGGGTCGAAGGTCGAGAAGAGGTCCTCGAACTCGAGCGGCTCGGAGGCGTTCTTCACCGGGACCGTGTCGCCGGACGTGAACGTCTTCTTGCTCGTGCCGGGCTGGAGCTCGATGTACTTCAGGCCGAGCGCGGACCGTGGCCGCACGCGCAGCTTGGTGTCCACGCCCAGGGGCTCGACCTTCTTGTCGAGCGCGAGGTCCGCGATCGCGATCGCGCGCCGCTGGCCGTTCACGGTCGTGACAGAGGGCGTGATGTCCTTCACGACGCCCACCCGGAAGCCGCCGACGCGCACCTCGTTGCCCTTGACCAGCTTGCCGCCGGACGGCAGCTGGGCCTTCAGGTCGTAGGTCGGCACGAACGGCAGGCCCGAGTTCGCGTTGTAGGCGATGAAGACCGCCACCAGCGCGATCAGCACGGTGGTGGCCCCGATCAGGACGGGGCTGGCGGCGATGTTTGCCTGTCCGCGGCGTCGTCTCATGGCGCGAGCAGGTAGTCGAGGAGCTGGCCGGTGGTTCCGGGGTCGGTGGGCGCGCCGATCCCGTCGAGCTCACGCTTGAGCTCCTCCGGGTGCCGCTTCAGCCGCTGCCGCTGGCTGCGGGTGAGCGAATCGAGCATGTTCTGAACGTCGGGCGGCACGACGATCTGCGGCTTCGAGAGGTCCGGCTGGCCGGGCAGCGGGCCCGCCTCCGGCATGCCCTCGTCGCGGCGCTCGCCTGCGCTGCTGGGCGGCTTGCCGGAGTTCGCGCGGACGCTCGCGGCCGACGGGTTCGAGCCGTCGTCGAGCGGGTCGGGGCTGAGGACGCCGGGCTGGTACGGGCCCAGGTACGAGTTGCACTTCTTCACCGTCGCGTCGTCCGGCTTGTGGTTGATGAACTGCATGCACTGCGGATCGGTGGTGAGCGACGCGCGCAGGATGTGGGCCGTGTCGTCCAGCATGTTGATGCTGAGCGTCTGCCAGAAGAAGTAGTTCCAGATGGCCTCGAAGCCCGTGAAGCCGCCCTCGCCGGAGATCGCGGTCGGGTCGGGTGCCGGCGGCGCGGTCTCCTTGGCGCGCGGGTCGTTCTCGATCGCGCGCTTGCGGTCGTCCGCGGTCTGGAGGAACTGGCGCAGCGGCTCGGCGAAGCCCGGCGCGTTCACGGCGAGCTTGTTCAGCTCGGCGACCTCCTGCTTGCCCTCGTGGAACGCCTTGGTGCCCACCTCGCCCATCTCGCCGAGCGACCGGACGGCCGGGCGGCTCGCCTCGGCGAACGGGCCAAGGCGCGTGAAGAAGGTGTTCAGGTCCGGGGCGGCGCGCTCGAGGTCGGCCAGGAGCGGCGTCTGCTCGTCCGCCATCTCGCCCAGGCGTGCCATCGTCGGCCGCAGCTCGTCGAGGAAGGTGGGGAAGCGCTGGAACTGCGCGCGCAGCTCGTCGCGCCGGGTGGCCGAGATCTCGGCGGCGTCGCCGGCCTCCTTGACCCACCGCACCACGTCCTTCTTGTTCTTCTCGAGCTCGTTCACGACCGTGTCCGAGTCGGTGATGAAGTTCTTGATGACCTCGTTCTGGTTGCCGAGGATCCGCAGCACGCGGGAGGTCTCGCGGAGGCCAGGGTGCGCCCGCTTGAGCACCTCCTGGAGGTCATCCGGCCGGCCGGCGAGGCCGGTGCCGAGCTCGGTGATGAGCAGGCGGAAGCGCTCGCGGTAGGGACGCCGCATGATGTCGTTCACGAGGTCGACCGGGATCGTCGAGGAGGTCTGCTCGACCGGGACGGTGTCGCCGTCCTTCATGTGCTCTCGCGACTTGCCCGGCTGGCAGTCCACGTAGTACTCGCCGATCAGCGACTGCGGGCGGATCTCGCAGCTCGCGTCGGTGCGGAAGTCGCCGAACCCCGGCTTCGAGACCTCGGCGGTCACGACCGCCTTCGGCGACTCGCCCGGCTTCTTGACCACGGCGAAATCGGTGGTCTGGCCGGCGTTCACGCCGCCCACGCGGAAGTCGCCGCCCTTGGCCAGGCCGAAGGCGTTGTCGAACATGATCTTGTAGGTGCGGCCCTCGGAGCCCTTCTGATCGGACGCGCCGGCGAGCACGAACGCTCCCGCGCACACGCCGAGCACCACGAGGATCATCAGGACGCGTCTCACCTGGGCACCGCCCTGTCGGCCTCGTCGCAGCCGAGCCGGTCGCGCTCGTCCTGCGACAGCACGTTCGAGCCGTCCTTGGCCGGCGCCTCCGCCGAGCCCGGGCAGCGCCGGTACTGCTTCGTCGCCAGCGAGTCCGGGTGGAGGAACTCGGACATCGTGATGAACCCGCGGGCGGTGGCGCCCAGCGCGTCGAATCCGCCGCCCGTGGTGGAGAAGTCGTCGAACCAGCCCAGGAAGTCCGTGGTGTACGGGCGCGCGAAGCTGATCTCCTTCGAGCCGGCCTTGAGCGCGTCCACGGTCTCCGGGAACGCGCCGTCCACCTCGCCGACCGAGTGCTTGGTGCCGCCCGGCGCGTAGCTGCGGTCCTTCTTCACCGTGGCGATCTCGGCCAGCGGCGGGAAGCTCTGCATCAGGTTGATCAGGTCGTTGGCGCGGCCCGACTTGCGGATCGTCAGGCTGAGGTCGCGGACCGTCGGCTGAGCGTCGGCGGCGAAGGCCCGGGCCTGCGAGAGGAAAGGTCCGAGGCGCTTCGCCACCGGCTTCGAGGCCTCGACGAGCGGGTCGACAGCGTCGAGGGTCGATCTGAGGTTCACGAAGGTCGTGTTCGCGCGCCGCATGAACGGCGGGAGCCGCTCGATCGACTCGGCGAGCGCCTCCTTCTGGCTGCCGAGCGCACGCGTGGTGTCGTTGAGGTTCCCGACCAGGCCCGCGAGGTCGTCACGCCGCTCGGCGAGCGCGGTGACCATCCGTGAGCTGTCGACCAGGAACCGCTGCAGGAGCGGGGTGTCCTTGGTGAGCTCGTTGAAGAGGCGGCGGGAGGTGGACAGGGCCGGGTTCAGGTACTGGAAGCCGACGTTCGCCTCGTCGGACATGTTGCGCCACTGGTCCGCGGAGCCCTTGAAGAACCCCTGCAGGGCCTTGCGGGTGGGGGCGTCGAGCGTGTTGTAGAGCTCGTCGAGGTCGACCTGGGTGACGGTCTTGTCGGTGTCGATGACACCGCCGTCCGGGATGGTGTCGTCCGAGTTGGGAGGGAGGGAGAGGTCGATGTACCGGTTGGCGAGCCCGGACTGGGAGAACTGGCGGATCTCGGCGCGGGTGCCGCGACGGAGCGGTGCATGGTCTCCGTCGATGGACATGGTGATCTCGGCGGCGCCGTCGTCCGTGATCGTGATGCCCTTCACTGAGCCGACGGGAACGCCGCCCACCTGGACGGGATTGCCCTTCACGAGCTGGCCGGCGTTCAGGAAGCGCGCCTTGACGGTGTAGCCGCCGATGCCGCCCCCGGCGAACAGGAGCAGGCCCACCAGCACGATGGCAGCCACGAGCGCACCGACAGCGGCGACGCGTCCGACAGCGCTCAGCGATCGCACCTAGCCCCTACTCCTCTCGCACCTTGTCCCAGCCCCTCGCCCTCCCATTGGCGAGGCTCCCAAGCCGGAAAAGAGCTCAGCCATGAACTCTTACACCCGTAAACGCACGAGTGCGCCGGTTCTTGCGGTCTGAGCTATGCCCCGTTCAGGCGCGAGATATACCTGGGAACCGTCCCGCTACTCGGGATCGGGCCGCTTCTCGCCCGGCCAGGTGCCGGTCGTGCGGTAGAAGGCGCGGCGCGAGGCGTGGTCTGTGGCCTCCTTCACCGCGCGGAAGATCGCGCCCTGGATCGCCCCTGCCAGCAGCAGCCTGCCCCACGAGATGTCGCGGTGCTTCGAGTCCGGGGGCTCCTCGTTGTCGATCACGCCCCAGAGCCCGTTGAAGAGCTTCTTCCCGAGGACGCCGGCGATGAGGCCGGCGGTGATCGAGACGGGGATGAACAGGATCTTGGCCACGGCCCCCTGTATACCCGAGCCGGTGGGGCACACGCTCCGCGGTGCGCGGGCTTCAGCAGCGCTGCGAGGGCGTCGGCCGCGCTGCGAGGGCGTCAGCCGCCCAGGTAGGTCACTTCGAGCCGCACGGTCACGCGCGGCTTGTAGCACCGCCGCACGGGCTTGCGGCGGATCACGTGGAACTCGCCCGTCTCCGGATCCCGGCGCCCGATCACCCGCCGGACGAGGCCGCAGAACTGGCCGGGACCGAAGTTGCCGAGCGTCGGGTCGTAGCCGTAGAAGGCCGCGTTGGGCTCGACGACCGAGAACAGCTGCCCGAGCGGGATGCCTGAGGCGCGGGCCGCAGCCTCGGCGTTGTCGTGTGCCGCCCTGGCGGCCGAGGGGGTCATGTCGAGCCGGGTGGCGCGGAACGCGCGCCTGATTGCCGGGCTGGTCTGGCGCTCGACCTCCACTCGGTCGAACGCGCTGCCGCTGCCCTCCACCTCGCGCGCGTCGTCGTCCGATGTCGGGCCGCCGGCAATCGCGAACGTGACGACCGCGGACAGGGCATCGAGCGGCGCGCAGCGGCCGGTATGCCTGTGGACGCACGCCGGGCGTGGATCGAACGGAGTGGACAGCTCGGCCGCCCGCGCCTCCCCGACGGACACCCCGAGCTCCTGGGCGATCGCCTCGGCCCGCCGGCGCGCGTCGCCCACGGCGCGCGCGACCGCGCGGTCGCGATGTCCGAGCGGCGCGAAGCCTGTGCCGGAGACCGTGATGCCGGGGCCGTAGTCCTCGGCCGGCGGCTGGAATGGGCCGTACCCCTGCGCGAGCGCGGCCGCCGGCAGGGCGAGAAACGCGATGGCGGCGACCGCCAGGGCCAGGCGCGACATGGGATCAGCTTACTCAAGATTTCTGCAGTGTCAAGGATTCCTACCGCGCCGCTGTGCACGCGTAGGCTTAGTCGCGCCCGGGTGGCGGAACTCGGTCAGACGCGGTCGGCTTAAACCCGACTGCCCGCGAGGGCATGTGGGTTCGAATCCCACCCCGGGCACCTATGCCGCCTCGCCCGCCCCTGACCGTGGTCGGCCGCCGGCTCGACGCCGAGGA
>DASUYU010000053.1:0-11969 GCA_036377235.1 Thermoleophilaceae bacterium
CGGGACGCTGCCGCCGTCCGCGCTCAGCTGGAACGTGATCATCCACCACTCGTCCCACATCCACCAGGTCGGCACGTTCGACGGCACGGACCAGGCGAGCTTCCAGACGCTGCGCGACCACGACGCGGACTCGTACTACGAAATCACCCTGCGGGCCACGGACTCGTCGGGACTCGTGGGCAAGCGGGTGGTCCAGATCCGCCCGGAGACGGTGCCGTTCTCCCTGCGGAGCACCCCGACCGGCGCGCCGCTCAGCTACGGGCCCGATGCCGTCTCCGCGCCCTTCGACACCAACTCCGCGATCGGGTTCAACACGACCGTCTCCGCGGCGCAGCAGTTCACGTCCGGCACCACGCCGTACGTCTTCGACAGCTGGTCGAACGGCGGTGCCCGCACCCAGAACCTCACGGTGCCCGCCCAGGCGACCACGCTCACGGCGACGTACCTCGAGAACAAGGCCTTCCGCCGCACCGCCACCGCGTCGAGCAGCCAGACGGGGTTCGACCCGAACGCCGCCGTGGACGGGGACCCGTCCACGCGCTGGAGCTCACTGGCCGCCGACGACCAGTGGTGGCAGGTCGATCTCGGCACCGCGCGTGACGTGAACGCGATCGAGCTCGACTGGGAGAACGCGTACGCGTCGAGCTACGAGATCCTCACCTCGCTCGACGGCGTGAACTTCAGCTCGGCGGCCCAGCAGGCGCTGATCGCCCCCGGCTCGCAGCGCACCTCCTTCCCCACCCGCAGCGCGCGCTACATCCGCGTGCGCTCGCTCCAGCGGGCCACCATGTTCGGGATCTCGTTCTTCGAGGCGCGCGTGCTCGGCCCCGCGGACCCGCCGCCGCCCATCCTCGACCTCGCTCTCAACAGGCCGGCGTCGGCTTCGTCCACGAACGCCTCGGCCGGACCGCCGAGCTCGGCGAACGACGGCGATTCCGGGACGCGCTGGTCGTCGAACTACGCGGACGGTCAGTGGTGGCAGGTCGACCTCGGCTCGGTCAAGACGATCGACCATGTCGAGGTGAACTGGGAGGCCGCCTACGCCACCTCCTACCGGATCCAGACCTCGACCGACGGCACGACCTTCACCACCGCCGCGACCGTGACCCGCACCGGCGCGGGCCTGGCGGTCACGTCGTTCGCCGCCCGCGGCGCGCGCTACGTTCGGCTCGTCGGAGACACGCGCGCCACCCCGTACGGGATCTCGTTCTGGGACTTCCGCGTGTTCGCGCCGGCCGGGACTCCGCCGCCTGACACGACCCCGCCCGACACCAGCATCGACTCCGGGCCGAGCGGCACGACGACCTCCACGTCGGCCAGCTTCGGCTTCAGCTCGACGGAGTCCGCATCGACCTTCGAGTGCCGGATCGACAACGGCGCGTGGGGCAGCTGCACCTCGCCCAAGAGCTACAGCGGCCTGAGCGCCGCGAGCCACACGTTCGACGTGCGGGCAACCGACATCGCCGGGAACGTGGACCCGACCCCGGCCAGCCGGACCTGGACGGTCACGTCCACGACCAGCCTCGACCTGGCGCTGGGCATGCCGGCCACGGCCTCGTCGACGAACGTCTCGGCCGGGCCTCCGTCGGCCGCCAACGACGGCAACTCGTCCACGCGCTGGTCCTCGAACTACGCGGACGGCCAGTGGTGGCAGGTCGACCTCGGCTCGGTCAAGTCGATCGAGCGGGTGGAGGTGAACTGGGAGACCGCCTACGCGTCCGCCTACCGGATCCAGACGTCCCTGGACGGCACCACGTTCACCACCGCGGCCAGCGTCACGCGCGGAGCCGCGGGGCTCGCCATCACCACGTTCACGGCGCGCGACGCGCGGTACGTGCGCCTGATCGCGGACACTCGCGCCACGCCGTACGGCATCTCGTTCTGGGACTTCAGCGTGTACGCGCCCGCCGGCGCTCCGCCGCCGCCCGACACGACTCCGCCCGACACCGCCATCGACCCGAGCTCCGGGCCCACCGGCACGACCACCTCGACGTCGGCGAGCTTCACCTTCAGCTCGAGCGAGACGGGGTCGAGCTTCGAGTGCCGGATCGACAACGGCGCGTGGGGCGCCTGCACGTCGCCCAAGAGCTACTCCGGGCTGTCCACCGGGAGCCACACCTTCGACGTGAGGGCCACCGACGCCGCCGGCAACACGGACGCCACGCCGGCCAGCCGCACCTGGACGGTCGCGCCGCCCAGCTCGGACGACCTGGCGCTGAACCAGCCGGCGACGGCCTCGACCACGAACGCCACGGCGGGACCGCCGGGCGCCGCGAACGACGGCGACTCGTCCACGCGCTGGTCGTCGAACTTCGCCGACGGCCAGTGGTGGCAGGTCGACCTCGGCTCCGTGAACACGATCGAGCGCGTCGAGGTGAACTGGGAGGCCGCCTACGCGTCCGCGTATCGCATCCAGACGTCCACGGACGGCACCACCTTCACGAACGCCGCGAGCGTCACGCGCAGCTCGGCGGGTCTCGCCGTGACCACCTTCACGGCGCGCGACGCCCGCTACGTGCGGCTCGCCGCCGACACGCGCGCAACTCCGTACGGCATCTCGTTCTGGGACTTCCGCGTGTACGCCCCCACCGGCACTCCGCCGCCACCCGACACCACCCCGCCGGACACCACCATCGACCCGAGCTCCGGGCCCACAGGCACGACCACCTCGACGTCGGCCAGCTTCTCGTTCAGCTCCACGGAGCCCGGGTCGACGTTCGAGTGCAGGCTCGACAATGGCGCCTGGGGCGCCTGCACCTCGCCGAAGTCGTACAGCGGCCTCAGCGCGAGCGGCCACACCTTCGACGTCAGGGCCACCGACGCCGCCGCCAACACGGACCCGACCCCCGCCACGCGCACGTGGACGGTGACCCCGCCGCCGCCCTACTCGACGCTCGTGGGCTCCACCGCGGGCCTCGTGAACTGGTGGCGGCTCGGCGACAGCGGCAGCTCGGCGGCCGACTCGAAGGGCACGAACACCGGCACCTACGTGAACGGGCCGGCCCAGGTGGCGAGCCTCCTGGGCTCCGACTCGGCGAACCTGGCGCACGACTTCGACGGCGTGAACGACTACGTGGACCTGGCGCCCGGCGGGTTCGGCACCCCCGGCCAGTTCTCCGTGGAGGCGTGGGTCCGCATCGACACGAAGAAGACCGGCCAGGGTGCGCACTTCCTCGCCACCGACTCCCTGAACGACGGGACCTCGGACGGGTTCGCGCTCTCCATCGACACGTCGAACCGACCGCGCCTGTTCGTCGGCAGCTCGGGCAGCGTCACGGCCACGGCCACCTCATCGCAGGCGCTCACGCTCGGCACCGTCTACCACGTGGTCGGCACCTACGACGGCGCGCGCGTCCGCGTGTACGTGAACGGCGTTGAGCGGGCGTCGGTCGCCTACACGGGCGGCATCGCCTACGCCGCCGGGCGCGACCTGATGCTCGGGCGCCAGTTCGCCTCGGCCAACGGCTCGGTGCGGTTCCTGGACGGCCGCCTGGACGAGGTGGCCCTGTACAGCCAGGCGCTCAGCGCGGCCACCGTGCTGGACCACTACAACAGCGGCAAGTAGCGCCGCCGGCCGGCGCTACTCGCCCGGCTCGCGGCGCGGCACCAGCACCGCCCGCTTGAACTCGGCCACCAGCGTGCCGTCCTGCTTGAAGACGCGCGTGTGCACCTTCACCACGCCGCGGTCCTGCTTCGTCGCGCTCGGGCGCACCTCGAGCACCTCCGACTCGGCGAACAGCGTGTCCCCGTGGAACACCGGCGCCGGGTGCGACAGCTCCTCGGTCGCCAGGTTGGCGATCGCCTTCCCGGACACGTCCGCCACGGACATGCCGAGCGCCAGCGAGTACACGAGCGGGCCCACCACAACGTTCCGCCCCTGCTGCGACTCGGCCGCGTACACGTCGTTGATGTGCAGCGGGTGGTGATTCATCGTGAGCAGGCAGAACAGGTGGTCGTCCGCCTCCGTCACGGTCTTCGCCGGCCAGTGCTTGTACACGGCGCCCACCTCGAAGTCCTCCAGGTAGCGGCCGTATGGCCGTGCTCCTGAGGCCTCGCGGTCGGCCTGGCCGGTCTCGATCGGTCGCGTCTCGGTCTCGCCCATTGAGCGCGGAACTCTAGTCACCCCGCTAGATTCCGGCCTCGCATGCGCAACCCAAGGGACTTCTTCAAGCCGCTCGCGATCGACGCCCCCGAGCCGATCCGCGAGGTGCCGGTGCGACCTTCGCGGATGATCCACTTCCTCGACTTCTCGAACGAGAAGATGGTCGCCAAGGCGCCCGACATCGCGCCCCAGGTGGACATCCTGCTCGGGAACCTCGAGGACGCCATCCCGGTGGACCGAAAGGAGGCCGCGCGCGAGGGCCTGATCCGCGTGGGATCCGACATCGAGCTCGGCGAGACCCAGCTCTGGACCCGCGTCAACGCGCTCGAGAGCCCGTGGGTGCTCGACGACCTCACGCAGCTCGTCGCCGCCATCGGCGACCGGCTGGACGTGGTGATGGTCCCGAAGGTCGAGGGCGCCTGGGACATCCACTACGTGGACCGCCTGCTCGCACAGCTGGAGGCGAAGGCGGGTCTCGACCGCCCGATCCTCGTCCACGCGATCCTGGAGACGGCGCAGGGCGTGACGAACCTCGAGGAGATCGCGACCGCGAGCCCGCGCATGCAGGGGATGAGCTTCGGCCCCGCCGACCTCGCCGCCAACCGGCGCATGAAGACCACCCGCGTGGGCGGCGGCCACCCCGGCTACCGCGTGATGGAGGACCCGGATCCGGACAACGCCGGCGCCGCGCGCGCCACGGCGCAGCAGGACCCCTGGCACTACTCGATCGCGCGGATGGTGGACGCCTGCGCGGGCGCGGGCATCCTGCCCTTCTACGGGCCGTACGGGGACATCAAGGACACAGACGGCTGCGAGACCCAGTTCCGCGCGGCCTTCCTGCTCGGCTGCGTGGGCGCGTGGTCGCTCCACCCCGCGCAGATCGACATCGCCAAGAGGGTGTTCTCGCCCGATCCGGACGAGGTCAAGTTCGCCAAGAAGGTGATCGAGGCGATCCCGGACGGCCGGGGCGTCCACATGATCGACGGGAAGATGCAGGACGACGCCACCTGGAAGCAGTGCAAGGTGATGGTGGACCTGGCGGAGATGCTGGCCCGCAAGGATCCCGAGCTCGCCGCCGCCTACGAGCTCCAGCCCGCATAGTCGTCCTCGCCGATGGGTAGCCTCGTCTCAACCGGGGCCAGGACGGCCTGGGAAGTGAGTCGCGCCGTTCAGGGAACAGCGGCCGCGGCCGAATAGAACAACGTGAAGCGCCTGATCGCCACAGCCGTGGCGGCGGTCCTCGGCATGCTTCTGTGGACCCCGCCCCTCGCCCAGGCCGCCCCCGCCGGGCACGTTCGCCTGGCCAAGTCGGCGGGGAGCGAGATGGACGGGCCGATGACCCACGCGTCGCGTGCCCGCCGGGCGTGGTTCCGCCGCCACTACACCCGCATGAAGGCCTACGCGCCCTGGTTCAACCCGCGGCTGCGCTGGTACCGGCAGGCGTGGGCCTATCAGGACCTCTACGCGGTGTACTCCGACGGCCGCGAGGACGGGTCGCACATGCGCTTCGTCCTGCGCGACGGCTCGGGGAGGCGCCTCTACATACCGTGGGGCTGCAACGGCCATAGCTGTCCCCAGTACGCCGGCGACCCCGGCAATCCGGATTTCCGGCGCATGTGGATCGCCGAGGCGGCGCGGAGGCTCCGGGCCGGCTACAGAGGCCTCTACATCGACGACGCCAGCCTCGCGATGAACACGGGAGACGCGAGCGGCAGACAGGTCGCCCCGGTGGACCCGAGGACGGGCAGAGAGATGCGCCGCGAGGACTGGCGGCGCTACGTGACCGAGTTCCTGGTCGCCGTCAGGCACGCTCTGCCGAAGGCCGAGATCGTGCACAACACGCCCTGGTGGGTCGCCCCGCTGTCCAACCCGATGCGCCGCCGCCAGGTGCACGCGGCGGACTGGCTGGTCATCGAGCACGCCTTCTCCGACTGGGGCCTGACCGGGGGTACGGGCTCGATGAGCTTCCGGGCCTACATGCGCCACATGGACGCCCTCCACCGAATGCGGAAGCACATCGTGCTCGACGGCGAGGGAGCGTCCCCGGAGGCGCGCGAGCTCCTGCTCGCGGGCTACCTGATGGTCAACGACGGAGGCGACCTGCTGTCGTCGGGCGGGGGGACCGGCCCGGGGCCGATCTGGCGTGGCTACCGGCTGAACCTCGGCAGGGCTCACGGACCGCGCCGGCGCTGGCGGGGCGTCTGGCGCCGCGACTTCGCCCGCGGCACCGCCCTCCTGAGCGACCCCGACACCCCGGTCCGCACGCTGCGGGTCCGCGGCCGGAGCGTGACGCTCGGGGACCGGCAGGGCGCCGTGATTAGTTTTCGCCCTGGTGGGTAGCTCACCCCTGGGGAGAAGAACAAAGCGCCGAATCGCGACCTGCCGAAGTCGCGAACGGGGGAACCAGGTAGTGGGGGCGAATCGCCGGACTCTCGGCGGAGCGCGCATCTCTTCGCGCCAGCCCGACAGCTAACCCCGCAGGCCGTAAGAGAAGGGGGTCTCAGTGCCACGGATGCGCACGATTGCGGCCATGACGGCCGCGATGGCCTTGCTCGCGGTGCCGGCGACGGCGGACGCGGGCCTGACAGCTAGCCAGAGAGCGGAGCGGAAGATGACCGCCGCGATCAACTCGGTGCGCGCGCAGCACGGTCTGCCCGCGTTCGAGCGGTCGGCGTCGCTGACGGGGTCGGCGGAGCGCTACTCGAACTGGCTGATGGCGAATGACGTGTTCGGGCACCAGAGCTCGATCCAGGCCAGCAGCCGGTTCGCGCTGCTCGGCGAGGCGCTGGCGATGCACAGCGGTCACCGCTTCAAGGTGTGGTCGACGATCCGGCAGTGGCTCGGGTCGCCGCCCCACCGGGCGATCCTGCTGTCGGCCGTGATGCGGCGCCAGGGCGCCGGCGTGACCCGGGGCCGCTACGGCTCGAGCCGAGCGGTGATCTGGGTGCTGCACGTCGGGCGGCTGAGCATGCCGGGCACGACGCTGCCGAACGTCGGCCTGCCCTAGCCCTGCTCATATAGGCTCCCGCGCCGCCATGCGCTTCTTCGAGTACGAGGCCCGGGAGATCGTCAAGCGGGCGGGCATCCCGGTCACGGATTTCGGCTTTGCCACCACCGACCAGGAGGCGCGCGAGATCGCGCACCGGATCGGCGGGCCGACCGTCATCAAGTCGCAGGTCCTCACCGGCGGCCGCCTGAAGGCGGGCGGGGTGAAGTTCGCCGACGGCGCGGACCAGGCGGCCGAGTACGCGAAGGAGATCCTGAAGCTCGAGATCGGCGGCCACATGCCGCGCGGCGTGCTCGTGGACCCGAAGGCGGACGTGAAGCAGGAGTACTACGCCGGCGTGGTCTGGGACGGCCTGAAGAAGCGGCCGGTGATGATCTTCTCGCCCGTCGGCGGCATCGACATCGAGCAGGTGGCCGAGGAGCAGCCGGACAAGGTCGGCCGCCGCCACTTCTCCACGATCCAGCCGTTCAGCGACTACATGGCGAAGGAGGTGATCGCCTCGACGGGAGTGACCGGCCGCCCGCTCACGCGCATCACCCCCATCCTCGCCCGGCTCGCGCAGCTGTTCGTGGACCACGACATGACGCTCGCCGAGATCAACCCGCTGGGCGAGCTCGAGGACGGCTCCTTCGTGGCGCTCGATGCGCACATGGACATGGAGAACGAGGCCCGGCCGCGCCAGAAGGCGCTCCTGAAGGAGCTCGGCGTGGGCGACGAGGAGACCCGCGAGGCGCGCGAGCCCACCGAGTTCGAGCTGGCCGGCGAGGAGGTCGACTCGATGGACCACCGCGGCGTGGCGGGCAACGTGACCGAGTTCGACGGCGACCTCGGACTCGTGATCGGCGCCGGCGGCGGCTCGCTCACGCTCTTCGACGCCGTGCGCGCCCACGGCGGCCGCCCGGCGAACTACTGCGAGATCGGCGGCAACCCGTCCGTCCGGAAGGCCGCCGGCCTGGCGAAGCTCGTGCTCCAGAAGCCGGGCGTCGACAAGATCGCCGTGATGATGTCGATCGTCTCCAACACCCGCGTGGACATCGTGGCCCGCGGCGTGATCAAGGCCTGCCTCGAGCTGGGCTACGACCCGGCCGAGAAGATCGCGATCTTCCGCATCCCGGGCGCCTGGGAGGAGGAGGGCTTCAAGATCCTCGAGAAGTACGGCGTGGAGTACTGCGACCGCTCCGTCTCGATGCACGAGGCCGCGCGGCGCGCCGTGGAGAAGATCCAGGGGGTCGCCGCGTGAGCATCCTGATCGACGAGAACACCACCTTCATCGTCCAGGGCATCACCGGCCGCGAGGCCGTGAACCTCACGCGAGAGTGCATCGACTACGGGAAGGGAGCGAAGGTCGTCGGCGGCGTGACGCCGGGCCGCAAGGGGCGCGACGTCCACGGCGTGCCCGTGTTCGACACGGTCGAGCAGGCGGTGGAGCACCACGGCGGGCCGATCAACGGCTCGGTCGTGACGGTCCCCCCCGCCTTCACCAAGGACGCCGTGTTCGAGGCGATCGAGAACGGCGTCGAGCTGATCGTGATCGTGACCGAGCGCATCCCGCGCGGCGACGTGGCCCAGATGGTCGAGCTGGCCGGGACGCGCGGCGCGCGCATCATCGGACCGAACTGCCTCGGGGTGATCGTGCCCGACGTGATCAAGATGGGCGGCATCGGCGGCCCGGCGCGCGACGCGGCCAAGGCGTACTCGCCCGGCCCCGTCGGCGTGATCTCGCGGTCGGGCGGCATGACCACCGAGATGTCGTCGACGCTCACCGCCGCCGGCCTCGGCCAGTCCACGGCCGTGTCGATCGGCGGGGACGCGATCATCGGCTCCTCCTACGCCGAGCTGATGCCGCTGTTCGAGGCCGACGACCAGACCGAGGCGATCGTGATCTACACCGAACCCGGCGGCCGAATGGAGGCCGAGCTGGCGCGCCACGTGACCGAGGTGTCCACCCGGCAGCTGCCGATCGTGGCCTTCATGGCCGGCCGCTTCATGGACGAGATGCCGGGCATGAGCTTCGGCCACGCCGGCACGATCGTGGAGGGCAAGGAGGACACGGCCGCCGAGAAGATCGAGCGGCTCGCCGCCGCCGGGATCGTCGTGGCCGAGGAGATCGCCGAGATCCCCGACCTCGTCAAGGAGCGGATCGGGGTGGCGGCGTGAGGCGCGACGGCACCTTCATCGGCGTCGAGGTCGACGACGCCGTGGCCGGCGACGCCGAGCTGGCGAGGAAGCTGGCGGAGGCGTGCCCCGTCGACATCTACGCCGCCGCCGAGAGCGGGGTCGAGATCGTTGAGGAGAACCTCGACGAGTGCGTGCTGTGCGGCCTGTGCCTGGACGCCTCGCCGCCGGATGTCGTGAAGGTGATCAAGCTGTACGACGGCGAGGCGCTGCTCGAAAGGTCGGCGGCCTGACCAACCCGGATGTCACCCCCGAGCGCTTTCGCGAGGGCATCCGGGACAGCTTTCCAGGCAACCTCGGCATCGAGGTGATCCGGATCGAGGACGACGAGGTCGAGGGCCGCCTCGAGGTGGACGCCCGCCACCTGCATCCCGGCGGCTACGTGCACGGCGGCGTGTGGGTGGCGTTCGCCGACACGGTGGCCGCCTGGGGGACGTTCCGCCACCTCGCGCAGGGAGCCGACTTCACGACCGCCGAGCTCAAGGCCAACGTGTTCGCGGCCGGGCGCACGGGCGACGTGCTCACCGCGGTGGGGCGCCCGCTCCACGTGGGCCGGCGCACGCAGGTGTGGGAGGTACTGATCCAGAAGGACGGGCGGAACGCCGCCTTCTTCACCTGCACCCAGATGGTGCTGGGACCCTAGGCCCTCGGCGGGCGGCGGAGGACCCTCCGCCAGAGGGGAATCGACGGGAGCTCCAGGGGCCGCTCCGCGATCGACAGGTGGGTCCAGATCGCCTGCATCTGCTGCTCGGTGAGCGCGACCGCCTGGCTGAGCCGCTCGATCTCCTCCGCCTGGGCGGCCTGCAGCGTCTCCGCGCGCTCGGCGCGCTGGTGCAGCGCCTCGGCGGCCTTCCGCTCTCGCTTGAGCGTGTCGGACAGCCGGCGGCGCGCGTCGCGCTCCGATTGAGCCATTCGCTCCATCGAGTCGGCGTGCGCCCGCAGGCGGCCGTTCGCCTCGGCCTGGGCCTCCAGCCTGGCCAGTAGGTCCGTGGTGTCGAGCTCGATGGCCTCGGGAGCATCCGCAAGCCGGATGACTCGAGGCTCAGCCCCGCGCGAAGCCTCCATAGAACGCGTGATGCTAGTCAGGAACTCCGACGGATGTCGCACCGGTGCGCGGCCTTTGGCCGCTAAGTCCGCGCAAGCTGGCGCTGAATGACATTTGCGATCAGCTTCGTGACAGCCGGATCGCCGGTCACGCGGACGTGGCCGTGCTCGTAGGCGTCCACCCAGTGCCGTAGGCGGCCCTCGGCGGCGAGCTCGTTGAAATGCGAGCGCGAGACCGACACGTCGATCCGCGCATCCCCCGCGGGATCCTTCGAGATCTCGGGACCGGGCACCGCCACCCGCCAGATCGGCACGTCGCCGCGCGCGCGCAGCTCGAGCCGGATCACCAGCTTGAGCTGCCTGAGCGACGGGACCTCCGCCTGCAGGTTCTCGACGGCCTGCTTGATCAGGGAGCGCGTGTCGCCGGTGGACACGGGCTAGATCTTGTTCCGCTCGAGGAGCTTCTTGCCGATCACCATGCGCTGGATCTCGGACGTGCCCTCGCCGATCAGGAGCAGCGGCGCGTCGCGGTAGAGCCGCTCGATCTCGTACTCCTTCGAGTAGCCGTAGCCGCCGTGGATGCGGAACGCCTCCTCCACGACCTCCTTGCCGGTCTCGGAGGCGAACAGCTTCGCCATCCCGGCCTCGAGGTCCGATCGCTGGCCGGCGTCCTTCATGCGGGCCGCCTTCAGGGTCAGCAGGCGGGCGGCCTCGATCTTGGTGGCCATGTCGGCGAGCTTGAACTGGATCGCCTGGTGTTTCGCGATCGGCTTGCCGAACGCCTTCCGCTCCTGGGAGTAGCGCAGCGCCAGCTCGAGCGCGCGCTGGGCGATGCCCACGCCGCGCGCGGCCACGTTCACACGGCCCACCTCGAGCGCGTCCATCATCTGCCCGAAGCCCTTGCCGAGCCCGCCCTCCTCGCCACCGAGGATCCGGTCGGGCGGGCAGCGGTAGCCGTCGTAGACGAGCTCCGTGGACTCCACGCCCTTGTAGCCCATCTTCTTGATCTGGGGCGGGATCGTGAGCCCGTCGACCTCCGCCGCGCCCGGCTCCTTCTCCGTGATGAAGCAGGTCATCCCGCGATGCGGCGGGTCGGCCTGCGGGTCGGTCTTCATCAGCACGAACACGACGCCCGAGCGCAGGCCGTTCGTGACCCACATCTTCTGGCCGTTCAGCTCCCAGTCGCCGTCGTCCGTCTTCTTCGCGACCGACTTGATGCCCTGGACGTCCGAGCCCACCTCGGGCTCGGACAGCGAGAAGGCCGCGCGGATCTCGCCCGTGGCCATCTTCGGCAGGAGCTCCTGCTTCTGCTCGTCGGTCCCGAACTTCATGAGAAGGTGGGAGCCGATGAAGTGGGTGTTCACGATGCCGGACACCGAGATCCAGCCGCGCGAGAGCTCCTCGACGATCATCGCGTAGGTCGTCAGGTCGAGCCCCATCCCGCCGTACTCCTCGGGGATCGTGACCCCGAACAGCCCGAGCTCCTTCATCTGCTCGACGACGGCGTCCGGGAACGAGTCCTCGTGGTCGTGCTCCTCGGCGATCGGGAGGACCTCGTTGTCGACGAACTGCCTCACCATCTCGGTGATGGCCTTCTGCTCGTCGGTCTTGTCTGTGTAGGCGGTTGCGACGGCCATAGGC
>DASUYU010000054.1:0-4512 GCA_036377235.1 Thermoleophilaceae bacterium
TACGACGAGAAGAAGCTGCTCGACTCCGGCGGCCACAACTTCCTGGTGAACCCGACCGGCAAGTTCGTGATCGGCGGCCCGGTGGGCGACGCCGGCCTGACCGGCCGCAAGATCATCGTGGACACCTACGGCGGCATGGCCCGCCACGGCGGCGGCGCCTTCTCGGGCAAGGACCCGTCGAAGGTGGACCGCTCGGCCGCGTACGCGGCCCGCTACGTGGCCAAGAACGTGGTCGCGGCCGGGCTGGCGGAGCGCTGCGAGGTGCAGGTGGCGTACGCGATCGGCGTGGCGCACCCGGTGTCGGTGATGGTGGAGACGTTCGGCACCGAGCGGATCTCGCGCACCCAGATCGCGCAGCTCGTGGAGGACAACTTCGACCTCCGCCCGGGCGCGTTCCGCGAGTACCTCGACCTGCACCGCCCGATCTACCAGAAGACCGCGGCCTACGGCCACTTCGGCCGCGAGGACCACGACTTCACGTGGGAGAAGACGGACAAGGCAGACACGCTGCGCGAGGCCGCGGGCCTCAGCGAGCGGGATCCTGCAACCGTCTGACCCGAAACACCTCGACGTTTCCCTTCACGCCCTTGAAGCGGCGCTTTCCGGCGTCGGACCAGTCGTAGGCGTCGGCGCACGCATCGTGTACCTCCTTGGAGGTCACGACGCTGCCCCGCTTGGCGAACCCGGTTAGCCGGGCCGCGAGGTTCACCGGGCGGCCATACCAGTCGCCCGCACGGGGGAGGCCCTCGCCGGACGCGACGCCCCCGCGCAGAAGCGGCCCGTCCTCCTTCGACCGGTCGACCAGATCGAGCACGGTGCCCAGCAGGGGCCCCGGCTCCGGCGCCACGAGCATCGCCGCGTCGCCGATGGTCTTCACCAGCTTCACCGGCGAGTCCACCGTCTCCGCGACCGCGCGCTCGAAGCCGCGGACCACGGGGCCGAGCTCCTCGGGCGTGACGTCCTCGCCGAGCTGGGTGAAGCCGACGATGTCGACGAATCCGACGGCGATCGCCTGGGAGCCGGCCAGGTGCCCACTCTGCAGCTCCGCCTGGCTGACCACGGCCTCGCGCATCTGCTCGCGCAGGCGCAGGTTGAACATCTGCTCGAGGGCCGGCGCGGCGAGCGGGCCCAGGTTGCGGAGCGTCTCCGCGTAGCGGAGGCCGAGATCGCGCTCGGTGTCGCCGGGCTGGAGGAACGCCTCACCGAACACGGACGTGAACACGGCGGCGATGTTCGCCATCGAGCGGCTCATCACGGCGGTGAGCTCGAGGAACGACTCTTCCGGGAGGCCCGCGTCGAGGAGCATCTTGGCGCTCCGGGACAGCACGAGCTCTTCCTCGGTGATGGCGCGCTCGCCCAGCTCGCGCGCCGGTACGCCGAGCGCTCGCGCTGCCTCGTCCATGAAGTCGAGGTCGAGGCCCGTCTCTTCCGCGATCTCCTCCTTCGTGTACAGCCTGCCGTCGCCGGCCAGCACGCGCTCCACGGGGAGCAGCGCCAGCCGGTCGTGCGCCGCCGCCTCGCGGAGCTCCTCGAGCGTGAATCCCTCGCTCTCCAGGGCACGCAGGAGCTCGAGCCGCGCCTCCCGATTCTCGGCCCCCTCCAGCAGTCCCTCGGCTTCGTAGTCGATTGCCACGCGCACATGGTGCCTCAAGCGGTGTCGAGCGGTATCCGATAGGAGCCGGGTGGGCCGCCTCCTCCGGCAGCGGACCGTCTCCCTGATCGCCCTTCTTGCGGCGTGTGCCGTCGTGCCCGGAGCCGTAATCCACTTCTTCGGCGGCACCGAGGTCGAGATTCCGAGCGGGTTCCACTTCTTCGCGCTCGGCATCAGCGCGGGGCTCGCCACCGCGGCCGCGGTCGTGCTCACGATCTCGGGCGCTCGGCGTGGCGACGCACGGTCGGTGCTGATCGGGACCGCGTTCTCGTCGATGGCCGCCCTGCTCTGCATCCACGGGCTGATGACGCCGGGCTTCCTCGTCGGGATGAACGGCCTCGTCGCGTTCGCCGGCGCGGCGACCCTGCCGGTCGGTGGCACGGTGCTGGCGCTGGCCGTCCTTCCGCAGCTCCGCCGCCCCTCCGCGGTGCGGCCGGTGCTCGTGCTGCAGGGCGTTCTGCTCACCCTGATCGTCGCGCTCGGCTTGACCGGCGTGCTCGACCCCGCGCTGGTTCCGGCGGTGCCGAAGTACGGAAGCCCGGAGGCGTGGGCCGCACTCGGGGTCGGAATCGTCGTCTACGGACTGCTCGGCGTTCGCGCCGGGCGCACGTATCTGCTCACCCGGCGGCTCGCCGACCTCACGGTCGTGTTCGGGCTCGTGCTGCTCGCCGTCTCGCTCTTCCCCGCGCTGCTGATGGACTACGACGAGATCGGCTGGTGGATCGGTCACGGGTTCGAGCTGATCGGCATCGGGCTCGTGGGCGTGCCGGTGGCGCTCGACCTTCACCGCGGCGCGCAGTCGCGCCCGCTCACGAGGGACCTGCGCGCCAGCGAGCTGGTGAGGGCGGCCGACGCCTTCATGGGCCCGACCGTGCGCGCGCTCTTGGTGCGGCTAGGCGTGAAGGACGACTACACCGCCGAGCACACGCGCGGCGTGGCGCTGCGGGCGGTCCAGGTGGGCGAGGAGCTTGGGCTCGCGCCGGTCCGGCTGCGCGAGCTCGCGATCGGCGGGCTGCTCCACGACGTGGGCAAGCTGGCGGTGCCGAACGACATCCTTCAGAAGCCGGGTGCGCTCACGGACGACGAGTTCGACGTGATCAAGAAGCACCCGGAGGTCGGCAGCGACCTGGTGCGTGACCTGGGCTTCTCCAAGCAGGTGGCGCGGCTGGTGCTCGACCACCACGAGCGGCTCGACGGCACCGGCTACCCGCGCGGCCTGGGCGCGCCCGACCTCGACATCGAGACCCGCATCATGGCCGTCTGCGACGTCTTCGACGCGCTGCTCTCCAAACGGGTGTATCGCGACGCATGGACGCTCGAGGACGCCCTCGAGCACCTCTCGAAGGAGTCCGGGACGAAGTTCGACACGGCCTGCGTGGACGCGCTGGAGCGCGTGATCGCGCGCGAGCACGCCGGGTCGGCCCGCCGGGCCGCCTGACCCGGCACCCGTCCGCCGCCCCCCGTAGCTTGGGGGACGTGATCGCCAAGGTCGAGCCGCTGACCCCCGCGCGCAGCCTGCGCGGGCCGTTCGACTATCGCCTGGCGGGGGCCCTGGAGGACGTGGGGGTCGGCAGCATGCTGGTGGTCCCGTTCGGGCGCAGGCGGCTGCTCGGCGTGGTGGTGGACGTGGCCGCCGAGAGCGAGCTGCCGTCGGAGCGGCTCGCCGAGCCGATCGCGGCGCTGGAGGCGGACGTTCCGCAGTCGCTGGTCGCGCTGGGGCTGTGGGTGGCGCGCGAGTACGTGTCCACGCCGGCGCGCGGGCTGGCGCTGGTGCTGCCCCCGGGGACCGGCACGGGCGCCGGCCGGCCGCTGCGGCCCAAGCGATCGCTGCGGGCGGCGATGACTCCCGCCGGCGAGGCGGCGATCCGGGAGGGCGTCCGCATGGGCGCGAAGCAGAAGGCGGCGCTCGAGGAGCTCTCGGGCGCGCCGTTGGGCGCGGCTTGCTTGGCGCGCCGTACGGGCTGCACTCACTCGACGCTCCGCAGCCTCGAGCGGCGCGGCCTGATCCGGCTCGAGAGCGCGGCCGACGCCCCGCGCCGCACGCGCGTGCACGCCGTGGGAGCGCTTGCACGGAGCGTGTCGCTGACGGCGGATCAGGAGGCGGCGTTCGGGGCGATCGAATCTCGGCTCCCGGCCGCGGCCTCCTCCGAAGCCTCCTTCTCCGGCGGCGGCCCCCCTCCGCTCCTCCTCCACGGCGTCACCGGCAGCGGCAAGACCGAGGTGTACCTCCGCTCGGTGGCGGCGGCGCTCGCGCGCGGGCAGTCGGCGATCGTGCTCGTCCCCGAGATCGCGCTCACGCCTCAGACCGCCGGCCGGTTCGTGGAGCGCTTCGGCGATCAGGTGGCCGTGATGCACTCGCGCCTGTCGCAGCGGGAGCGCTACGACGAGTGGTGGCGGATGCGGCGCGGAGAGGCGCGCGTGTGCGTGGGCCCGCGCTCGGCCGTGTTCGCCCCGTTCGACGACCTCGGGCTGATCATCGTCGACGAGGAGCACGACGGCTCGTACAAGCAGGAGGGCGATCCTCGCTACGACGCCCGCGCGGTGGCGGAGCGGCGGGCGGCCGACGAGGGCGCGCTGCTGGTTGCCGGCACGGCCACGCCGAGGCCCGAGAGCATGGCGCGCTACGAGCGGATCCGGCTGCCGTCCCGGGTGGACGGGCGTGAGCTGCCGCCGGTCGAGCTCGTGGGGATGGCCGGGATGGACGGCCCGCTCCACGAGCGCACGCGCGAGGCGCTCGACCGCGTGCGCCGCCAGCGCGAGAAGGCGATCGTGCTGCTCAACAGGCGCGGGTGGTCGAACTTCCTGTCGTGTCGCACCTGCGCCCGCGTGTGGAAGTGCCCGCACTGCGACGTCACGCTGGT
>DASUYU010000055.1:0-12128 GCA_036377235.1 Thermoleophilaceae bacterium
ACGTGGTCACGCTCGAGTCCGAGCCCGTCCTGTACGTGGAGCGCGGCGGCAAGGGCCTGCTGGCACTGAGGGAGCCGGACGAGGAGTGGCTCCGCCCGGCGCTGGAGGCTCTCGCCGGTGAGGTCAAGCGCGGCCGCATCCCCCGCCTGGGCATCGAGCGCTTCGACGGCGAGCCGGTGGTGGGTTCCGAGGCAGGCGCCCTGCTGATCGAGCTGGGCTTCCGCCAGAGCCCCCGCAGACTTACCCTGAGCGCTTAGGGGGTTAGCCGAGGGTCGTCACGCTCCGGCCCCGGCGCTGAATGCGATCGGGATCAGCAGCGTCAGGCACGCCGCGAGCGACGGCACCACCAGCGCGGCGCGATCTCGCTCCGCGATGCCGAGGACGACGAGCGACGCGAACAGCGGGGCGGCCACACGGGTGTGGCTCCAGTGGTCGCGGCCGTAGTCCACGAGCAGGGTCAGCACGGCGAAGCCCAGCGCGGCAACGGCCGGCGCGCTCGGACCGCGCCGCGCGGCGATCGCGGCCGCGACGACCGCGCCCACCACGAGGATTAGGAAGCCGACGTGGCGGGCGAGCAGGGGCAGGGAAGGCCGACAAACTACCCTCGGCTGCATGCCCGAGGGCGACACGATCTACGGCGCGGCCGGCCGCATCCGCGGTGCGCTCGTCAACAGGGAGATCGAGTCGATCGAGACGCCGCACCCGCGGTTCGGGCGCGACCGGTGGCCGGAGCGGCTCCGCGGCCGCGCCGTGCGGGCGGTGGACTCGAAGGGCAAGCACCTCTTCATCCGCTTCGAAGGCGACCTCACGGTCCACTCGCACCTGCGCATGAACGGCTGGTGGGGCGTGTACCGGCGCGGGCAGCGGTGGGGGAAGGCGCCGAGCCGCGCCTGGCTCGTGATCCGCACCGCCGAGCACGAGGTCGTCCAGTTCGGCGGCCCGGTGCTCGAGCTCATGACCGACTCCCGCTCGCGCTTCGACCAGCGGATCGCGCGCCTCGGGCCGGACATCCTCGCGGACGAGTTCGACGAGGGGACGTTCCTGCGCCGCCTGCGCGAGGACGACCCGAGCCGGGGGATCGGCGACGCCCTGCTCGACCAGCGCAACCTGTGCGGCATCGGGAACCTGTGGAAGTCGGAGGCGTGCTTCCTCGCCGGCCTCGACCCGTGGCGGGCGGCGGGCCAGGTGAGCGACGCCGAGGCGCTCGCCGCGGTGCGCGCGGTGCGGCCGCTGATGCTCCGCTCGGCCACCGGTGGCGGCCACGTGCGCGAGCCGTGGGTGTTCGAGCGCCACGGCCGGCCGTGCCGGCGCTGCGGCACGACGATCCGCGCCCGCGGCCAGGGCGACGACAACCGGACGACGTACTGGTGCCCGAAGTGCCAGGTGTGATCAGAGTCGGCCACAAGGGCGCCGACCACGTCGCGCCGGGCAACACGGCCGCGAGCTTCGAGGCCGCCCTCGAGCACGGCGTGGACATGATCGAGTTCGACGTGCTCAGGACGCGCGACGGGCGCCTGGTGTTGGCGCACGACTACGCGGACTCGGAGCGGCGCGAGTGCCTCACGCTCGAGCAGGGCCTCGAGCTGTTCGCCGGCGAGGCGTTCGCCGGCGTCGAGCTGGACGTCGACCTGAAGCTGCCCGGGTACGAGCAGGAGGTGGTCGAGGGACTTGCCCGGCACGGCCTCACGGAGCGATCGCTCGTCTCGACGATGTACCCCGACAGCCTCGACCGCCTGGGCGAGCTCGATCCCGCCCTGCGGCGCGGATGGTCGGTGCCGCGCGTCCAGCGCAACTACCTGAAGGCGCCGCTCTACATCCGGCTGCCGGCGCTGGCGCTCGCCGCCTGGATGCGGCTCCGGATGCCGTCGATGGCCGCGGCACGCATCCGCGCGGGCGGTTGCGAGGCGATCATGTCCCATCAGGTGCTGGTCAGCGCGCGCCTGGTGCGCGCGGTGCACGAGGCCGGTGGGCAGCTCTACGTCTGGACGGTCGACGAGGCGCCCAAAATCCGCGCGCTCGAGGCACTCGGCGTCGATGGCGTGATCACCAACGACCCGCGGCTGTTCGACTAGCTAGCCGCCGACGACGCAGGTGCCCGTCGTGAGCTCGGCGGTCTGGCCCGAGCCGAGGCGGAGTTCCGCCAGCGCGCGCAGCTGGTACGCCTCGCCGGTCTGCGGCACGGTCAGGTCGAAGGTCCAGCCGGCCTGCTGCCAGGTGAACTCGGCCGAGCCGGCGTCCTGCCACGGCGACGTGGCCTCGCCGGGGAGCGGCACCCAGCCGTCCGGGCTCAGCCACTCCGCGGTGAACCGCACCGCCATCCGCGTGGTCGAGCCGTCGCCGGCGAGCTGCGCGCGCGCGCCGAGCTGGGTCTGGTTGCAGATGTTCACCTTCGCCCACGAGGAGGTGAGCTGATCCTTGGTTCCGGCGCCGCTGGCGGTTCCCGCGACGGCCACGACGGCGAGGGCGACACCCACCGCCAGCACGCTGCACTTTCGGGCCATCGAAAGCAGCCTAGCGGCTGCATAAGGCGGTCGCCAGCGCGGCTACCAGATGAGGCACATGGCCTTCGAGAGGCCCGCGGGGTCGCCGCCCTGGACGCCCTTCATCCCCGTCTTCGTGAGCAGCGTCCGGCGCTGCACCACGGCGGTCCGCTGTGCGCGGCGCGCGTGCCGGCGCCGATGGGCGCTGCTGCGCGCGCGATGGCGCTTGCGGGCGGCGCGCTGGCGGGCAATGCGGTTGCGGCGCAGACGCTTCGCGGCGGCCGCGGTGTCACGCCACTCGAGCTCGACGACGCCGCGCATGACGTAGGTCGTGCCCTCGGGCGGCTGCACGAAGACGAAGGTCCAGCCGGCCTGGCGCGAGGTCATGTCCGCGTCGCCAACCAGGACCCACGGCGTGACGCCGCTCCCCTCGACGGTGAGCCACTGATGGTCCGCCTCGCTCCACCACTGCGCGGTGTAGCGGGCGAAGATGTGCTGCCGCGTGCCGTTGCCGGGCACGCTCGTCCTGATGCCGAGTGCGTTCGGCGAGTTCTTGGTGTCGCAGACGTTGACCGTGGCCCAGAAGGGACTGGCTCCGCCTGCGTCGGATCGATTCGAGTGCGCCGAGGCCGAGGCGAAGGCACCGACGGCGCCCTGGCCCGCGGTCATCCTGAGGCTCGGGTTCTCGGCCACGACGACGCCCGGAGGGAGCTGCGGAGCGGCATTCGCGCCCGGCGGCAGCCGCAAACCGGCAGAAGCGGTCGGAGCCGCGAGGAGGAACGCGGCACAGGCGATCAGGACCGTGGGGGCGGCGAGTCGTGGCACTACGCGTGGTACATCGGGCCAACATGGGCTTCACTTGAGCGTGGGAGACTCGAATTCGTGATGAATTCGAGGCTCGCGCGTAGTTAAGGCGTGAACCAAGCGGTCGCCGAGACGGCCACGCTGCCCGCGGCGGGACCCGCGGAGGGCTTTGGCGAGCTGTACGAGCGCACGTTTCCGCGCGTCTATGCCTATGTCGCGTCGCTCCTGCGGGACCGCTCGGCGGCCGAGGACGTGACCGCGCAGGCGTTCGAGCGCGCCTACCGCAAGCGGCGGAGCTACCGCGCGGCCCGCGGCTCGATGGACGCCTGGGTATTCGGCATCGCCCGCAACGCGGCGCTCGACGAGCTGCGCAAGCGCAAGCGGCGGGCGAAGCTGGAGGGTGACCCGGAAGACGTGGATGCAGCCGCGCCGGAGGACCAGGCCGACATGGCGCTCCGGCGCGAGGCCGTGCGCGCCGCGCTCGCGTCGCTCAGCGGCCAGGAGCGCGACCTGATCGCGCTGAAGTTCGCCGGCGGGCTGTCGAACGGCGAGATCGCGCGCGTGCTCCGCATGTCGGAGTCGAACGTGGGCACCCGCCTGCACCGCACCATCACGAAGCTGAGAGAGGCGTGCCATGACGCAAGCTGACGTGCTCACCGCGATCGACGACGCGCTCGAGACCGGCCGTGCGGCCGACGGCGACCCGGTCACGCGCGAGCTGCAGGAGCTGGCGCTGGCGCTGCGGGCGGACTCGCCGGAGCCCACGCGTGAGTTCCAGGAGTCCCTCGACCGGCGCGTGCAGCGCGGCTTCCCGAAGCGCGCCGCCTCCAAGCCGCCCCGGTGGCGCCCGATCGCCGAGCCGGCCGCCGCGCTCCTGATCGTCCTGGTGGTGGTTACGGGGATCGCGCTCCTCGCGCGCGGGCCGTCGGGGGCGACGGACGATTCGGGCGGGGGCGGAGTCTCCTCGGGCGGAAGCGTCGCCGTGGGCGGCGGCGGCGGAGGTGCCGGCTCGGGAGCCGCCGAGTCGGCGGCCAAGAGCGCGGCCGGCGATTCCGCCGGGGGATCGAGCGGCGGGTTCGCGCCCGGGCGCCCCGACAGGAAGATCGAGCGCACCTTCGCCCTGGAGCTCGAGACGCCGGTGGACCGGATGCAGCGCGTCGCCGACCAGGTGACCGTGGTGACGAACCGGCACGGCGGGTTCGTGCTCTCCTCCTCGGTGTCGACCGGCGAGGACGCCTCGGGTGGGGACTTCGACCTCCGCATCCCGGCGACCGAGGTGCGGCCGGCCCTCCGCGATCTCGCCGCGCTCGCCGACGTGCGCAGCCAGAGCCAGACCGGCCGCGACGTGACGCCCGCGTACGTGACCGCGAGGGACCGGCTGCAGGCCGCGCGGGCCGAGCGCAAGAGCCTCCTTGGGCGGCTGGAGGCCGCGACCACGGACACCCAGGCCGAGGCCATCAGGCGGCGGCTCGACATCGTGGCCCGGCAGATCAACTCACTGCGCAGCCGGTTGCACGGCCTGCGGCTGCGCACCGACTACGCGGTCGTCACGGTCAGCCTGCAGGCGAAGGACGGCGACGAGGAAGGCGCGGGCGGCGGCTCCTTCGGCGACGCGCTACATGACGCCGGCGACATCCTCGTGGCCAGCGCGGGCATCCTTGTCCGGATACTCGCGGTGGCGCTCCCGCTCGCCCTGATCGCCCTGCTGGGCTGGGCAGGTGGGCGCATCGTTCAGCGGCGCAGACGGGAGTCCGCCCTGGCCTGAGGCGATCCCTATCCTCGTGGTTGTGTCTGCAATCACCGCCACCCACTTTACCGATCCGGCCTGTCCCTGGGCGTACTCCTTCCGCCCCGCGTACGCGCGCCTGCGGTGGCGGTTCGGCGAGCAGATCGACTGGCGACTGGTGCTGATCGGGCTGAGCGAGTCGGGGGCCGCCTACGAGGAGCGCGGCTACACCCCGGATCGCCTGCTGGACACCCAGCACCGTTTCTCGCGCCGCTTCGGCATGCCCTTCAGCTTCGAGCGGAAGCCGCGGATGGCCGGCACCTCGCGCGCGTGCCGCGCGATCGTCGCCGCCCGCGAGATCGACCCGCAGCTCGGCGAGGCCGCCCTGCGGGCGCTGCAGCTGCTCCACTTCACGACGCCGCGCGTGCTCGACGATGACGAGGACCTTCGCGCCGTGCTGGCCACCGTGCCGGGACTCGATGCCGACGCCGTCGTGGCGCGCATCGACGACCCGGAGCTCGTGGCGCTGTACCAGGCGGATCGCGCCCGCGCCCGCTCCGCCGATGGCTCGCCGACCCACGTCCAGGATCGTCACTCGACCAGCGACGGTCCCGTGCGCTACACGGCTCCGTCGGTGATCTTCGAGCAGGACGGCCGCAGCTTCGAGGTGGGCGGCTTCCAGCCCTTCGAGGCATACGACACCGCCCTGGCGAACCTCGACCCCAGTCTGACCCGCCGGCCGGCGCCCGCGGACGTCGTGGAGGCGCTGGCCGAGTTCCCGGAGGGCCTCACGACCGCCGAGCTGGCGAGCGTGATGCGCCCGAGCGACCTGGCGGACACCGACATCGAGGGGACCGCGTCCGACCTCGCCGCGCTGGAGTCCGAGGGCCTCGTGGCGAAGGAGCCCGCCGGCCGCGACGCCATCTGGCGCGCCGGCGCATCGGCGGCGGCGCGCCCGGAAGCCGCCTAGGGACGCGCGCCCGCCTGGCCGACCGCTCGCGCCGCCAGGCGGCAGCCGGCCGCCAGCGCCTCGGCCGTGGACGCTCCCCCCACGCGCTCGCTGAGGAAGCCCGCCGCGAAAGCGTCGCCCGCCCCGGTGGTGTCCGCAACCCGATCCACGGCCACCGCCGCCGCGCGCAGCACCTCCTCCCCGTTCGTCCACAGCGCTCCGCCCGGTCCAAGCGTGACCACCACCTCGCCGAAGTGCTCCGCCAGTGAGCGCGCGGCGGCCTCCGGGTCGCTGTCGCCGGTGAGCGCGTGCGCCTCTGAGGCGTTCGGCAGGAGCACGCCGGCGCCGCCTGCGAGGTCGAGGAACCCGGCGTCGAGGAGCGCGGAGGAGGACGGGTCCACCGAGACGGCGACGCCCGCCACAGATGCTCGCTCGATCGCCGCGCGCGCGGCGTCACGCGACCCCTCCCGCAGCAGCGCGTAGCCGGCCACGTGCAGGTGCCCGGCCCCGGCGAGCAGCTCGCCGGGCAGGTCCTGTGGGGCGAGCCCGTCGTTCGCGCCGGCGTCCGGCGCCATCGTGCGCTCGCCGCCCGGCTCGATGAGCACGAGGCACGTACCGGTGGGACGCTCGGGGTCGAGCGCCACGCGCGCGTCCACGCCGGCGGCGCGCAGCTCCTCGATCGCGGAGCGCCCGCGCTCGTCGTCCCCGACCCGGCCCACCAGCGTCACCTCGGCTCCGGCCTCAGCGAGCCACGCCGCGGTGTTGGCCGCCGAGCCGCCGCCCTGGAAGCGGATCTCCGCCGGCGCGTCGCTCGCCTGCGCCAGCGGCCCGGACAGCGCCACCACCACGTCGACCATGACGTCGCCCAGGACGACGATCCCGCTCACCTGGCCAGCTCGCCCGCTATCTCGGCGGCCAGCCGCGCGTTTCGGAGCACGAGCCGCACGTTCGCCTCGAGGCTCGCGCCGCCCGTCTCGCGGGCGAGGTGATCGAGGAGGAACGGCGTCACGTCCTTGCCGTGGACCCCGGCCGCCTCCGCCGCGATCAGCCCCTCGGTGAGCACCCGGTCGTGCAGCACGGGATCGAGCTGCTCGTCGGCCGGCAGCGGATTCGCCACCACCACCGCGCTCCCCTCGGTGCCGAGCTCGTAGCGAGCCCGCGCCACCGCGGCCGCCTCGGCGGCCGACTCCACCCGCCACGGCGCCGCGAAGTCGGACTCGGTCAGATAGAAGCCCGGGAACCGGTCGGTCCGGTACCCCAGCACGGTCACGTTGAGGGTCTCGAGCCGCTCCAGCGTCGCGCCCACGTCGAGGATCGACTTGACGCCCGCGCACACCACGACGATCCCGGTCCGGCCGAGCACCTCCAGGTCCGCGGACTCGTCCCAGCTGTCGCGCGCGTCCCGGTGCACGCCTCCGAGCCCGCCCGTGGCGAAGACGTGAATGCCCGCCCGCGCGGCGAGGTGGGCGGTGGCGGCCACGGTGGTGCCCCCGGAAGCGCCGGAGGCCGCGGCCGGCGCCAGGTCGCGGACTCCGCACTTCACGGCGTCCTCGTCCGTGGCGATCTCGCGGAGGGCCTCGTCGTCCAGCCCGATCCGTGCCTCGCCCCCCACCACGGCCACGGTGGCCGGGAGCGCGCCCCCCTCGCTGACCGCCTCCTCGGCCTGGCGAGCCACCTCGAGGTTCCGGGGCCGCGGCAGCCCGTGCGTGACGATCGCGCTCTCCAGCGCGACCACGGGCCGGCCGCCGGCGACCGCCTCGGCCACCTCCGGAGCGATCCGCACGGTCAGGCGTCCGTCTCGACGCGCACGGAGAAGCCCTCCTCGCGCGCGGCGTCGAGGATCTCCTGGCTGTTCTCCGGGCCCCTCGTCTGGAGCACGAGCTTGATCGCGGTCTCGCGCACGTGAATCTCGATTCCGTCCCGCAGGTGCTCCACGTCCACGACGTTGCCGCCGCGGTCGGCCACCACGCGCAGCAGCCCGGCGAGGGCGCCGGGGCGGTCGGGCACCACCGTCGAGAGCACCATGCGGCGGCCTGCGGCGGTCTCCCCGAGGCGGATCGCCTCGGACAGCAGCGACACGTCCACGTTGCCGCCGGACAGGACGGCGCACACCGACCCCTCGACCGGCGGCTCGACGCGTCCGTGCATCAGGGCGGCCACGGCCACGGCGCCGGCTCCCTCGACCACCAGCTTCGACCGCTCGAGGAGGAGGACCATCGCCTGCGCCACCTCGTCGTCGGAGACGGTCACCACCTCATGCACATAGCGCTGAACGAGCGGGAGCGTGAAGTCGCCCGGCCGCTTCACCGCGATGCCGTCGCAGATCGTGTTCGCCGAGCGCGCGCCGATCGGCCGGTGCGCCGCGAGCGAGTCGATGTACGGCGCGCACGCCTCGGCCTGGACCCCGACGACCCGCACGTCGTCCAGCGCGCTCGCAAGCGCAAGACCGATTCCGCTGGCGAGGCCGCCCCCGCCCAGCGGCACGACCACGAGCTTCACGTCGGGCGCCTGCTTCGCGATCTCGAGTCCGATCGTGCCCTGGCCCGCCACCACCGCAGGCTGGTCGAAGGCGTGCACGAGCGTGAAGCCCTGCGCCTCGGCCAGCCGTTGCGCGGTGGCCTGCGCCTCGTCGTAGCCCCCGTCCACGAAGCTCACCTCACCGCCGTACTGCCTGACCGCCGCCACCTTCGCCAGGGGCGCCTGCGCGGGCATGACGAGCACCGCCCGCGCGCCCGCCTCGCGCGCGGCGAAGGCCACCGCCTGGGCGTGGTTGCCCGCGCTCGCCGCAACGACCCCGCAGTCGAGCTGCTCGCGCGACAGGCCGCGAATCATGTGCGTGGCGCCGCGCGACTTGAACGAGCCGGTGAGCTGCAGGTTCTCCGCCTTCAGCAGTACGCGCGCGCCCGCCCGCCGCGACAGCTCGCCGGCGGAGAGCACTGGCGTCTCGCGCACACGGCCCGCCAGAGCGCGGGCCGCGCCCTCGACATCGGCGAACGTGACGGCTTCTTCAGGTGCGACGGCCACTCAAGATGGGATTATGGCCGCATGGCGACAGTGGACGAGACCGTCCGCCTGCTGGCCGGGACAGAGGTCTTCGGCGAGGTCGAGCCGCGCGAGCTCGAGGAGGTGGCGAAGGTGGCGGTGCCGCGCCACTGGGATCGCGGCGAGGTGATCTTCCGCGAGGGCGACGTGGGTGACACGTGCTACCTGCTCCGCTCGGGCGCGATCCTGCTCACGCGCGAGCATCAGGACGGGCGCATGGTCGCGCTCGCGGAGCTGCGCGCGGGGATGCTGTTCGGGGAGCTCGCGATGTTCCGGGGCGAGCGGCGGTCGGCGACCGCGGAGGTGATCGAGCCCGCCTCGGCGCTGGCGCTTCTGGCGAACGACATGCAGCGGCTGGTGCGACGCAACCCCGACCTCGCGCTGAAGCTCCTGGCCAGCCTCGCCGAGCGCGTGAGCCGCACCAACGAGCGGCTGCTGCAGCAGTCCTTCCAGACGGTGGCCGGCCGGGTGGCCAGCGCGCTGCTCGCCCAGACCAAGGGACGCCAGGCCGACGGAGCCCCGGACGCCGACGTGCTGATCCGCTCGACGCAGGCGGAGATCGCCCACCTGGCCGGCACGTCGCGCGAGAGCGCCAGCCGCTTCCTGGCGACGCTCGAGCGGGCCGGGATAGTCACGCTCGGACGTGGCAAGGTGACCGTGCATGACCCGGCGCGACTCCGGAACTACATCCACTGACCGCGCGCGCATGGTGGAGCGCCAGCTGCGGCGGCGCGGCATTCACGACGATCGGGTGCTTGCCGCGATGAAGGACGTGCCCCGCGAGCTGTTCCTGCCGGAGGAGCAGCGCCGCCGGGCCTACCGCGACGGCGCGGTGCGGATCGGCGAGGGGCAGACGATGTCGCAGCCGTGGATCGTGGCGTGCATGGCGCAGCTGCTCGAGCTGACCGGGGACGAGAAGGTGCTCGAGGTGGGCACCGGCTCGGGCTACGGTGCGGCGGTGCTGTCGCGCCTGTGCCGGGAGGTCGTGACCATCGAGCGCCACGAGACACTGGCCGTGCGAGCAGAGCAGGCGCTGCACGAGCTCGGGTACGACAATGTCGTCGTGGGCGTCGGGGACGGCACCCGAGGCGCTCCCGAGCACGCGCCGTTCGGGGGCATCTCGGTCACCGCCACCGCACGCGACCGGCCGCCCGCCGCCCTCCTCGAGCAGCTCGAGCCGGGGGCCGCGCTCGTCTGCCCGGTGGACCGCGCCGGCCACGAGCTCCTGATGCGCTTCCGCGACGGCGAGGAGGAGGCCGTCACCGGCGTCCGCTTCGTCCCGCTGGTGACGGACGAGTGATCCGCGAGTTCTCGGCGGGCGGCCTCGTGATCCGCAACATGCGCGGCCGGCCGCACCTCGCCGTCGTGCGCGTGCGCGACGACATCCTCGCTCTGCCGAAGGGCCACCCGGAGGAGGGCGAGTCCTCCCGGGACGCCGCTCTCCGCGAGGTGCGGGAGGAGACGGGCCTCGAGGCGACCCCGGTCGAGAAGCTAGGCGACATCAAGTACTGGTACGCCCGCGACGGCGATCGGGTGATGAAAATCGTGACCTTCTTCCTGTTCCGGTACCGCTCCGGGCGGCTCGAGGACCACGACCACGAGGTGGAGGAGGCGCTCTGGATCCCGCTCGAGGAGGCCCCCGGGCGGCTCGCCTACAGGAGCGAGAAGGAGATCGCCGAGACGGCGCTATCGCGCGTGACCCAGGGCAAGTAGTCTGCCCCGACCGTGTTCGTCCTCAACTTCTACTCGCCGGTCTTCGTGGACCAGCTGAAGCGCGGCCGCAAGACCGCCACGATCCGCCTTGGCGACAAGGGCAAGAAGTACCGCAAGGGCGAGGTCGTGATGATCACCGTGGGCTTCCAGCACTCCCCGCGGCAGAAGATCTTCGACGCCGTGATCGACTCGGTCGAGGTGAAGAAGGTCCAGGACCTGTCCCCGCGGGACATCGAGCACGACAACCCGGAGTTCCGCCGGCTGGACGAGATGGTCCACTTCCTCGAGCAGATCTACGGCCGCAAGGTCGAGATGGACGACGTGGTGACGGTGGTGCGCTTCTCGCAGATCTCCGATCGCCCGTCGGAGATCCAGGAGCGCATGCGCCCAAGCGCACCAGCCCAGAACTAGACAGGGATTCGCCTCCTCTTTTGGCACTCTCGCTGCTAGAGTGCCAGGCCAGACCCAGGAACTTCTTAGGAGGTAGAACGAATGAATCTCAAGCCTCTGGGTGATCGCCTCATTGTGCAGGCGATCGAAGAGGACGAGACCACCGCGAGCGGCATCGTCCTTCCCGACACAGCGAAGGAGAAGCCCCAGAAGGGCAAGGTCCTAGCCGTCGGTGAGGGCAAGTGGGACGAGGATGGCGACAAGCGCATCCCGCTCGACGTCGCCGAGGGCGACACGGTCCTGTACTCCAAGTACGGGGGCACCGAGGTGGAGGTCGAGGGCGAGGATCTCCTCGTGCTTCGTGAGTCGGACGTGCTCGCCAAGGTCGCGGGCTAGGAGGACAGGCACTAATGGCTGCAAAGGAACTGAAGTACGACGTCGACGCGCGCAAGGCGCTCGAGGACGGCGTAAACGCGGTGGCGAATGCCGTCAAGGTCACGCTCGGCCCCAAGGGCCGCTATGTCGTGATCGACAAGAAGTTCGGTGCTCCCACCATCACCAACGACGGTGTGTCGATCGCCCGTGAGATCGAGATCGAGGATCCGTTCTCGAACCAGGGCGCTCAGCTGGTACGCGAGGTGGCTACCGCCACCAACGACGTGGCCGGCGACGGCACCACCACGGCGACCGTGCTCGCGCAGACGATCGTCCGCGAGGGCCTGAAGAACGTGGCCGCCGGCGCGAACCCGCTGGCGCTCAAGCGCGGCATCGAGAAGGCCGTCGACCAGGTCGTCGATCGCATCAAGGAGGTCTCCACGGAGATCTCGGGCAAGGACCAGATCGCTCGTGTGGCCGCCATCTCGGCTGCCGACGACGACATCGGCGACGTGATCGCCGACGCGATCGACAAGGTCGGCAAGGACGGCGTCGTGAACGTCGAGGAGGGCCAGACGTTCGGCATGGACCTCGAGTTCACCGAGGGCATGCAGTTCGACAAGGGCTACATCTCGCCGTACATGGTCAC
>DASUYU010000056.1:0-8945 GCA_036377235.1 Thermoleophilaceae bacterium
GCCGTCTCGCCCTCGCAGCAGAGCACCCTGCCGGCGGGCACGTCGACCTCGTCCCCGCGCATCGCGAGGAGCCGGCGCTGCTTGCGCGAGAGACTCGAGAACAGCTTGATGCGCCCAAGCGCGGCTTCGTCCATCCGCTCCTCCGACTTCATCCTCCCACCGGATGCGCCCCGTGGCAACGGAAGGCGCCGCGCGAGCTTCAGGCGGGCAGCGCGGGCAGCCCGACCATCGCCCTGAACGACGTCGCGTCGTTGAGATGCGGCATCGGCGTATCCGGCACCGGCACCTCGAGGAACTCGCACAGGGGCTCCCAGCCGTCGGTGATCTCGTACACCAGCAGGCGGTCGGCCGGCACCTTGAACACCACGTCCCTGTTGTGGTTGTTGAACACCCTGATCGCGAAGTCCTTGTCCTCGAACTGGCCGTCGAACGTGCCGTGCCAGATCAGCCCGTTGATCATCTTCATGGCCTCGGGCGAGACCTCGACCGAGCCGCCCTCGAGCTCGCCGCGCCCGGCGGCCTGGGCCGACGCGTGGATGCTCTTCAGGCAGCTCGCGTACCACGCCTCGGGGTCGCGCACGCTCAGGAGGATCTTCGCCTCGGGGAATGCCTCCCAGATCTGCTCCCAGAACGTACACGCGGGCCAGTCCACGGTGGACCCCCAGCCCTCGAGCACCCTCCGCCAGTCCACCGGCTCGCCGTCGACGGCGGCCTGCCAATCGGGCAGGAGCTCGGGCTCCCGAGCCACGTCGATCATGTGGAAGGACGGGCCGAAGCCGAGCTGCTCCAGCGCGCCCTTCAGCGACATCGTTCCCGTCCGGCCGAATCCTGCGCCGATCACCTTCATGTTCCGTCTCCTCTCACCAGCTCAACAACAAGAGTCCGATCGTCACGCCCGGGCCGATGGAGACCATCAGCCCGAGGTCGCCGGGATCCGGAGCGCGCATGCGCTCGGTCTCCCGCAGCACGAAGAAGCTCGAGGCCGTTCCGGTGTTGCCGTAGTCGGCCAGCACGCGGGCGCTCGCCGCGACCTCCTCGTCCTCCAGGCCCAGCCCGCGCTGCGCGCCCTCGAGGATGCCTCGCCCGCCCGGGTGCAGCAGCCAGTGGTCGATCTGACCCACGTCGAGCCCGCGAGCTCCGAGGAACTCGTCGATCAGATCGGGGAGCCCGGCCTCCGCGAGTGCCGGCAGCTCCCGCCCAAGGCGCATGAACGAGTCGTCCCGGGTCACGCCGAAGCGCACCTGGTCGAGCGAGTCCGGGATCTGGTGGACGGCGGTGGCCACGATCTCGGGCCCGCCGCGGGACCCCGGCCCGAGGTCGAGCAGCGCGGCGCCGCATCCGTCCCCGAAGAGCGCGGAGCCCACGATCTTGGTGCGCTCGTCGCCCGTCTGGGCGCGCGTCATGAATCCGCTCACCCTCTCGGCGCCGATGACGAGCGCGCGCTCGCCGGGCCGGTCGCGGAGGGCCTGGCCGGCGAGCCGCAGAAGGGGCACCGCGCTCGCGCATCCGACCCCCGTCAGGTGGTACTTGTCCGTGCTCGGGGGGAGCCCCAGCGCGTCGACCAGCGTATGGCCGAGCGTCGGTCCCCCGAGCGACCAGTAGCTCGCTGTCACGAGCACGCCGATCTCGGCGGGGTCGAAGTCGAGCTGGCGGAGCGCGCCGAGCGCCAGGTCGAAGAGATGCTCCTCGGTAGCCGCCGCACGCGCCTGCAGTGATGCCCGCACGGTCTCGTCCGAGGCGAACAGGCACCGGGTGCGCACTCCGCTGCGCGCGAAGATCGACTGGGCGAATTCGTCGTCCGCGAGGCCGAGCAGCTCGAGCACGTCCTCCTGCGAGTACTCGCGCGGGGGCAGTGAGACGCCGACGCCGGACACCACCGGTCCGCGCCGCTCCCATCGGCGCGCCCGTTCGCGCGCTGCTGCGCCGGCAGCGCCGGAAGTCACGGACATGGAGCGGGACTCTTGCGACGGGAATCCCGGCCCACAAGCGGGTGTCCCCGTACAGTTCGGCTGGCGCCGAACCACGGAACGCGATTGGGTAGGAACTACGGAACCCGCGGAGAGAGCCCTCACCGTCGTGCTCGCCGACGACCACGTGGTCGTGCGCAGCGGGCTGCGCCTGCTGCTCGAGTCCGAGCCGGGCATCGCGGTTGTGGGTGAGTGCGGCGACGTCGAGGGCGCCTTCGACGCGGTCGCCGACCTGCGCCCGGACGTGCTCGTGCTCGACCTTCACATGCCGGGTGCCCCGAGCCTCGCCGCCATCCCGCGGCTGCGGGATCTGCACCCGGACACCGCCGTCGTGGTGTTGACCGCGCAGCGGGATCCGAGCTTCGCCTCCGAGGCGCTTCGACAGGGCGCGGCCGGCTACCTGCCGAAGGAGGCGGCGGAGGGCCAGCTCCTCGAGGCGATCCGGGTTGCCGTGGACGGCGGCACGTACCTGGAGCCGCGCCTCGGAGCCCGTCTGGCCGCGGCGGCCACCACCGGCCCGCCCGAGCTGTCGGACCGCGAGCTCGAGGTGCTGAGGCTGATCGCGCGCGGGAACACGAATCGCGAGATCGCGGAGCGGCTGTTTCTGAGCGTGCGCACCGTCGAGAGCCACCGCGCGCGGCTCCAGCGCAAGCTCGAGCTCACGAGGCGGTCGGAGCTCGTGGAGTACGCGCTCGAGCGCGGGCTCGTCGAGCCGTCAGAGCTGCCGGGATAGCGGCAGCGTCGCCCGCACCTCGGTGCCGCCCTTCTCGCGCCGGGCGATCGTGAGCCGCCCGTCGAGCAGCTCGACGCGCTCGCGCATGCCGCGCAGCCCGAACCCCTCGCCCTCGAGTCCGGCGTGGAACCCGCGGCCGTCGTCGGTCACCCTGATTCGGAGGGAGCCGTCGTGGCGCACCAGTTCCACGACCACGAGCGACGCGTCCGCGTGCCGCGCCGCGTTCGTCAGCGCCTCCTGCACGATCCGGTAGGCGGCCGTCTCGAGATCCGACGCGGGGTGCGCGCCGGAGCCGGGCAACTCGAAGCGCGTCTCCACCCGCAGCCCGTAGACGTGCTGCGTGCGCGCGGCGAGGTCGCGCACCGATGCCTCGAGCCCCAGCTCGTCGAGTGCGGCGGGGCGGAGCTCGGAGATCAGCCCGCGCAGCTTCTCCAGCTCCTCGGCGATGTGCTCCTGCGCCTGGCGCACCTGCTCGCGCAGCAGCTCCGGCGTAAGAGCCCGGGCGCTCGAGGCCAGCAGGAGGTGGAGGCCGGCGAGGCCCTGCAGCGTCTCGTCGTGCAGCTCGCGCGCCCAGCGTGAGCGCTCGGCCTCCGCCGCCTTCAGCCGCTCCCGCGCGGACAGCTCGCGGGCCTCGCGCAGAGCGGCCTCCATGCGCTCGCGCTCGCTCTCGTCCGAGAACACGACCACCGTGCCGCCGCCCGGGACGGCGCCGCTGCGCAGGTGCGCCGGGAAGCTCGTGCCGTCGCGGCGCCAGAAGCGGTCACCGTCGAGGTGGAGCAGCTCGTGCGCGGGCTTGCCCACGAGGTCGTCCACGCTCCACCCGAGCATCTCCGCCGCGGCCGGGTTGGCGTACGTGATCGTCCCGCGCTCGTCGACGTGGTAGATGCCCTCGCCGGCGAACTCGAGGATGCGGTCGTGGTCTCGTTCCAGCCGGTCCAGCTCCGCCCGGGCGAGGTCGAGCGCCGCGCGCCGCTCCGAGATGTCCTGCACGATGCCGAGCCCCTTGAGCGGCCGCCCCGCCTGATCGCGGATGACGGACACGCTCAGCGCGATCCAGATGACCTGACCGTCCTTGCGGATGTAGCGCTTGTCGATGCTGTAGCTCTTCACCTCACCGGCGAACACCCGGCGAGCGAGCCGGAGGTCCGCGTCCACGTCATCGGGATGGGTTATGTCCGCGAACGTGAGACCGGCGAGCTCCTCCGAGCTGTAGCCGGTGAGGTCGCAGAAAGCGTCGTTCACGTGACTCAGGCGGAAGTCGTCGCCCACCAGCGCCATGGCCACGGGCCCGTCCTCGAACACGCGCCGGAAGCGCTCGCGCGCCTCCCGCAGCTCCGCCTCGCGTCCGGCGCGCTCGCTGCCGTCACGGATCGCCGCAACGGTCAGCGTGCCCCCCGGCCCGTCGAACGAGGCGAGCGAGATCTCGGCGGGGAACTGGGTGCCGTCGCCGCGAAGGGCGGGCAGCTCGAGGCTCGAGCCGGTGCGCCGCATCCGTAGCCACGGAAGCGAGAACAGCTCGTCCACCCGGCGGCCCATCAGACCGTCGCGATCGCGCCGGAACAGCTCCTCGGCTCGGGCGTTCACCCCGACGATCTCCTCGTCCTCGTCGACGACGACGATCGCGTCCGGGGCGATCTCGAGCAGCAGGTCGAGGCTGGCGGCAGGCGCGGACAGGCTCGCCAGTCTAAATTGCGCACATGCCCTGCCTGATCGCACTGCTCGCCCTCCTGTCCCCGCGGCTTGCGCTGTTCTTCATCTTCCTGTTCAGCGACATGCTGTCCAGGGCGTTCGACAGCTGGCTGCTGCCGCTGATCGGCTTCTTCCTGCTGCCGTGGACGACGCTGGCGTACGCGGTGATGTGGGACACGGGCACGCGGGACGTGAACGGCTTCGAGTGGTTCATCGTGGTGCTGGCCTTCCTCGCCGACCTCGCCTCGTATGCCGGCAGCCGCTACGCACGCGACTGAGCGCGACGCCGGCCTGCGCCGCGACATCCGGGAGCTCGGCGCCCTGCTCGGGCGCACGCTCGTCCGCCAGGAGGGCGAGCAGCTGCTCGAGCTGGTGGAGCGCACGCGCGGGCTGATCCGCTCGGACCGGGTGGCCGCCGCCGCGCTGCTCGCGGAGGTGGAGCCTCCGGCGGCGATGCGGCTGGTGCGGGCGTTCACGACCTACTTCCACCTGGCGAACGTGGCGGAGCAGGTGCACCGCGGGCGCGAGCTGGCCGGGATGCGCGAGCGCGACGGCGGCTGGCTGTCCCAGGCCGTTGACCGGATCGCGGCCGCGGGCATCCCGCGGGAGGAGCTGGCCGCCGAGGTCGCGCGGCTGGGCGTGCGGCCGGTGTTCACGGCCCACCCGACCGAGGCAGCGCGGCGGACCGTCCTGTACAAGCTCGGCCAGATCGCCGACCTGCTGTCGGCCGCCGGGCCGCGCGTGACGGCGCGGCTGGAGGAGACGATCGACCTCCTGTGGCAGACGGACGAGCTGCGGATCGCGCGGCCCGACGTGGTGGACGAGGCGCGCAACGCGGTCTGGTACTTCGACAACCTCCACGCCGACGCGGTGCCCGACGTGCTCGAGGAGATGGCGGACGAGCTGCGCAGGCTGGGGCTCGACGCCGAGCCCGAGCAGCGCCCGCTGGCGTTCGGCAGCTGGATCGGCGGCGACCGCGACGGCAACCCGAACGTCGCGCCGGACAGCATCGGCCGCGTGCTCGGCCTCCAGCACGACCACGCCCTGCGCGACGCGATCGAGGTCGTGAACGTGTTGAGGCGCGACCTGTCGAGCTCGGAGCGGATCGCGGGCGCGACGCCCGGGCTGCGCGAGTCGCTCGCGCGCGACCTGGAGCTGCTGCCCGAGGTCGAGCCGCGCTTCCTCCGCCTGAACGCCGAGGAGCCGTACCGGCTGAAGCTCACCTGCATCCAGCAGAAGCTCGTGAACACGCGCCGGCGGCTGGCCGCCGGCGGCGAGCACGAGGAGGGGCGCGACTACGCCGGCGCCGGCGAGCTCCTCGCCGAGCTGCGGCTGGTGCGCGACTCGCTCGTGACGCACCGCGGAGGACTGATCGCGCACGGGCGCCTGGAGCGTGCGATGCGGACGCTGTCCGCCTTCGGCCTGCACCTCGCCACGCTGGACGTGCGCGAGCACGCCGACGCCCACCACCACGCCCTCTCGCAGTTGATCGAGGGCTACGCGGAGGCCTCGGGGGAGGAGCGCCGCGCGCTGCTCGCCCGCGAGCTCGCCTCTCCCAGGCCGCTCGCCTATCACCCGCCGCCGCTCGACGACGCGGGCCGGCGCACGTTCGCGACCTTCGAGGCGATCCGGGAGGCGCACGAGCGGTACGGGACCGTGGCGATCGAGTCGTACATCGTCTCCATGTGCCGGGGCGCCGCCGACCTGTTCGCCGCCGCGGTGCTCGCCCGTGAGGCCGGCGTCACGAACGTCGGCTTCGTGCCGCTGCTCGAGACGATCGACGAGCTCCGCCACGCGGACCGCGTGCTCGGCGAGCTGCTCTCCGACGCCACCTACCGGAGCCTCGTGGCGGACCGGGGAGACGTCCAGGAGGTGATGCTCGGCTACTCGGACTCGAACAAGGAGGCCGGGATCACCGCGAGCCAGTGGGAGATCCACCGCGCGCAGCAGCGGCTGCGCGACAAGGCGGCCGAGCACGGCGTCCGGCTGCGGCTGTTCCACGGCCGCGGCGGCACGGTCGGCCGCGGCGGCGGCCCGGCGCACGACGCGATCCTCGCGCAGCCGCCGCGCACGCTCGACGGTGAGATCAAGGTCACGGAGCAGGGCGAGGTGATCTCGGACAAGTACCTCGTGCCGAGCCTCGCGCGCGAGAACCTGGAATTGATGCTGGCGGCGACGCTCGAGGCGACCGTGCTCCACCGCCGGCCGCGCATGTCACCCGAGGCGCTGGCCGCCTGGGTGGAGGCGATGGAGGTGATCTCGGACGCCTCCTTCGGCCGCTACCGCGCGCTGGTCGAGCACCCGCGCCTGCCCGATTACTACTTCGCGTCGACGCCGGTCGAGCTCCTGTCCGAGCTGCATCTCGGGTCGCGCCCGTCGCGGCGGCCCGACTCGGGCGCCGGCCCCGAGAGCCTCCGCGCGATCCCGTGGGTGTTCGGCTGGACGCAGTCGCGCCAGATCGTGCCGGGGTGGTACGGGGTCGGCAGCGGGCTCGCGGCTGCGCGAGAGGGGGGTCTCGGCGACCGGCTCCTCGAGATGCACGAGCGCTGGTACTTCTTCCGCAACTTCCTCTCCAACGTGGCGATGACGCTCGTGAAGACCGATCTCGAGATCGCCGGCCACTACGTCGAGCGGCTCGTGCCCGCCGAGCTGCGAGAGCCGTTCGAGGACATCCGCGCGGAGTACGAGCTGACGATGGAGGAGCTGCTCAGGCTCCGCGGCGAGACCGAGCTGCTCGACACCGACCCCGTGCTCCAGCGCACGCTGCGCGTGCGCGACGACTACCTGGCGCCCCTCCACTACCTCCAGGTCGCCCTGACGGAGCGCAGGCGCGCGGACCGGGCCGCCGGCCGGGAGCCCGACCCCGACCTGGCCCGCTCGCTGCTCCTGACGGTCAACGGGATAGCTGCGGGGCTGCGCAACACGGGCTAGCGCACGATCGTGTGGACGCCCTTGCGTGGCGTCCACACGGTGATGACGAGGTGCTTGCGCTCGTCGTCGAGCCCGACGGTGGACGCCTCGAGGATGTCGAGGCGGAACCGGTGCGACTTGCCGTCGGAGGTCGCCACCTCCTCGGCGACGCCGGCGACCTTGGCGTCGCCGGTCCAGTCGTCCGGGTCCTCCGAGGCGCTGTGGAGGGCGTACCGCGGATCGCGCTGCAGGTCGCGCGCCTTCAGAGCGTCCTTCATAGACCCGATCCACAGGTCATCGTCCTCGAACTGCGTCTCGGTGCCCGAGATGCGCGGCGAGCCGTCCCGGCGCAGCGTGGCGATCGTCTTGTGGCCGTGCGCGTCGAATCGCTCGCGGACGCGCGCGGCGAGGTCCGGCGCGTCCGCCTCGAACTTGGACCAGGGGGGCAACTACTTGATGAAGAGGATCTCGCTGTACTTCGGCAGCGGCCACAGGTCGTCGGCCACGATCTTCTCCAGCTGGTCGCCCAGCTCGCGCACCCGCTCCATCGCGGTCATCTGGTTGTCGCGGGCGTAGACCGCCAGCTCCAGCCCCTCGACGCCGTCCGGGTAGGAGTTCGCCTCCTCGAGCGCGCCGATCGCGTCGGCGAAGTCGCTCACGAGCGACCGTGCGTCGGCCGCCTGGGCGTCGAGGCCGGCAGCCTCGATCAGCGCCACGTGGCGCAGGCCCGCGGGCAGCAGCATCGTCCGCGCCATGCTCGCCGCGGTCTCCGCCTCGATGTTCGCGCGGATCGTGTACTGCTCGGACCACACCTCGAAGCGCGACTCGAGCTCGCGGTGGGAGAGCACCTCGTACTTCTCGAACGCCTTCACGGTGTCGTCGGAGAGCACCTCGGGCAGCGCGTCGGGCGTCGTGCGCAGGTTCTTCAGCCCGCGCCGCTCGGCCTCGGCATGCCACTCCTCGGCGTAGTTGTCGCCGCCGAAGATGACCCGCTTCGACTCGGTGTAGGCGTCCTTCACGACCGCGTTCACGGCCTCGGCCAGGTCGCTGCCGCCCGACACCTCGGTCTCGAGCTGGTCGGCCAGCTCGTCGATCGCCTCGGCCACGATCGTGTTCAGCACGGTGTTCGGGAAGGCGAGCGACATGCTCGACCCGAGCGCGCGGAACTCGAACTTGTTGCCGGTGAATGCGAACGGCGACGTGCGGTTGCGGTCACCGCCGTGCATCGGCAGCGGCGGCAGCACCGGCGTCCCCAGGCCGAGGACCGACGCCGGCGTGTGCGGGTCGCCCTCGCCGGACGCGATCGCGTCGAACACCTTCTCGAGCTCGGCGCCGAGGAAGATCGAGATGATCGCCGGCGGCGCCTCGTTCGCTCCGAGGCGGTGATCCTGGCCGATGTTCGCGACGGACGCCCGCAGCAGCCCCTGGTGCTTGTCCACGGCCTTGATCACGGCCGTGCAGAAGAACAGGAAGCTGATGTTGTCGGCCGGCGTCTCACCCGGGTCCATCAGGTTGTGGCCGGTGTTCGTGCCCATCGACCAGTTGTTGTGCTTGCCGGAGCCGTTGACGCCGGCGAAGGGCTTCTCGTGGAGCAGGCAGACCAGCCCGTACTTGCGGGCGACCTGCTGCATGATCCGCATGGTCAG
>DASUYU010000057.1:0-3610 GCA_036377235.1 Thermoleophilaceae bacterium
TCGCCCGACTCGCCGACGCAGCGGGTGGGCGGCCGGCCGCTCGACAAGTTCGAGGAGGTGCCGCACCTCCAGCCGATGCTGTCGCTGGCCAACGCGCGCAACGAGGAGGAGCTCGCGGCGTGGGTGGTGCGCAGCGAGCGCTATCTCGCGCGCCAGGGCGTGGAGATGGGCGACGTGCGGTTCGTGACAGAGCCCAAGATCGACGGGCTGGCGATCTCGCTCGTGTACGAGAACGGTGTGCTGGTGCGCGGCGCCACCCGCGGCAACGGCGAGGTGGGCGAGGACGTGACGCAGAACCTCCGCACGATCGGGGCGATCCCGCTCCGCGTGGACGACGCGCCGCCGCTGCTCGAGGTGCGCGGCGAGATCTACCTGCCGCTGGCGGCGTTCGCGCGGCTGAACGAGCAGCGCGCCGAGGCCGGCGAGCCGACCTTCATGAACCCGCGCAACTCGGCCGCCGGCTCGATCCGCCAGCTCGACCCTGCGCTGGCGGCCTCGCGGCCGCTGTCGATGTGGACGTACGGGATCGGGGAGGTCGACGGGCTCGAGTTCGACACCCACCACGAGTGGCTCGAATGGCTGCGCGACCACGGGTTCCGCGTGAACCCCGACGTGCAGGTGCACGACATGGTCGAGGAGGTGGTGGCGGCGTGCGACGCGTGGCTCGAGCGCCGCGACAGGCTCGACTTCGAGATCGACGGCGTGGTCGTGAAGGTGGACGACCTCGACCTCCAGCGCCAGCTCGGCGTGGTGGGGCGCGAGCCGCGCGGCGCGATCGCCTGGAAGTTCCCGCCCACCACCGCGACGACGACGCTCAAGCAGGTGGCCTGGAACGTGGGCCGGACCGGGCACATGGTGCCGTTCGCGGTGCTGGAGCCGGTCCAGGTGTCGGGCGTGATCGTGAAGCTCGCGACGCTCCACAACGAGGAGGACCTGCTCCGAAAGGACGTGCGCGACGGCGACGAGGTGATCGTCATGCGCGCCGGCGACGTGATCCCGCAGGTCGTTTCCCCAACATCCCGCGCCCAACGGTCCAAAAAACGAAATCCACCACCGACACCCCCGGAACGGTGTCCGGCGTGTAACACGCCAACCGTCAAGCCAGAAGGAAGTGTCTGGACCATCTGCCCGAACAGGGCCGGTTGCCCGGGTCAGGTCTTCCAAGCGGTGAAGCACTTCGTCGGGGCGATGGACATCGACGGCCTGGGCGAGGAGAACGTGCGCCGCTTCCTCTCCGAGGGCTTGATCAGCGACTCAGCGGATCTCTACTCCCTCAGCGCCGACCAACTGTCACAACTCGAGGGCTTCGGTGAGATCTCCGCCAACAACCTGATGCAATCGCTCGAAGCGTCGAAGGAGCAGCCCTTCGAGCGCGTGCTCTACGGGCTCGGGGTTCCCGGCGTCGGTTATGTGAATGCTCGGAACCTCGCGCGCAGCCTGCGGTCGATGGACGCGCTGATCGGAGCCACGGAGGATCAGCTGGTGGAGGTCGAGGGGATCGGACCGATCATGGCTCGAACCATCGAAGAGACCCTCGCCGAAGATCGCACGAGAGAGCTGATCGGCCGGTTGAGGGAGTACGGCCTGAGGATGGAGGAGGAGGGTCCCGCGGCGCCGGTCGAGGGGCCGCTCGTGGGCAAGACGCTCGTGCTCACCGGCACGCTGCCGAACCTGACGCGCGAGGATGCCACCCAGCGGATCGAGGCGGCGGGCGGCAAGGTCACGGGCTCGGTGTCGAAGAAGACCGACTACGTCGTGGCGGGCGAGGATCCCGGGTCGAAGATGACGAAGGCCGAGCAGCTCGGCACCGAGATCCTCGACGAGGACGGCCTGCTCGCGCTGCTCGGCTAGCCGTACTTGGCGATCGCCTGGAGCATCCGGTCCTGCAGGCGGCGGGCGCCCGTGGGATAGACACCGTTCATGAGGATCGAGTAGGCGTAGTTGTCGCCGCTCTCCGCCTCGCAGAACCCGGACAGCGCGCTCACGTTCGAGAGCGTCCCGGTCTTGCCGATGCAGCGGCGGTGGGCGGGACCGCGCCGCATGCGGTCGAAGAGGGTGCCGTCGCCGCCGGCGATGGAGAGCGAACCGAGGAAGGCGTCGGCGTCGGGGCGCGAGTACATCGCGGTCAACAGCTTCACGATGCTGAACGGCGAGGCGCGGTTGCCGCGGGCCAGGCCCGAGCCGTCCACGAGCCGCGGGCGGGCGCCGAGGCGGCGGGCGAACCGGGTGGCGATCCGGGCGCCCCGCGCTGTCGTCCCGGCGCCGCCGGCCTGGTGTGCGAGGTCCTTGAGCAGCATCTCGGCGAAGAAGTTGTCGGACGGCTTGTTCGTGAGCCGGATCAGCCGCGACATGGGTGGCGAGTCGACGCTCGCCAGGACGGTGGCCTCGGCGGGGGTCACGCCGGCGCGGGGTTTCAGCCGCACCGGGATGTGGCGGGCGTCGAGCGCGTCGTCGAGGCGTGCGGCCGCGAACGCGGGCGGATTGGCCTGGAAGCCGCGGCCGCCCTCGGTGAACAGCCCGCGGTTGTAGGAGAGGCCGCTGAGCGGGCCGACCCAGATCGACACGCCGTAGCCGGAGTCCGGGCCGCCGCGCAGCGAGTCGAAGGCGGACTCGTCGCCGTACACCCGGCCCGTCACTCGCTGGATGCCGGCCTCCTCGAGCGCGTCCGCCAGGTCCTGCACGGTGGCGCCGCCTCCGTACGAGCGTGTGGTGAAGCGGCGGCTGCCGAAGGTGGGGTCGCCGCCGCCGCGGAGGTAGAGACTGCCGCGGTAGATCCCCTCCGTGTCGAGCTCGCCGTTCCCAAGGACCTCGGTGCCGAGCGTGCCGTCGGTCCCGAACCGGGCCAGCGCGGCCGTGGTGGTGAAGAGCTTCGTGTTCGACGCGAGGATGCGGGTGGTGTGCTCCCGCCAGTGGAAGACGGGCTCGGCGCCGGATCCGCTCACGTCGGCCACGTACGCGCTCGCGTAGCCGCCGGCGAGCCGCATCTGGCTCGTCAGCCGTTTCACCATCAGCCCCCTGTCCTGAGCCGTGGCGGCCGCCGGGACCAGCATGAGCAGGGCCGCGGCGAGTGCTGCGATTCGTCGCATCAAGGGCGCAGAACACGCTAGCGACGACCCCGGAGCGGTCATACTGGTGCCGCATGGGTGAGGTGGTCCGGCTCGAGAAGCCGTCCCAGAAGGACCGGAAGACGGTCGTAAAGCCGAAGCGGCGCCGGCCGCGCCGCTCGCGCACCGCGCTGGTGCTGGGCGGCGGCGGCTTCACCGGCGGGGTCTACGAGATCGGCGCCCTGCGCGCGCTCGACCTCCTGGCCGTTAACCGGACGGTGAACCAGTTCGACGTGTACGTCGGGACGAGCGCCGGCTCCTTCGTCGCCGCGCTCACCGCCAACGGCGTGACCCCCGAGGAGATGATGCGGGTGGTCAACCAGCAGGTGCCCACGCCCTTCAAGGACGTGGACCGGAGCACGCTGATGCGGCCGAACATGGTCGAGTTCGCCCGTGCGGGCGCTCTGATGCCTCTCAAGCTGCTGGGGCTGGCCCGCAACATCGTCGGCCAGGTCCGCTCGACCTCGGTGATCGACATCGCCGTCGGCCTGGCGGAGGCGCTTCCG
>DASUYU010000058.1:0-9689 GCA_036377235.1 Thermoleophilaceae bacterium
GCGTGGTTGTCGGTCCAGCAGTTCCGGTGACCCTCCTCGTCCCACCAGAAGTCGACCCCGTTGGGAGCCCGCCTGCCCGCGGGTGTCCGGCCCATGACGTTGGAGAGCATCCGGTTGCCGTTCGAGGTGTCCGTCTGCGCCTCGTAGGCCGGTCCCGAGTCTTGGACTGACCGGTGGGATCGGTGCCGCGGAACGACGACGGGACCCAGAACTGCATGCGGCGGTCGGCGTCCGGGCCGTCCCCGATGATCGCGATCAGGTTCTGGGCGTTCGGGCAGTTGCGCGGAGCTGCCCCCGGTGGAGATCGCGCGGCTGTTCCAGGCGGAGCTCGAGCCGGACGCCGCGCAGTTCGAGCTCTACGTCGAGGCCGCCCGGAGGCCGAGCCTCCGCGAGGTGGCCCGGCGCAGCATCGAGATGTACGCCCAGGTGGCCGAGACGGCGCTGCGCGCGGCCGGGCTCGACGAGCCCGCCATCGACCCGCGCGCCTTCGTCGCCCTATTCGACGGCTACGGGCTCCACCGGATCGCCGGCTGTGACGATCAGGGGCTCGAGGACGCGCTGCTGGCGCTCTGGGCGGCGGCCACGCGCGCGATCGGCACGCGGTAGGGCGAGCAGCTCACGTAGTCGAGCCCGGCCATCTGGAAGAAGGCGATCGAGTCGGGGTCGCCTCCGTGCTCGCCGCAGATGCCGAGCTTGAGGTCCGCCTTCGCCTCCCGCCCGGTCCAAGCCGCCAGCCGCACGAGCCACCCCACGCCCGGCCGGTCGATCGTCTCGAACGGGCTGCGGTCGAGGATCTTGGTCTGGATGTAGCGGTTCAGGAAGCTGCCCTCCACGTCGTCGCGCGAGAAGCCGAGCGCGGTCTGCGTGAGGTCGTTCGTGCCGAACGAGAAGAAGTCGGCGTGCTCGGCGATCCGGTTCGCCACGAAGCAGGCGCGCGGCAGCTCGATCATCGTGCCCACGGAGAACGGGAGGTCGCTCGCGTCCTCCTCGCCTGCCACCCGCTCGACCAGCCCGCGCATCAGCTCGATCTCGCGCTCGTACGCCACCAGCGGGATCATGATCTCGAGGTGCGGCGGCTCGGGCACCGCGAGCGCCGCGCGGAAGATCGCGCGGATCTGCATCTCGTAGACCTCGGGGTGCAGCACGCCGAGCCGCACGCCGCGGGTGCCGAGCATCGGGTTCGTCTCAGACAGCGAGTGGATCCGCTCGAGCGTGTGCTCGAGCTGCTCGAGGTTGTCGGTCTGCTCGATGCGCGCGCGCTCCACCTGCTGCGCGGTCTCCTCCGCCTGCGGCATGAACTCGTGGAGCGGCGGATCGAGCAGGCGGATCGTGACGGGGAGCCCCTCCATCTCGCCGAACAGGCCCTCGAAGTCGCTCTGCTGGAGCGGGAGCAGCTCGCCGAGCGCCGCGCGCCGCTCCTCCTCGGTCTCGGCCATGATCATCGCCCGCATCTTCGGCTGGCGGTCCTCGGCCATGAACATGTGCTCGGTGCGGCAGAGGCCGATGCCCTCGGCCCCGAACTCGCGGGCCTTGCGGGCGTCCTCGGGAGTGTCGGCGTTGGCGCGCACCCCGAGCACGCGGATCTCGTCCGCCCAGGCGAGCACCGTCTCGAAGTGGTCCGACACCTTCGGCACCTCGAGCGGAACGTCGTCGGCGGTGACGACGCCGGCCGTGCCGTCGATCGCGATCAGGTCGCCCTCGCCGAGCCGCGTGCCGTTCACGCTGAGCGTCTTCGCGTGAAGGTCGATGTCGAGCGCCGAGGCGCCGGACACGCACGGCTTCCCCATCCCCCGCGCGACCAGCGCCGCGTGGCTCGCCTTCCCGCCCTCGGCGGTGAGGATGCCCTTCGCGGCGTGGAAGCCGGCCACGTCGTCGGCCTCCGTGAACGGGCGGACGAGGATCACGTCGCGTCCGTCCTCCGCCGCCTGGACGGCGTCGTCGGCGGTGAAGACGATGGCGCCCTTCGCGGCGCCGGGCGAGGCGGGCACGCCCTCGGCGATCACGTGGAAGTCGGCGTCGCGCCTGAAGCCGGGGTGGAGCAGCGCGTCGAGCTTCGCGGCGTCGATCGTGGCGATCGCCCCGCGCTTGTCGAGCAGGCCCTCCTCCACCGCGTCGACCGCGAACCGCACCGCCGCCTGGGCCGGCCGCTTCGCGTTGCGGGTCTGGAGCATGTAGAGGCTGCCCTCCTCCACGGTGAACTCGGTGTCCTGCATGTCCTCGTAGTGGCGCTCCAGGGTGCGCAGGATCTCCATAAGGTCGCCGTACGCCTCGGGCATCGACTCCTTCATCTCGTGGATGTCGCGCGGCGTGCGCACGCCTGAGACCACGTCCTCTCCCTGGGCGTTCGGGAGGAAGTCGCCCGACGGGGTGGGCTCGCCGGTGATCTCGTCCCGGCTGAAGGCCACGCCCGAGCACGAGCTGTCGCCCTTGTTGCCGAACACCATCTGCTGCACGTTCACGGCCGTGCCCCAGTCGTCCGGGATGTGGTTGATGCGGCGGTACTCGACCGCCCGCTTCCCGGTCCACGAGTCGAACACGGCGACGATCGCCTGGCGGAGCTGCTCCTGCGGGTCCTGCGGGAACTCCTCGCCGGTCTCCTCCTTGAAGAGCTCCTTGAACCGGCCGGTGAGGCTCCTGAGCCGCTCGGTGTCGAGGTCCACGTCCTCGGTGACACCCGCGCTCTCCTTCTCGTCCGCGATCAGATCCTCGTAGCGCTCGCCGGCGATGCCGCGGCAGACGTTCCCGAACATCTGGGTGAAGCGGCGGTACGAGTCCCAGGCGAAGCGCTCGTTGCCGGTAGTTGTGGCAAGCCCTTCGACCGACTCGTCGTTGAGGCCGAGGTTGAGGACCGTGTCGAGCATCCCGGGCATCGACTCGCGCGCCCCGCTCCGCACGGACACGAGGAGTGGATCGCCGGGCTCACCGAGGGAGCGGCCCGCCTTCTCCTCCAGGCGGGCGAGTGCATCGGAATAGTCGGGTAGGCCCTCGCCCCGCATGTACGCGATGCACGCCTCGGTGGTGAGCGTGAAGCCCGCGGGCACGCGCTCCGGGCCGAGCACCCGGGTCATCTCGGCGACGTTCGCGCCCTTCCCCCCGAGCAGCTCGCGCATGTCGCGCGATCCCTCCTCGAAGTCGTAGACGAGCTTGTCTCCCACGGCGGGGAATCTAGTGCCCTTACGCCACCCGGCGCAGGCGCACGTGCGCGTGGTACTCCATCGTCTCCGCGAGGGCGCGGTCGGCCTGCTGGAGCGCGCGGTCGGGCGCCACGGGCGCCTCGGCCAACGGGCGGGCCAGGGCATCGACGAGGAACCGGTGCGCCTCCTCCCCCAGCGGGAACGAGCCGGCCTCGCACCCGGCGCACACGACGCCGCCGGCGCTCGGCGAGAAGGCGCCGAGGTGCTCGGCCTCGCCGCAGGCCGCGCATGAGGCCAGCTCGGGCGCGAAGCCGGCGGCGAGCAGCAGCTTCAGGCGGAACGCGAGCGCCTGGGCGCGGCCGGCGTGGTCCGGGTGCGCGTCGAGGAGAGCGAGCTCGTTGCACAGCAGGTTGTAGGCCGGCCGGTTGGGCTCGGCCGAGTCGAGCAGCCGCAGCACCGCCTCGCACGCCTGCGAGCCGCGCTCGAGCGTGGCGCGGCGCTCGCGGAGCGCGGCGTAGGCCTGCACCGTGTCCACCTGGCTGATCGTGCACAGCTCACCGCGGCCCTGGTGCATCACGAGCCGGACGCGGCTGAGCGGCTCGAGCCGGCCGCCGAGGCGCGACTTCACCTTCCTGACGCCCTTCGCCACGGCACCAAGGCGCCCGCGATCGGCCGTATAGAGGTGCAGCACGCGATCGGCCTCGCCGTATCGGATCGAGCGCAGCACGATCGCTTCTGTCTTAAAAGAGCCCGGCATGGGGGTAAATACACTCTGATCGGGATGGCGGACGAGAACGGGGCGGTGCTCCTCTACACGACGGAACCCTGTGGCTTCTGCAGGCAGGCGAAGACCCTGCTGCAGACACGCGGCGTTGATTACCGCGAGGTCAACCTCGCGAAGGACCCGGTCGGCCGCGCCGAGCTGGTGGCCCTGACCGGGCAGCTGACCTTCCCCCAGATCGTCGTGGGACAGCGCTCGATCGGCGGCTTCCGCGAGCTGCTCGAAGCGGACCGCGCCGGCACGCTCGAGAACCTGCTGGCCGCGTAGGGCCCCCAAGACAGCATTGAGGGCAGCATTGAGGGCAGCCCGTGAGGGGGTGGGTCGACTTTCCTGGGCATATGGCCAGGAAAAACGCCCAACCCGTTTGGACCCACCCCCTTAGTGCTGTCGTTCGTCCGGCTAGCGCCGCGGGCGGCGCTGGCAGCGTGGGCACACGTAGGTGCCGCGGCCCGCTGCTCGCATCTTCTGGATCGGCGTTCCGCAGCGGACGCAGGGCTTTCCCTTGCGCAGGTGGACGAGGAAGCGGTCCTGGAAGGTGCCCTGGGCGCCGTCGACGTGCCTGTAGTCGTCGATCGAGGCGCCCTTGGCGTCGATCCCCGCGTTCAGCGATTCCACCACCGCGTCGCGCAGCGCCTCGATCTGGGGGCGCCGCAGGGTCCCCACCGGCCGGAGCGGGTGAATTCGGGCCCTGAAGAGGGCCTCGTCCGCGTAGATGTTCCCCACGCCGGCGATCCGCTCCTGGTTCAGGAGGAACGCCTTCACCGGCTGCTTTCGCCCGCGTGCCTGCTCGCGGAGAGCCTCGGCGGTGAAGTCGGGGCTGAGCGGCTCGACGCCCAGGCGTGACGCGAAGTACTCGGCGAGCGCGTCGCTGCCCAGGAGGACATCACCGGTCCCGAAGCGACGCTGGTCCACGAACAGGACGGTCTGGCCGTCGTCGAGCTGCATCCGGACGCGGGTGTGCTTCGGCTCCTCGGCGGTCAGCAGGATGTTGCCGGTCATCCGCAGGTGCATCACCAGGTGCACGTCGTCCTCGAACGACATCACCAGGTACTTGCCACGCCGCCACAGCCGTTCGATCCTGCGGCCGTCGAGTGCGTCCGCAATCGCCTCGGTCGGCGCCGGATCGGACCAGCGCGGGTCGAGCACGCGGATGCGCTCGAGCCGGCGCCCCTCGACGGCGGGCGCCAGCTGACGGCGGATTGTCTCTACCTCAGGGAGCTCCGGCACTCACGTCGGTTCTAGCACGCGGGTGCGCCCTGAAGTAGACGTCCTTGAGCCGTTCGCTCGAGAGGTGGGTGTAGAGCTGGGTGGTCGACACGTCGGCGTGGCCCAGCATCTCCTGCACCGAGCGCAGGTCGCAGCCGCCGGACAGCAGGTGGGTCGCGAACGTGTGCCTCAGGGTGTGCGGGCTCATCCGGTCGGCCAGACCCGCCGTCTGCGCGTGGCGGCGCACGATCTTGTAGAGGCCCTGGCGGGTGAGGTGGCCGCCGCGGAAGTTCACGAACAGGTGCGCCTCCGGCGCGCCCTTCACGAGCTTGGGGCGGCCGCGGTCCACGTAGATGCGAAGCGCCTTCAGCGCCGCCTGGCCGATCGGCACGACGCGCTCCTTCGATCCCTTGCCGCGCGCCCGCAGGACGCCCTCCTCGATGTCCACGTCCATCAGCTCGAGCCCGATCGCCTCGGAGGCGCGCAGGCCGCAGGCGTACATCACCTCGAGCAGCGCGCGGTCGCGCAGAGCGGCGGGCTCGGTGCCGCGCGGCTGAGCCAGCAGCTTCTCGACCTCGCCGCGCGTGAGCACCTGAGGCAGCTTCCGCGCCCGCCGCGGCGTGCTCAGCGATGCGGTGGGATCGGTGTCGAGCAGTCCGTCGCGGCGCAGATGGCGGTAGAAGGAGCGCAGGCACGCGCTCTTCCGGTGGATGGTCGCCGGCGACGCCGGCGGGCGATCCTCGCCGCCCTTCGCGAGGCGCTCGAGAAAGTCGGACACGTCGCCAGGGGTCGCGTCCAGCGCGGACTCCTCCCGCTCCTCCAGGAAGCGGCCGTACTGCAGGAGATCGGTCCGGTACGCATCGAGGGTGTTCCGGGAGAGCCCCCGCTCGAACTCGAGATAGGCGAGGAAATCGAGCACGAGGTGCTCGAACCGCCTCTCGACGACCGGCTTTTCGATTGTGGCCACGCTGCGGGTTTCGCGCAGGCGCGGCTCAGCCCTTTGGCTGCAATCAGCGGTTCAGGAACGCCCGCAGCCACAGCAGGCCCACGAGCGTCTTCGCGTCGCGGCTGTCGCGAATCGCGTTGTCCAGCTGGGAGACCGGCCACTCCACGATCTCGATCCGCTCGTTCTCGTCGGTCTCGGCCGTCTCGTCGTAGAGGTCGGTGGCCATGAACAGGTGGCACTCCTCGTCGGTGAACCCCGGCGAGGTGTAGAAGCTCGTGAGGTGCTGCCAGGTGCGCGCGCCCTTGCCGATCTCCTCGGCCAGCTCGCGCTGCGCGGTGTCGAGCGGCTTCTCGCCCTCCTCGTCGAGCTTGCCCGCGGGAAGCTCGAGCAGGGCGTCGTCGCCCACCGCCTCGCGCGGCTGGCGGACCAGGTAGACGATCTCCCCGTCGTGCGCCACGATCCCCACCGCGCCGGGGTGCTCGACGATCTCGCGCTCGGCCTCCTCGCCGTCGTCGTAGCGAAACCGGTCCACGCGGACGCGGTTCAGCCGCCCCTCCCAGACCACCTCTCCCCCGACCCGCTCCATCAGTCGTCGAGTGAGATCTGCGCCGCCACGAGCGCGGCCTGCCGCACGAGCGACACGGTCACCTCGAGCATCATCTCGAGTGCCTGGACCGTGACCGACTCGTCGGGCTGGTGGTTGCGCTCGGTGCCGTTCGCCAGGTTCACGACGGGCAGCCCGGCCTGGACGAAGACGTTCGCGTCGCTGCCGCCACCCGTGGTGATGTAGGACGGCTCGATCTCGTTGTCCTTCAGCGCCGCCGCCGCAACCTCCACCGCCGGCGCCGTGCGCGGCAGCCGGTAGCCCTGGAACAGGCGCTCGACGGAGGTCTCCACGTCGCACTCGGAGTCGCTCGCCGCCTCGCCGAGAGCATCGACCATCTCGCTCACCATCTGCGCGGCCTTGTCCGCGTCGAGGCTGCGCGTCTCGAGCTCGACGTAGCAGCGCTCCGCCACCACGTTCGCCGACGTGCCGCCGTGGATGCGGCCCACGTTCGCCGTGGTCTCCGGGTCCACTCGCCCGATCCGCATCGCCGCGATCGCGCGGGCCGCCGCCGCGATCGCGTTGTGGCCGGCCTCCGGGCGGATCCCGGCGTGCGCGGCCTGGCCGCGGAAGCGCGCCTCGACCGAGTAGTACGTGGGCGACGCGATCACGATCTCGCCGATCGGCGAGGCGTGGTCGAACACGTAGCCGTAGTCGGCTCCGAGGCGGGACATGTCCACCGACTTGGCGCCCTTCAGCGCCTGCTCCTCGCCGGTCGTGAACAGGATCTCGATCCCCGCCGGCGGAGTGCCGTCGCGCACCAGCCTCCGGACGGCCCCGAGGATCGTGACGACGGCGGCCTTGTTGTCGGCGCCGAGGATCGCGTCGTGGCGGTTCGTGAGGAGGCCGTCCTGACTCGTCACCTCGACCGGCCCGTCGAGCGGGACGGTGTCCATGTGGGCGCACAGGAGCACGATGGGCGAGCCCTCCGGTCCCGGCACCCGCGCCAGCAGGTTGCCCGAGTCGGAGCCGGTCGCGGACGCGCTGTCGTCCTCCTCCACCTCGATGCCCAGCCCGCGGAGCGCCTCCGTCAGGGCCTGGGCGACCGCGCGCTCCCGGCCCGACGGGCTCTCGATCTCGCAGAGGCGGATGAACTCGGCGAGCAGGCGCTCGCGCTCCTCGCTCGACACGGCGTGGATCACGCCGCGAACGCTACCGCTCGACCGGCCAGCCCTCTCGTTCCCAGCGAGGCACGCCGCCGTCGACCACGTGGATCACCTCGGCCGCGCCCAGCCGCTGCAGCAGGCTCGCGGCTATCGCGGCACGCTGTCCGGACGCGCAGATCACCGCGACCGGCTGCCCGGGGTCGAGCCCGCCCGGCAGCTCGTGGATGTCGTGGTAGGCGGTGTGAGCCGAGCCGGGGATGTGGCCCTTGTCCCACTCAGAGCGCTCGCGCACGTCCAACAGCTGCAGCCCGTTCGAGCCGCCGTTCCAGCGCTCGTGGAGCTCCTCCACGCTCATTCGGGGAACGCGCTCGACCGGCCGCTTCTCCTCGCGCCAGGACGTCATGCCCCCGGCGAGATAGCCGGCGATGTTCGTGAGCCCCACCGCACCGGCCAGCTCCGCGGCCTCGCGGGCGTCCTCGTCGTCGCGGCCCACCAGCACCAGCGGCTGCCCGGGCTCGGCCAGCCATGCGAGGCGGGTGCCGAAGCCGCCGCGCAGCGCGGTGATGCACACCGCCGACGGGATGTGCGCCTCGTCGAACTGGAGCTCGGTGCGCACGTCCACCACCATCGCCCCGTCCGCCTCGGTCTGCTCCACCTGCCGCGGGGTGAGCGGATGCACGTCCACCGCCTCGACCGCGAGCGGACCGCGATTCAGCGCGACGATGTTCTGGAAGTTGGGCGGCTGCGCGCCGAGGCCCGCGGTGGCCTGCCGGACGAAGTCGTCCTCGTCCTGCACCTGCAGCAGCGGCTGACTGGCGCGCTCGTAACCGACGGTGGACGACACCTTCAGATCCATGCCGGGCCCGCCGCACATCGAGCCGCCCAGGTGGCCCGGCCAGACCTCGGTGGTATCGGGCAGCGACAGCAGCTTGTCGTGGAGCGAGTGGAAGATGCCGTGGGCGCCCTCCGCCTTGTCCACCGCGAGGTCGGGGCGCGCGATGTCGCCCACGAACAGGCTGTCGCCGCTCAGCACGGCCCACGGGTGCTCGCTCCGCTCAGGTGCGATCAGGGCGAACGCCGTGTGCTCGGGCCGGTGGCCCGGCGTGTGCAGCGCGCGCACCGTGATGCTGCCGAGCTCGAGCTCCCAGCCGTCGTCGAACGGCTCGTGGTCGTAGTCGGGAGCCGCCATGCGGTGCACGTGGATCGTGGCGCCCGTGGCCGCGGCGAGCCGGCCGTGCCCGGAGACGTGGTCGGCGTGGTTGTGCGTCTCGAGGATGTGCTCGACGCGCACTCCGAGGAAGCGGGCGAGCCGGAGGTACTCGTCGATGTCGAGCCGAGGATCCACGACGGCCGCGACGCCCGCGTCCTCGTCGCCGATCAGATAGCTGGCGCAGCCGAGGTCGTCATGGACAAGCTGGCGGAAGATCACCCGCCAACCCTAAGGCTAGGCGCGCGACTCTGCCCGGATTTCGGGCTCGACCTCTGGTGCGGCGGCGCCGGCCGTGCCGCGCTTGCGCGCGAGCGCCAGCGCCGCTCCCACGAAGTCGCGGAACAGCGGCTGCGGGCGCAGGGGCCGCGACTTGAACTCGGGGTGGTACTGCGACGCGACGAAGAACGGGTGGTCCGGCAGCTCGATCACCTCGACCAGGCGGTCGTCCGGTGACGTGCCGCTGAACACGAGCCCGGCCGACTCGAGCCGCTTGCGGAGGTGGTTGTTCACCTCGTAGCGGTGCCGGTGGCGCTCGTAGATCACGGCGTCGCCGTAGATCTCGCGGGCGCGCGTGTCGTCGTGGAGCTTCACGGGGTCCGCGCCGAGCCGCATCGTGCCGCCCATGTCGCGCACCTCCTTCTGCTCCGGCAGGAGGTCGATCACCGGGAAGGGCGTCTCGGGGTCGAACTCGGTCGAGTTGGC
>DASUYU010000059.1:0-8034 GCA_036377235.1 Thermoleophilaceae bacterium
ACGACCGCCACCGGATGGGCCGCGTACTGGAGCAGCCCGTCCGAGGCGTAGGTGGCGAGCTGGCGCTCGTGGGTGACGAGGTGCTCGCTCCCGACGATGCCGCGCAGGCGGTCGAGGAGCGAGCGGTTCGCCACTAAACGACCATCCAGTCCAGCACCGTCGATTGCAGGTACACGAGGATGCACATCAAGAGGATCAGCAGGAGACTCCACTTGAGCACCCTACGGAAGAGGTCGCCCTCCTCGCCGGCCATGCCCACCGCCGCGGCCCCGATCGCGAGGTTCTGCGGCGAGATCATCTTCCCGAGCACGCCGCCGGAGCTGTTGCCCGCGGCGAGCAGCACCTGGTCCATGCCGTTCTCCTTCGCGGCCGTGACCTGAAGCGCGCCGAACAGGGCGTTCGACGAGGTGTCGGAGCCGGTCACCGACACTCCCAGCCAGCCGATCAGAGGCGACAGGAACGCGAAGAACGATCCGGCGCCAGCGGCCCACAGGCCGAGCGTGATGATCTGACCCGACTGGTTCATCACGTACGCGAGCGCCAGGACCGCCATCACGGTCACGATCGCCCACCGGAGCTTGCCCACCGTCTCCACGAGCACGCGCACGGCCCGGGCGGGCGACACCTTCAGAACCGGCATGGTCAGGAGCCCGGAGATCAGCAGCAGGGTGCCGGCCGCCGGCAGCCAGTTGAAGTTGAACGTCTGGCTGCTCACGGCCTCGCCGTCGGGAGTCTGCACGTTCAGCCCCGGCCAGTCGAACGTGGTCGTCCACGGCGACTCGGCGAGCTTGTTCTTGATCGCCGGGATCTGCGCGATCGAGAGCACCGCGATGATGATGATGTAGGGCGCGTACGCGCGGATGATGTCGCCCGTGCTGTCCCGGCCGGTGCCGTCGCGGCGTGCGATCTCCTGCTCCATCGCCGGGTTGTGCACCGACGCCCCGGCCGCGGCCGGGCGGTCGAAGCGCCCTGTGGGACGGACATCGTCCGCGATCAGCGGCTCGCCAGGCGTCCAGACCTGAAGCAGCGCGACGATGCAGCCGGTCGAGAGGAGCGCCGCGACGATGTCGGTGACCTCGACGGAGATGTAGTTCGAGCACGCGAACTGCCCGATCGCGAACGCGAATCCGCCGACGACCGCCACGGGCCACGTCTGGCGGATGCCGCGCGCGCCGTCGACCATCGCGATGAGGATCAGCGGCACGATCAGGGCTAGGAAGGGCGTCTGGCGGCCGACCATCGCACCGAGGTCACCCTTGTCGAGGCCGGTGATCTCGGACAGCGTCACGATCGGGATCGCGATTGCGCCGAACGCGACGGGCGCGGTGTTAGCCACGAGGGCGAGCGAGGCGGCCTTGATCGGACGGAAGCCGAGGCCGATCAGCATCACCGAGCTGATCGCGACGGGCGTACCGAAACCGGCCAGCGCCTCCATCAGCGCGCCGAAGCAGAAGGCGATGATCACGGCCTGGATGCGCTGGTCCTCGGAGATGGTGCCGAACGAGCGCCGGAGGACCGCGAAGTGCCCGGTATCCACCGTCATGTTGTAGATCCAGAGCGCCATGATCACGATCCACATGATCGGGAAGAAGCCGAAGACGGCGCCCTCGCTGGCGGACAGGGCGGTCTGGTCGATCGGCATGCCGTAGACGATCAGCGCCACGAGCATCGCCACGGCCAGCGAGATCAATGCAGCCCACTGCGCCTTCACCTTCAGGCCGCCAAGCAGCACGAAGAGCGTCAGGACGGGCAGCACCGCGAATATCGCGGATAGGCCGAGCGAGTCCGAGACCGGGTTGAAGTCCTGCGTGTACACGGAAAGCCCTCCCTTGTTGGGTCTGCGAGCGGATTGCCCACCCGATCGAAGGGGGAAACTCATTCCACGTGCGAGTCGGCCTATTCGTCACCTGCCTCGGCGACACGCTCTTCCCGTCCGCCGGGCAGGCGGTCGTGCGGCTGCTCGAGCGGCTCGGCGTGGAGGTGGAGTTCCCCGAGGAGCAGACCTGCTGCGGGCAGATGCACCTGAACAGCGGCTATGCCGAGGAGGGGCTCGCGCTGGCGCGGCGGCTTGCCGGGGTCTTCGAGGGGTACGAGGCGGTCGTGACGCCCTCGGCATCCTGCGCGGGCATGGTGCGTGAGCAACTTGGCGCGGACGCACCGCCCGTGCACGAGCTGACCGAGTTCCTCGTGGACGTGCTCCGGGTCGAGGACGTGGGCGCCTACTACCCGCACCGGGTCACCTACCACCCGACCTGCCACTCGCTGCGCAGCCTCGGGCTCGGCGACCGGCCGCTGCGGCTGCTGTCGGCGGTCCGCGGGATGGATCTCGTGGAGCTGCCGGACGCGCGGGAGTGCTGCGGGTTCGGCGGGACGTTCGCGGTGAAGAACGCCGACGTATCGACGGCGATGCTGTCGGACAAGGTCCGGAATGTCCTGGACACGCACGCCGAGGTGGTGTGCGCGGTGGACTCGTCGTGCCTGATGCACATCGGCGGCGGCCTGTCACGCGGGCGGACCGGGGTGCGGACGGTCCACCTCGCCGAGATCCTCGCCTCGACCGAGGACTCGCCATGGGCCTGACGGGCTTCCCGGCGGCGGCACGGCGCTCGCTGGCGGACAGCCAGCTGCGTGCGAACCTGGCGCGGGCCACGTCGACGATCCGCGACAAGCGCGGCCGGGCGGTCGAGGAGGTGCCGGACTGGGAGGAGCTGCGCGAGGCGGGGGCGGGGATCAAGGACGCGGCGCTGCTGCGGCTGGACTCTGTTCTCGAGACGCTCGAGGCGTCGGTGCGGGCGGCGGGCGGTGAGGTTCACTGGGCGAAAGACGGCAATGAGGCGTGCTCCATCGTCGCCGCCTTGGCGCGATCGCATGGGGTGGACGAGGTCGTGAAGGTGAAGTCGGTCGCGACGGACGAGATCGATCTCAATGCCAATCTTGCCGCGAACGGGATCCACGCTCTCGAGACCGATCTGGCCGAGCTGATCATCCAGCTCGACGACGACTTTCCCTCGCACATCCTGGTGCCGGCGATCCACCGGAACCGGGCGGAGATCCGTGACATCTTCATTCGGGAGCTGGGCTCCGAGGACCTGACCGACGACCCGGCCGCGCTCACCGAGGCCGCCCGGCTTCACCTCCGCGCGAAGTTCCTCTCGGCGCGGATGGGGGTGAGCGGAGCCAACTTCGCGGTGGCGGAGACCGGCAGCGTCTGCGTGTTCGAGTCGGAGGGCAACGGCCGGATGTGCACGACGCTGCCCGAGGTGCTCGTGACCGTGATGGGGATCGAGAAGGTGATCCCGGCGTGGCGAGACATGGAGGTGTTCCTGCAGCTGCTGCCGCGGTCTTCGACGGCGGAGCGGCTGAATCCGTATACGTCGGTTTGGAGCGGGGTTGCGGCACGAACGACCGGCGATGAAGGAGCGGGCTCTCTCGCCGGCGACGGCCCGCGCGAGTTCCATCTCGTGTTACTGGACAACGGTCGTGTGCAAACGCTTGCCGACGAGGTGGGCAGGCAGGCGCTCCGGTGCATTCGGTGCTCGGCGTGCCTGAACGTGTGCCCGGTGTACGCGCGGGTGGGAGGGCACGCGTACGGCTCGGTCTATCCGGGGCCGATCGGGGCGATCCTGACGCCCCAGCTCCGGGGCATCGAGAACGCGCGTTCGCTGCCGTACGCCTCCTCCCTCTGCGGAGCCTGCGGCGAGGTGTGCCCCGTGAAGATCGAGATCCCGCGCCTCCTGACCCACCTGCGCGCCCGCGAGGTGGCTTCCCGCCGGCGCCTCGATCCCGAGAGGCTCACGATGCGGGCCCTCTTCCAGGTGTTCTCGTCACGTGCTCGTTACGAGCGAGCACAGAAGCTGGCGCGGACGGCGGCGCGCCCGTTCGGCTCGAAGATCTCGACCGCGCCGCCGCCGCTGGCGGGCTGGACGACCTCGCGCGACCTCCCGCTTCCGGCGAAGGAGACCTTCCGAGAGTGGTGGCGCCGGACGCGCGGCGCGGGCGTTCCAGGGACGGGCACCGAAGGGGACGCCGCAGCCGCCAAGGGGCCGCCCGCCGGGACGATGTCTGCGTTGACCGCCCATATGGCGGCTAACGCAAACGCGGTGTCGTACTTACGCACCCATGACGTGCATAAGCACGACACGGTCCCCCCGGACGGGGCGGATCCGGCGACCGGGCCGGCCGGCGGCGCGCGGGCAGACATCCTTCACCGCATCCGTTCGGCCCTCGCCGGCGCGACGCCGGGTGACGTCCCGCGCAACTACCGCACCGAGGACGAACGAACACGTGACGAGATCGTGACCGTCTTTGCCGAGCGGGTGGCGGAGTACCGGGCGACCGTGCACCGGGTGGCCGAGTCTGAGGTGGCCGAGACGGTCGGGCGGATCGCGCGCGAGGCGGGCGCGCGCAGGATCGGGATCCCGGCTGATCTGCCCGAGGATTGGCGGCCGAGGGATGTTGGAGGCGAGGAGGGAGGGATCGAGCTCGTCGAGGACGCGCCTCTCTCGGTGCCCGAGCTCGACGAGCTCGACGGCGCCCTGACGGCGTGCGCGCTCGGCGTCGCCGAGGTCGGCGCGTTCGTCCTGGACGGCGGCGAGGGGCAGGGCAGGCGGGCTCTGTCGCTCGTCCCCGACCTTCACATCTGCGTCGTTCGGGAGGATCAGGTCGTGGGTTTGGTTCCCGAGGCGGTTCGGAGGCTCGAAGCATCGGTGAGAGACGGCCGGCCGCTCACCTTCGTCGCCGGGCCGTCCGCCACATCCGACATCGAGCTCGATCGCGTCGAGGGCGTGCACGGGCCGCGCGTGCTGCACGTAATCGTCGCGGCCTGATGCGCACCGTCTACCTCGGCACCTCGGACTTCGCCGCCACGGTCCTCGACCGGCTCGCCGTGAGCGCGCACCGGCCGGTGCTGGTCGTGACCCGGCCCGATGCGCCGAGGGGACGGGGCAGGAAGCTGGCGCCACCGCCGGTGGCCGAGCGCGCCGGGCCGCTCGGCATCGAGCTGTTCCAGCCGGAGAACGTCAACGACGACGCCGCGCGGGAGCGCATCTCCGCCGCGCAGCCCGAGGCGGTACTCATCTGCGCCTACGGCGCGCTCATCAGGGAGCCGCTCCTCTCCGAGCACGAGATGCTGAACGTGCACCCGTCGCTCCTCCCGCGCTGGCGCGGCGCGGCCCCGATCGAGCGGGCCATCGAGGCCGGCGACGAGGAGACGGGCGTGACCATCATGCGGCCCACCGCCGAGCTCGACGCCGGCCCGATCGCCGTGCAGCGGACCGAGGCCATCAGCGCGGAGGACGACTACGGCTCGCTCTCCGACCGGCTCGCGGCGCTCGGCGGCGAGCTGCTCGTCGAGGCGCTCGACACGCAGGGGCCGTTCCGCGACCAGCCCGACACCGGCGTGACCTACGCCGAGAAGATCGGGCCCGAGGACCGCCGTCTCGACCCTCAGCTCACTCCCGACCTGCTCGAGCGGCGGGTGCGCGCCCTGCGGCCGCACATCGGCGCATACATCGACCTGCCGTGGGACGAGCGGCTCGGCGTGGTCCGCGCCGCCGTGGCCGCTGAGGAGGGGCCCTCGCCGGGCGAGCTGGACGCGCGCCACGGCCGCCTCCTCTACGGCGCGATGGGCGGTGCGCTCGAGCTCTCCGAGGTCCATCCGGCCGGGAGGCGGCCCATGGACGCGGAGGCGTGGATCCGTGGTTATGGAGCCCGTCTGGCGGGTAGCCGCTAGCGTTGCTCAGGCTTTACCAAGGGAAACCTGTGTCCACAGCGGATGAACAGACCGTCAAGTCAGGCCCGGACTGCCCGTCATGCGGCGAGCCGTGGCTGCGCGGCACGAACCTTCCCGGCCGCTACCGCTGCCTCCACTGCCTGCATCGATTCGAGCTCCGCTCGGAGTGCCCTCACTGCGGCGCGCACTCGACGATCGCGCGGATGTCAGACACCGCCAACGTGATCTGCCGGAACTGCGGCGGCTCCATGCTCCAGCCCATCTAGGCCACTCACCTCGACCGGGATCCCGTTCAGGACGGCGTTCCCGGACAGCGGCTCGATCATCGACTCGTCCGCGAGGAAGTTGCTGTTCACGCCCGCGTGCGCCGATGCCACGCCCATCCGGACGCCGTCGGCGTCGTGGCCCCACCCGTGCGGGATCGACACCACGCCACGCATGATCTCGTCGGTCACCTCGACCGGCACCTCGATCGCGCCCGTGGCCGAGGTCACGCTCGCCAGCTCGCCGTCGGCGAGCCCGAGCCGCACCGCGTCGTCCGGGTGCACGTACAGCGTGCAGCGCTCCTTGCCCTTCACGAGGGCGGGCAGGTTGTGCATCCACGAGTTGTTCGAGCGGAGCTGCCGGCGCCCGATCAGCACGAAGCCCCCGTTCCGCTCGCGCGCCGCCGCGGCGCGCAGCCGGTCCATGTCGCCGACGATCTCCTCAGGCGCCAGCTCGACCTTGCCCGACGCGGTTCGCAGCATGTCCGGCAGCCGCGACTCGAGCGCGCCGAGGTCCACGCCGTGCGGGCTCTGCTCGAGCGCGTCGAGCGTCAGCCCCTCGGGATCGGCGCCGAAGCCGTCGCCGTAGGGGCCCACGCGCACGAGGAAGTCGAGCACGCGCTCCGGCCCGCGGCGCGGCTCGAGCTCCGCGAGCAGCTCGCCCGGGTCTCGGCCCGCGACAAGCGAGCCGTCCATGCCCACCTCGCGCTGGACCAGCGTCTGGATGACCATGTCGTCGAAGGCGGCGACGTCGCCGTTCGGCCCCTGGCCGGCGACGATCCCCGCCAGCCGCATCAGGACCTCCCACTCGGCCGGCCCCTCGCGCTCGAACACGGGCGGCGAGAAGTTCGCCACGTTCCGCGCGGCGAGCTGGTAGAGCGCTACGTCGTAGTGCGACTTCTCGAGCGGCTCCGGCGCGGGCAGGATCACGTCCGCGTGCCGGGTCGTCTCGTTCACGTAGATGTCGATCGCGAGCATGAAGTCGAGCGACTCGGCCGCGCGCTCGAGCCGCCGGCTGTTCGGCGTCGAGACGAACGGGTTGCCCGCCACCGTGATGAGCGCGCGCACCCGGTCCTCGCCGGGCGTGTCGATCTCCTCCGCCAGCGCCGACGCGGGCAGCTCGCCGAAGTACTCGGGCAACCCGCGCACGCGGCTCTGCCAGCGTCCGAACCGCATGCCCTTCCCACCGCCGCCCGGGCCCGAGGAGTTCCGCTGGCCCGCCGCCGCGCGGGTGAACATCGCCCCGCCCTCGCGGTCGAGGTTGCCGGTGAGCACGTTCAGCACGTCCACCAGCCAGCTCGCGTGGGTGCCGAACTCCTGCGTGCAGGTGCCGATCCGCGCGTACACCGCGCCGCGCTCGGCCGCGGCCAGCTCGCGCGCCATCCGGCGGATCTCCTCGGCCTCGATCCCGCAGGCGTCGGCCACGGACTCCGGCGGGAACTCGCGCACGAGCGCGCGCACCTCGTCGAGCCCGTTCACGTGCTCGGCGAGCGCACCCGTGTCCTCGAGCTCCTCCTCGACGATCGTGCACGCCATGGCCGCGAGGAGCAGCGCGTCCGTGCCCGGCCGGATGAAGTGGTGCTCCGACGCCTCCTCGGCCGTGCGCGTCCGGCGAGGGTCGACGACTACGAACTTGCCGCCGCGCTCGCGGATGGCGCGCAGCCGCCCGCGCATGTTCGGCGCCGTGAGCAGGCTGCCGTTCGACACGAGCGGGTTGGCGCCCAACAGCAGCAGGTGGTCGCACCGGTCCACGTCGGGGATCGGCACCGACAGCATCGTGCCGAACATCAGGCCGGACGAGACCTGCTTCGGCATCTGGTCCACGGTCGAGGCGGTGTAGATCTGCTGCGATCCGAGCACGCGCAGCATCGCCGGCCCGTGCGTGATCGCGGACAGGTTGTGGGCGTTCGGGTTGCCGAGATAGACGGCCACGGCGTTCCTGCCGTGCTCGGAGAGGATCGGCGCGAGCCGCCGGTCGATCTCCTCGAACGCCTCGTCCCACGAGGCCTCGACAAGCTCGCCGTCGCGGCGCACGAGCGG
>DASUYU010000060.1:0-7630 GCA_036377235.1 Thermoleophilaceae bacterium
GTGCCGTTCTTGACAGTCAGAAGCGAGGTGAGCTTCACCCCGTCCGCGACCGGAGCCATGTACGGATCGGTGGTTGTGCTGGGCCCGGTGTCCGTGCCGGCGGCCGCGAGCGCAGTGCCCGCCGCCGTCAGCCCGAGCACCGCGCCGAGCGCGAGCTTGGTTCTGATGCGTCGTCTCGTCATGGCGGGCGACGCTATGAGCACGCCCCGCCCGTGGTGCTAACGCGATGTCACCAGGTGGTGACGGTTGACTTCGACGAGAGATATCCATTAGGAAGGGAGCGCAGCTTGTAACAAAGTTGTCAACAACGAGAGGGGGGTCTCGCCCGTGTCGCGTCCAAGGATGCTCAGCCTCGCGCTCGCACTCGCCGTGCTGGGGGTGGTGGGGTCCGCGGCGCCCGCGGTCGCCAAGAAGGATGGATTCCGGACCTCGCGGCCGGCGTTCCTCAAGCAGGGGGACATCCCCGGTGTGTCGATCACGCCGCTCTTGACCGTGGGCGACCGGATCGGCGCCTACCGCTACGAGGCGGTCCCCGACGGGATCTCGCTGAAGCGGAAGGACCACAACCGGGTCGAGGCATTCATCAACCACGAGACGGGCAAGTCGCCCTTCCCGTGGAACGTGAACGGCGGCAACACCCAGGACAACGCGGAGAACGACTTCGACAACTCACAGCTGAGCAGGCTCACGTTCAACGGAGACGCCGAGGTCCTGCACGGATCGCTCGCGATCACCAGCCCGCTCGGCTACCAGCGGTTCTGCTCGAACTATCTCGCCACCTGGCGCGAGAGCTTCAACCGCCCGGTCCTCTTCACGAACGAGGAGACGCCGGACTACTTCCTCAGGCAGGAGAGCTCGTGGCCTGGCCTGCCGATCGGCCGGCCGGACGAGAAGGAGGGGGGCCTGGTGGTCGCCGTCCAGCCGAAGAGCGGCAAGCAGCGGACGATCCCCGGGATGGGCCGGCACAACCACGAGAACAGCGTGCCGATCCCCGGCTACGGCCATCCCGTCGTGCTCTCGGGCGACGACCCCTTCACCAGCGGCCCGCTCTCAGCCGTGGGCACGACCCCCAGTCAGCCCGCGCAGTCGCAGCTCTACTCGTACATCGCGAAGAGCGCGAACGACGTGCTCAAGGACAGGGGCGACCTGTGGGCGTTCGTGTCGGACAATCCGGCGATCGACGACTACTACGACGTCCTGCCGGGCTCGGGCACTCAGGTGTCGGGGCACTTCATCAAGGTGCCGCGGGACATCGCCACGGGCCTCAATCCGGATGGCTCCGAGACGCGGGCGGCGGACCACGGCTATCCGGCGCCGCCGTCGGACGGCACCTGGCAGCCCGAGCCGCGCTTCCAGGGCCCGAACCCGGTCCCCGGTGTCGACGGGCCGCAGTGGGTGCTCAACCACTGGAGTGACGTGAACAACGTGTTCCAGTTCGTGCGCGTGGAGGACATCGCGTACGACAAGCGGCCGGGCATGGGCAACGTCGTCTACATCGCTGACTCGGGCCGGGGCCGGCGCGCCGACCAGAGCCAGGACACGCCGAACTTCCGGTCGACCAACGGGCGCGTCTGGAAGATGGTGTTCGACAAGGACGATCCCACGACGGTCACGTCGCTGAGCGTCTTCGTCGAGGGCGACGACAACCCGGTCAAGACCCCGAATGAGATCCACCAGCCGGACAACCTCGAGACGACGCCGAACGGGCTGCTCGTGGCGGAGGATCCCGGCTCGAGCCAGCAGTTCGCGGCCGACGACGCGTCGGGCACGACGGCGCGGCTCTGGTACGTCCCGATCGCGAACCCCGCGGGAGCCCAGGTCGCTGCCAAGGTCGACCAGTCCGAGGACGGCCGGCCGGGCGACACCAAGACCGACGTCGACGGGCGCGCACCGGGCAACCAGGGTGCCTGGGAGTCGACCGGCGTCATCGACGCCTCGCGGTTCTTCGGGGCCGGAGCGTTCCTGATCAACATCCAGGCACACACGCTCTGGATCGAGAAGAAGCTCGGCGAGGACAACTTCGCGCCGACCGGACCCGACTTCATGTACAAGCGCGAGGGCGGACAGCTGCTGCTGATCCGGATCCCGGGCGGGTAGCGCGAACGGCTATCCGAGCTTCAGGATCTCGGGTGCCGGCTTCCCGGCGCGCATGCGCTTCAGGATCGCGTCTGCGCGCTTGCGGTACAGGACGACGTTGCGGAGCTTGATCTCCTCGTAGCCCCGGATCACGTCCGGCAGCTCGAGCAGCTCGACGGCGGTGTCGTGCGTCTCCGGCGTGAGGAGTGAGAGCGCCTCGTCCACGAGCGTCTCGTAGCCGGCGATCAGCTCGCGCTCCACGCGCCGCACCTTGGCGTAGCCGAACGGGTCGAGCTTCGTGCCGCGCAGCCGGCGCATCCGGTAGAGGAGCTTGAAGGCCGGGACGAACCAGCGGCCGAGCTTCAGCTTGCGCTTCAGGCCGAGCGCGCGCAGCAGCGGCGGGTGGAGCATGAAGTAGATCTTCGCGTCGGCGCCGAACTCGGCATCGCGCTTCGCGCGCTCCACCGCGTCGAGGTGCAGCCGCGCCACCTCGTACTCGTCCTTGTACGCCATCAGCTTGAAGAGCTGGCGGGCCACGGCCTCGGTGATCTCGGAGTGACCCGGAGTGCGCTCCTGCTCGGCCACGTGCACGCGGCGGACCAGCTCGGCCCAGCGGCGAGCCCAGTCGGCGTCCTGGTAGGCCACGAGCTCGGGCACGCGCACCTCTGCGAGGCGGCGCAGCTCGCCGCGGTCGCCGTTCACCGCGAGGCCCACGAGGTACTCGTCGAGGTCGGTCAGCTCGCGCGCCGCCTCGACCGTCTCGGGCGCGCGCGTGGCGGCCTCGACGGCGTCCGGCGCCGCGACCACCGCGCGGCCCCAGCGCAGCGCCGCGAGGTTCTTCTCCACGGCCGCGCCGTTCAGCTCGATCGCGCGCTCGAGAGCCTCGCCGGACACCGGCAGGAGGCCGCGCTGGTAGGCCGCGCCGAGCGCCAGCGTGTTGGTCATCATGTGGTCGCCGAAGAGGCGCTCCGAGAGCCGCTGCGCGTCGAGGTACAGGTTGTGCTCGCGCCGGGTGGCGGCGTCGATCTTGTCGAGCTCGGACGAGAGCTCCGGGAAGCGCTCGTCCACATCGATGACCATGCGGCCGGTCGGAACGGCGCTCGTGGAGACCACGGCCACCGTCCGCTCGCGGTCGGCGGTCACGAGGTTCTTCGGGCTCGCGGCGCCGAGCAGGTCGAAGCCGAGGTAGAGGTCGATGCTGCCGGCGGGCGCCTTGCTCGCCGTCGCCACGGGGTCGCGCGTGATCCGGAGGTCACTGGTCACCGGGCCGCCCTTCTGCGAGAGGCCGGTCTGGTCGAGGCCCGACACGTACAGCCCGTCGATCAGGGCGGCCATGCCGAGCACCTGGTTCACGGTCACGACGCCGGTGCCGCCGATGCCCATCATCCGCACGCCGAAGTCGTGCGCGTCCACGAACCGGCGCGGCTCTGGCAGCTCGACGCCGAGCGCAGGCACCTCGTGCTTGGTCTTCTCGCCCGGCACGACCGTGACGAACGAGGGGCAATCGCCCTCGAGGCACGAGTAGTCCTTGTTGCAGGACGCCTGGTGGATGTGCGTCTTGCGGCCGAACTCGGTGTCGACCGGGATCACCGACAGGCACGAGGACTTCTGGCCGCAGTCGCCGCAGCCCTCGCATACGCGCTCGTTGATCCAGATGCGCTCCTTCGGCTCCGCGGCCTTGCCGCGCTTCCGGTTGCGGCGCAGCTCGGCGGCGCACTCCTGGTCGTGGATCAGGACCGTCACACCCTCGACCTGGGCGAGCTCCTGCTGCGCGGCCAGGAGCTCCTTGCGGTCGCGCACATCGGCGATCGGCGAGAGCTCGACGCCGCGGTAGTCGCTCAGGTCCTCCGTCGTGACGATGATCTGCCGGACGCCCTCGAGCTCGAGCCAGCGGGTCAGGTCCGGGATCGAGAGCTGGCCCTCGATCGCCTGGCCGCCCGTCATCGCGACGTGCTCGTTGTAGAGCAGCTTGTAGGTGATGTTCACACCGGCCGCGACCGCGGCGCGGACCGCCAGGGAACCGGAGTGGTGGAACGTGCCGTCGCCCAGGTTCTGGACGAGGTGGGTGTCCTCGGTGAACGGCGCCATGCCGATCCACTGCGCGCCCTCGCCGCCCATCTGCGTGATGCCGGTGATCTCGCCCTTGCCCTCCGGGTTCAGCAGCACCATCGTGTGGCAGCCGATGCCGGCGCCCACGAGCGTGCCCTCCGGCGCCTGCACGGAGCTGTTGTGCGGGCAGCCCGAGCAGAAGAACGGCGTGCGCGCCGCCATCGGCAGCTCGGCCGGGCGCCCGTGGATCTCGGCGAGCTTCGTGAGCCGCGCCTCCACCGAGTCGATGCGCACGCCGCGCGCCTCGAGCCGGGCGGCGATGGCGCGCGCGATCAGGTCGGCGTCGAGATCGAGCTCGCGGGGCAGCAGCGGCTGGCCGTGCTCGTCGCGCTTGCCGAGGATGCGCGGCGCGCCGGTCACGCCGTACAGCGTCTCCTTGAGGTGAGTCTCGAGGAACGGGCCCTTCTCCTCTGCGACGAGGATCTCGTCGAGCCCCTGTGCGAACTCGCGCGCGATCTCCGGCTCGACCGGCCACATCATCCCGAGCTTCAGGATCCGGATGCCGGCGCGCTCGAGGCCGGGACCGTCCAGGCCGAGCGCGCGCAGGGCGTGCATCAGGTCGTAGTACGGCTTCCCGGCGCAGGCGATGCCGAGCCAGGCCCTGTCGGCGCCCTCGATCCGGTTCACGCCGTTCTCGCGCGCGTACGCGAGCGCGAGCTCGGTGCGCGGGCCGAACAGCGTCTGCTCCATGTCGAGCGACGCCGGCGCGAGCAGGTTGGCGTTCGGCACGTGCTCGTAGGGCTTCCCGTTCCACTCGACGGTGGGCATCACCGGCATGACGCGGTCCCGCGCGACCGCGGCGGTGCCGATGGCGTCGGCCACGCTCGTGACGATCTTGAAGCCGCCCCACAGGCCGGACGCGCGCGAGCAGGCGAGCGCGTGCAGGCCGAGGTCGAGCACCTCCTGCACGCTGCCGGGATAGAAGACCGGCATGTGGAGGCTCGCGAGCAGCGACTCGGATGCGCTCGGGATCGTGGAGGACTTGCAGCCGGGGTCGTCGCCCACGACCGCGAGGGCGCCGCCGGTGCGCGGCACGCCGACGAAGTTGCCGTGGCGAAGCGAGTCGGCCGCGCGGTCGAGCCCAGGCGCCTTGCCGTACCACATGGCCAGCACGCCGTCGTACTTCGAGCCGGGTAGCTGGCCGGCCAGCTGGCTGCCCCAGGCCGAGGTCGCGCCGAGCTCCTCGTTCAGGCCGGGCACGTGCTTGACGTGGTGGCCCTCGACCAGCTCGCGGTTGCGGGCGAGCTCCTTGTCGAGCCCGCCGAGCGGCGAGCCCTGGTAGCCGGAGATCATCGTCCCCGTCATGAGGCCGCGGCGAAGGTCGGCGCGGTGCTGGTCGAGCGGAAGCCGGACGAGCCCCTGCAGGCCCGTGAGGAGGATGCGGCCCTCCTCGAGGAGGTACTTGTCGTCGAGCGAGACGTCGCGCAGCGAGCCGCGGCGACGGCCGCCGTCGTCGCCGCCGCGCCGGAATCGCGCTCCCTCAGCCGCGTCCCGGCCGGATCCAGCCCGCTTGCGTACGGCTATGGACATCCAGATAGACCCTTCCCTCGTCCCGCGATTGGGAAACCCACCTTACCATTGGTGGTAGACGGAAACCAGTCACGAAAGTGCGTCTCCAGCCGATATATCGGGTATAAGGTAAGGAATCATGACCATTGCCACACGTCACGTACCGCGCATCGGCCTCCCCATGGCCGACGACGACCACGAGCAGATCGTCGTCCGCCAGGACAAGCAGACGGGGCTTCGCTTCATCGTCGCGGTGCACTCGACGGTGCTGGGCCCGGCGCTGGGCGGCATGCGCATCAAGCGCTACCCGGGCGGGCTGCGCGAGGCGCTCGAGGACGTGATGGGGCTCGCCCGCACGATGACGCTGAAGGCGTCGGCGGCCGGCCTCGACCTCGGCGGCGGCAAGTCGGTGATGATCGACGACGGCCGGCCGGAGCTGCGCGAGGCCCGGCTCGAGGCGGCGGCGCGCGTGATCGACGGGCTCGACGGCGCCTACATCACCGCCGAGGACATCGGGACGACGTGCGCGGACATGGACCACATGGCCCGCTTCACGCGCTACGCGGTGGGGCGCTCCGAGTCGGGCGGCGGCGGAGGCGACCCCTCCCCCGTCACGGCCGAGACGGTCTTCCAGGCCATGCGTCGCGGGCTCGCGGCGGCGACAGGATCCGGCGATTTCGACGGATGCCGCGTGGGCGTGGTCGGGCTCGGCAAGGTGGGCTCGGCGCTGGCCGCCAAGCTGGCCGAGTCGGGCGCGGACGTGACCGGCTGCGACCTGGACGCCGAGCGCGCGGAGCGGCTGGCCGGGCAGCTGGGCATCGCCATCGCCCCCTCGGCCGAGGCGATCCTCGCCGGCGAGCTGGACGTGCTCGCGCCGTGCGCGGCCGGCGGGCTGATCGACGAGGCGCTGGCCCGCTCGATCGACTGCCGCGTGGTGGCGGGCGCCGCGAACAACCCCCTCACGGACCGCGCCGTCGCGCGCACGCTGATGCAGCGCGACATCGTGTACGTGCCCGACTTCCTGGCCAACTGCGGCGGCCTCATCCACGTGTCCCTGGAGTGGTACGGACGCGAGGGACGTAGCGAGCAGGACCTGATCGCGGGCGCCATGGAGCGGCTCGACTCCGCCCTGGAGACGGCCGAGGCCGAGGACGTGCCGCCGATCGAGGTGGCCGAGCGCCAGGCGCTCGAGCGCGTGGAGGCAGCGCGAAGGTCGTAGGACCGTGGTCACCGCCGGTTATCCTCAGGTTGGTTTGGAGAGCTCGTTCGAGCCCGTTTCGTCGCGCCGCACCTTCGAGGAGGCGGTCGAGCAGATCGCGGAGCGGATCAAGTCCGGCGACCTGCACGTGGGCGACCGCCTGCCCTCCGAGCGTGAGCTAGCGGGGATCATGCGCATCAGCCGCCCGACGCTGCGGGAGGCCGTCAAGACGCTCGTCGAGGCCGGCGTGCTCGAGGTGCGCCGCGGCCAGTCCGGCGGCATCTTCGTCGCCTCAGAGCTGGTCCCGCGCGACCTCCTGCGCAGCCGCCAGGCGATCCGGCTGAGCGAGGTCGCGGGAGTGCTCGAGGCGCGCCGCCTGCTCGAGCCGCGCGTGGCGCAGCTCGCCGCCGTGCACGCGAGCGAGGAGGACTTCGCCGCGATGGCCGCGCTGATCGAGCGCAAGCGCACGCTCGCGGCGGCCGACGACTTCCTCGAGAACGAGGACCTGTTCCTTCAGCTCGACCTGAAGTTCCACCTCGCGATGGCCCGCGCGACCCGGAACTCGACGGTGGTCCAGCTGATGAGGAGCCTGTTCCGGCGGCTCGAGATCGCCCGCGACATGGCGGTGCACGCGCCGCCGGTGCCGGACTGGGTGATCTCGATCCACGAGCGCACGCTGACCGCGATCCGCGCCGCCGACTTCGAGCTGATCGACGCCGTGATGGACGAGCACCTCGC
>DASUYU010000061.1:0-8341 GCA_036377235.1 Thermoleophilaceae bacterium
CCCGCCTTGCGCGTCAGGCGGCAGGCGAGGTCGAGCGCGTCCGGGTGGCCCACGGCGTCCACCGCGGCGTCGACGCCCCTGCCCTCGGTGGCCTCCTTCACGGCGGCGCGGGGGTCCTCCTCGGTGAGGTGCACGGGCTGCGCGCCGAACGACTCCGCCAGCGCCAGCCGGTCCGGCACGCTGTCGATGGCGATCACTCTCGCCACACCGGCCGCCTTGGCGGCCTGCACGGCGCAGAGGCCGACCGGCCCGAGTCCGAGCACCGCGGCGGTGTCGCCGGGCCGCAGCCCCGACTGGTCGACCGCGTGCCAGCCCGTTCCCATCACGTCGCCGGCGAACAGGGCCACGTCGTCGGACATGCCCTCCGGGACGCGGCGCAGCGTCAGGTTGGCGTGGGGCACGAGCACCTGCTCCGCCTGCGCGCCCTGAAGCGCGCCGAGCGTATTGCCGTGCCCGAACACGCGCCCCTCGTCGCACTTGTGGAAGTCGCCCCGGCGGCAGAAGAAGCACTGGCCGCACGCGGAGCAGAAGCAGCCGAGCACGCGGTCGCCCTCGGCCACCTGGGTCACGCCGTCGCCCGCCGCCACCACGGTCCCGACGAACTCGTGGCCGAGCGTGAAGCCCTGCTCCATGGCCACGCGCCCGTGGTAGATGTGGAGGTCCGAGCCGCACACGCCGGTGGCCTCGACGCGCACGATCGCGTCGTCGCGCGCGCTCAGCTCGGGCTCGGGCCGCTCCTCGATCGCGACCTCGCCCGGGGCCTGGAATGTCACCGCCTGCATCGACTCGGCACCGTATAGCGTCACCGCGCCGTTCACTCAGGTGAACGCATGATCGTCCGGTCGGCCCATCCCATTCCGGGCGGGCGCTGACAGGCTCGACTGAGTGCTCAAGAGCATTCTGGTCCTGATCGCACTTACCCTTGCGGTGCCGATTTCGGTGCTCGCCGCCGGCGGGCATTCAGCGGCGCCCCAGGCTGCGCGCGCGCTGCCCGGCCCCGTGCTCACGGGACCGGACGACGACGCGAACGTGCAGGCGGCCCCGATCTTCAAGTGGAGGACGGTGCGCCGCGCCGCGAAGTACGAGTTCCAGCTCTCGGCCGATTCCGGCTTCCGCTCCATAGTCACGGGGCGCACCGTGGACACCTACAACAACGCGTTCACCCTCAGGGACGCGCTGGCCGACGGCACCTACTACTGGCGCGTGCGCGGAGTGAACGCGAACGACGCCGCGGGCGGGTGGTCGGCGCGTCGCACCTTCACGAAGCGCTGGTCGACGCGTCCCACGCTCCTCTCGCCCACCGGCGAGAAGGTCATCAACTACCCCGCCGATCCCTTCCTCCTCCGCTGGGAGCCGGTGCCCCACGCCGTGAAGTACCTCGTGACCGTGGCCGCCGACCCGGCCCTCGCGACCCCGGTCGTCGGCACCGGCGGCGAGCCGGTGGAGACCGTGGGAACCGTGCTCACACCGCCCGGCGGCCTGGAGCCGGGCCAGTACTGGTGGGCCGTCACACCGGTCAACGCGGTCGGCCACCGGGGAGCGCGGTCGGCGATCGAGAGCTTCGTGTGGCACTGGCCGAGCGGGACCAACGCGCAGGTTACGAACCTCAGCTCGGTGCCGAATCAGTACGAGCCCAGGTTCACCTGGGACCGGGTGCCCGGCGCCGCCACCTACGAGGTCGAGGTGAACTCCGCGCAGGACTTCGCACCGGGCTCCAGGGTGTGTTGCAGCGACACGTCCGTCGGGACCTCGCTCACACCGAGGCAGGTGTTCGCGAACAACCGCTACTACTGGCGCGTCCGCCCGTTCGATCCCAGCGGCGTGTCCGGCGCGTGGACGGAGGGTCCCGACTTCGACAAGGCGTTCAACCCGACGATCCCCAACCTGCGCCTGGAGAACAACCTGGGCGCCGCCCCGGCGAATGCCACGACGGACTCGCCGGTCATCCGGTGGGACCCTGTACCCGGCGCGTCGAGCTACGTCGTGGAGATCGCCCTGTACGAGAACGGCGGCTGCAACCGCGGCATTGCCACGTACAAGGCAACGACGACCACGGCGGCCTGGACTCCCCTGGGCCCGACGAGCGGCGGCACCTCGCCTGGCAAGCCCGCGACGAGTGAATCGTTCAGCGCCGGCGCCTACTGCGTTGCGGTTCGCGCGCGGAGCGGCTCGCTGTCGAGCACACCCGGAGCCGTCAGCGACTGGACGTACCTGAACGGCGCGAACAGCCGGGCGTTCACGTATCAGCCGAACTCGGACCCCGTATCCGACACGCAGGTCATTCCCGCCGCGAGCGACTACCTGACGCCCACGCATGGATCGGACATCACACGGATGCCGCTCTTCACCTGGAAGCACGTGGCCGGTGCATGCGGATATTTCGTGGTGGTGGCCAAGGACGAGAACTTCACCAACCTGATCGACGTTGCGCGGACCACGATCCCCGCCTACGCCCCGCGCCCCGCCGGGACGCTGTTGTCGCAGTTGCCGACGCCGATCACGTACCCCGATGAGAGCACGTTCTACTACTGGGCGGTCGTGCCCGTGTCGGGTCCGGATTGCAAGTCGTGGTTCGGCTCGATAGGCCAGAACAACCCGCGGACGTTCCGCAAGGACTCGACGCCGGCCGGACAGATGACGCCGGCGCAGAACGCGGATGTGGCCGACCAGCCCGCCTTCCGCTGGAGCCCCGCGTTCGGCGCGCGCGACTACCAGCTCCAGGTCGCCCTCGACCCGGCGTTCGGCTCGCTGATCGACGACGTGAGAACCGCGAACACCGCGTACACGAGCTCCTCGACATATCCGGCCGACGCGCTGCTGTACTGGCGCGTGCGCGCGAACGGTGAGAACCCCTTCGGCACGGTCGGGCTGAACTGGTCGGAGACCCACACGTTCCGGCGCCGGCTCCTGGCGCCGGCGGTGGGCCCGAACCCGGACATCGACGAGCGCATCCCCATCTTCTCCTGGGACCCGGTGCCCGGCGCGGTCTCATATGACGTCAGCATCGAGGAGCCCGACGGCGACGCGGACACCTGGAAGAACCTCCGTTCGACGGCCGCCGCACCGGTCAAGGCCTACGGCCTGGGCACGTGGCAGTGGCGCGTGCGCGCGAACTTCCCGACCCAAACCAGCCACGTCACGCCGGGTCCGTTCTCGCCCCGGCGGGCATTCACCCGCTACATGAACCCGCCGACCGGCGCGCGCATCGTGCGCGACAACGGCGCGCTGATCCTCGACTGGGATCCGAGCTTCGGGCTGACGAAGCGGTACCGGGTCGAGTTCTCGAACGTCAGCACGTTCCGCACCCCGATCGAGAGCAGTCGCCTGGACAACTCGGGCTACGCACCGACGATGTCATCGCACGGCTTCCAGGAGGGCGGTCCCGTCTACTGGCGCGTCGCCTCCGTGGACGAGGGCGGCAACCTCGGCGGTTGGGCCACTGGCTCGGTCGGGCTGCTGCGCAGGATGACCGTCCATGCCTCGGGGACCCTCCGGCGAGGCTCAAGGGCCACGGTCGAGGTCCGCGTCACCTACGGCAGGAATCGAGTGCTCAGAGGCGCCCGCGTGACGCTGCGGGGAGTGGGAGTGCGCGGGAGGAAGCGCACCTCGCGGGCGGGCGTCGCCCGCTTCCGGGTTCGCCCGCGCGCTCGCGGCAGGGTCAGCGTGCGCGTCGACAAGCAGGGCTTCCGCCCCGGCTCGGCGATCGTCTCGGTTCGCTGAGGGCAGGCGCGCCGCTATAGCCTCGCGCGCCGTGACCGAGGCGTTCTATTCGCTGACCCGCGAGCGCGCGGTGCGCGCGAGCGCACGTTCTCCCGGCGACCGGGCGACGCCCACTGAGCTGACCCGCGGCCCGTGGGACCCGAACGCCCAGCACGCCGGTCCGCCGTCCGCGCTGCTCGCCCGGGCGCTCGAGCGATGCGAACCTCGCGAGGGGGCGCGCATAGGTCGCGTCACGATCGAGATCCTCGCCCCGGTCCCGATTCAGCCGCTCACCGTGAGCGCGCGGGTGGCGCGGCCGGGCCGAAACGTCGAGATGCTCGAGGCCTCGCTCGAGAGCTCGGACGGCGAGGTCATGCGAGCGCGCGGCTGGCGCCTGGCCGAGACGGACATCGTCGCCGACTGGGAGCAGCACGAGCCGCCGCCCGGCCGCGAGGGCGCCGAGGCGCTCGAGTTCTTCCCTACGGGCGAAACCGCGGGCTGGCACACCGCCATGGAGTTCGTCTTCGCGCGCGGCCGCTTCCTCGAGCCGGGCCCGGCCACGGTCTGGATGCGCCCACGGGTGGAGCTGGTAGCCGGTGAGCCGATCTCGCCACTCCAGCGGACGATGCTCGCCGCCGACGGCGGCAACGGTGTCAGCTCGCCACTCGACTTTGCGGACTTCGTATTCATCAACACCGACCTCACCGTGCACCTGCTGCGCCCGCCCGAGGGGGAGTGGGTGTGCCTCGATTCGGTGACCCACGTGGACGGCCTGGGCATGACCGACACCGCCCTGTGGGACGGGCGCGGCCGCATCGGCCGAGCCGTACAGACGCTGCTTGTGCGGAAGCGGGCATAGACTCCGGCCCGTGGCTTACTTCAAAGACGCGGACGAGGTCTACAGGTACATCGGCCGGCTGTTCGAGCAGCTGGCTGAGGACGAGGAGCTCGCGCCCAAGTTCCGCAAGGCGAACACGATCGTCCAGTACCAGTACCGCGATCCCGAGTCGCAGATCACCGTGCAGCTCCAGGAGGGCGAGGACGGTCGGGTGGACTGCGGCGAGACGAGCATGGAGCCCGAGGTGGTCATGACCATGGACGCCGACACGGCGCATCGCTTCTGGCTCGGCAAGGTGAACGTGACAGTCGCGCTCGCCCGCGGCCAGATGAAGGCCAAGGGACCCGTCGCCAAGATCCTCAAGCTGGTCCCGCTGACCAAGCCGATCTTCCCGCGCTACCGCGCGCTCCTCGAAGAGGACAAGCGAGAGGATCTGCTAGAAGCAGCCTGATGGAGGCAGGGTTCGCGCTCGGTCCGACCCCGCTGCGGGGCTTCAAGGACTTCTATCAGTACGCATCGACCACCCGGGTGATCGCGGGCCGCGATCTCCTGAGCTCGACCGGGTTCGAGTTCCAGAAGGAGGGCGCGCGGCGCGTATTCGTGGTCACCGACCAGGTGGTCCGCGGCACCGGGCTCGTGGACCGGATCGAGGCGGGCGTCACGGACGGCGGGCTCGAGGTGGTGGGCGTGTACGACCGGGTGCCGCAGGACTCCTCGACACACGTGTGCGACGAGTGCGCCGCCGCCGCGAGGGAGGCCGGCGCCGACTCGTTCCTCGCGATCGGCGGCGGCTCGGTGATGGACACCGCGAAGGTGGCCGACGCCGTGTTCACCCACGGCGGCACCGCACGCGAGCAGGAGGGCTTCTACCTCATGCCGCGCGACGACGACGGCATGGGCCGCCCGCGCGACATCGCCCCGCTCGCCTGCATCCCCACGACCTCCGGCACGGGCAGCGAGATCTCGATGGCGGCGGTGATCAAGGACCCCGACGAGAAGGTCAAGATCGAGATCGCCGACTTCCCGCTCTTCCCGCGGCTCGCGATCCTCGACCCTGAGACCACGCGCACGCTGCCGCCGAAGGTGGCCGCCGCCACCGGCATGGACGCGGTGACGCACGCGATCGAGGGATACGTCTCGACCGACTGGAGCCCGCACCAGGACGCCCGCTCGCTCCACGCCCTGCGGATGATCCGCGACAACATCGAGCGCGCCGTCGAGCGCGGCGAGGAGGACGAGGAGGCGCGCGGCAACATGCTGATCGCGGCCAACCTCGCGATGACGATCGCGCTCGGCTCGGCGCACGCGATGTCGCACCCGGCCGGCGCCCGGTTCGGCGTGCCGCACGGCGTGGCGAACGCCATCCACCTGCCGCACGTGATCCGCCACAACGCCGCCGGCTCAGACGAGATCGCCGACCGCTACCGCGACATCGGCGAGGTGTTCGACATCGCGGAGCCCGACATCGGCGACGCGCTCGCCGCGCACATCACCGGGCTGGTCGAACGGCTCGGCCTGCCCACGCGCCTGTCGCAGGTCGGCGTGCCGGAGGACGGGATCCCGGCGCTCGTGGAGGGCGCCGTTGGCGACGGGACGACGCTGCTGAACCCCCGCGAGATGTCCGAGGAGGACTACGCGGAGCTGTACCGCGCGGCTCTCTGAGCGTCGGCCATCTCCTTCAGCGTGGCCTTCGCGGTGTGCTTGGGTCGCCAGCGGAGCTCCTTCTTGGCCCGGTCGGTCTTCATCAGCACGGGCTTCTTCACCGAGTGGATCCAGGCCACCTGCTCCGGCATGAGGGGCAGCCGCGTGGCGATCTCCGCGGTGGCGTCCACCAGTGGCTTCGGCACCGGGACCGAGTACCAGCCAAGCGCGTCAGCGATGCTGCTCATGGTGAGGAGGCCGCTGCCCGCGAGGTTGTAGGGCCCGGGCTCGCCGATCCCGCGCACCGCCGTGGCGAACGCGCTCGCCACGTCATCCTCGTGCACGAGCTGGAACCTGATGCCCGGGTCCGGGATCACCGGCTTCAGGACCGGCAGGGAGGAGAGCAGCCGCGCCACGGAGTCCGGCATGGCCTCCTCGAGCCGGTAGTACGGGATCTCCTCGAGCATCGTGCGCGCCTCCGGCCCCGCGACGACGCACGGCCGGAACACGTACGCCACGGTCTTGCGCTTCCGGAGCAGCACCTCGCCGAGCACGCGCTCCACCTCGGCCTTCTGCTGCGAATACGGGTGCTCCGGCGACCCGCGCGGCGGGATGTCCTCGGTCAGCCAGTCCGGGTTGTCGTCGTGGAAGCCGTAGGCGGCGACGCTCGACGCGTAACAGATCCGCTCGGCCCCGGCCTTGGCGGCCTCGTCGAACACCCGCCGCGATCCCTCGATGTTGAGGTCGCGGGTGGCGTCGCTGGCGTCGAGGATCGCGAACGCGAGGTGCACCACAACATCCGCGCCCTTGACCAGCCCGCGAACGCTTGTGGTGTCGGTCACGTCGCCCTGCGTGTACTCGGTCTTCTTCCAGCCGCGCTCGGCCGGGTCGAAGGGCCGGCGCGCCATCCCCACGATCTTCTTCACGGCGCGCGAGCGCTCGAGCGCGTTCACGATCGCGATGCCGAGGTCGCCGGTGGGACCGGTCACCGCCACCCTGAGGCCCGTCGCCGCCATGGGTAGGTTCTATCCGATCAGCGCCGCGAGCGAGTGGGGATGGCGGGGTCGCCGTGCAGCTGGATCTCGCAGCCGATCAGGATGTCGAACGTGTCGAACGCGACCCGGTCGCGCTTCCCGCGGCCGCAGTTCACGCGGTCGCGCTGGCCGTCCAGCGCCTCGATCCGGTCGTTGCCGCGCCCGGTGGCGATCGAGTCCTGGCCCGGCCCGCCCGAGACATGGTCCCTGCCGTCGCCGGTGCGGATGCGGTCGTTGCCGCCGCCGCCCTCGGCCGTGATGTCGCCGCCCGACGCGCTGATCAAGTCGTCTCCGCCGGCGCCGAGCAGCGTGATCCCGTCGCCGTCGGCGTAGATCGTGTCGTCGTCCGAGCCGCCGTCCACGTAGTCCTCGCCGCCGCTCGCGTACAGCTTGTCGGGGCCGGCGCCGCCGAACAGGCGGTCGCTGCCGTCCTGCCCGAACAGCGTGTCGGCGCCGGCGCCGCCCAGCACGAGGTCGTCGCCCGCGCCCGCGTACACCTGGTCGCCGCCCACACCGCCGTCGATCGAGTCGTTCCCGGTGCCGCCGATGATGAGGTCCAGGCCACCGCCGCCGTCTACCGTGTCGTTGCCGGGGCCGGCCTCGATGAAGTCGCTGCCGCCCAGTCCCACGAGCGTGTCGTCGCCGCCCTCGCCGTACAGCTGGTCGGGGCTCGGCGTGCCCTGGATGCGCTCGGAGCCGTCCGTGCCGACGAAGGTGTCGGCCAGCGCCGCCGCGGAGAGCACCGCGAGCGCCGCGCCGGCGATCGCGAAAGTGGAGAGAACGCGCTTCATCACCTCTCCAACAAAGTAGGGGCGCTTCGGTTGCGGCGCTAGGCGTCGTCGTAGCCGGGCTCGCCTGGCAGGATGATGCGCGGGGCGCCGTCGCGCATTGCCACCTTGGGCAGCACGGGTTCGATTCGGCGGTCGCGAGCCGCGGCAAGCGTGGCGTCGACCGTGTCGAGCTCTGAGAGGAGCTCGAGATGCTTGATCGTGGGGAAGACGAGCGCGAGCTCATCGCGGGCGTGCGCCTCGAGCGCGTCGCTCGGCGTGATCCAGCGAGCGTCTACGCACTCGCCGCCGTCCGGCGTGGCCTCAGCGCCGTCGGGCGCGCGGGCGGCGAAGAACCACGT
>DASUYU010000062.1:0-7251 GCA_036377235.1 Thermoleophilaceae bacterium
AGCTCCTCGTCGATGATCTCGTTACAGAGATCGATGCACTCGTCGCAGATGTAGACGCCCGGCCCGGCGATCAACTTCTTCACCTGGCGTTGGGACTTTCCGCAGAAGCTGCAGAGGAGCTGTTCGTTCGAGTCGGTAGGCCTGGCCACTCTTCTCTTCTCCCTCGGCGCGAGGGTAGCGCACCTCAAGATACGCGGCGAGGGTCGACAACCCTTCTAGGCACATGACCTAGACCACGCGCCTCGAGGCGCGAGAGGCGTCCAGGCGCGCTTAGTGCTTGGAGATCACGCGGTCGATGAGGTTGTACTCAGCGGCCTCATCCGCGCTCATGAAGTAATCGCGCTCGGTGTCCTTCGCGACCTTCTCGAGATCCTGCTTGGTGTGCTTGGCGAGGATCTCGTCGAGGCGCCGGCGCACGTCGATGATCTCCTTGGCGTGGATCTCGATGTCCGTGGCCTGGCCCTGGAAGGCCGAGCTCACCTGGTGGATCAGGATCTTCGAGTTGGGCAGCGACATGCGCTTGCCCTCCGCGCCTCCCGCCAGGAGCAGCGCTCCCATGGACATCGCGATGCCGACGCAGATGGTCTGCACGTCGGGCTTGATGAACTGCATCGTGTCGTAGATCGCGAGGCCCGCGTACACCGATCCGCCGGGCGAGTTGATGTACAGCGAGATGTCCTTGTCCGGGTCCTCCGACTCGAGGTGGAGGAGCTGGGCAACGATCAGATTGGCGATGTCGTCGGTGACGGGCGTGCCGAGGAAGACGATCCGCTCGTTCAGCAGGCGCGAGTAGATATCGAACGCGCGCTCGCCGCGAGACGTCTGCTCGACCACCATTGGAACGAGAGGGCTCATAGGGCCGGAGACTCTAGCGAGGCGCCGGTCGGCTCTAGGACCCGGGGGTCCAGATCTTCTCGCGCGCGGCCGCCCGCTCGGCCTCGATCGGCTTCGCGTTCTCGACCACGAGGTCCACGGCCTTGCGCATCGCGATGTCCTCGCGGAGCGCCTCGTCGGCGCCCTGTGCGCGGGCGCGCTTGAGTGCGCGCTTCAGCTGCTTGTCGCTCGCGTCGGGCGGCGCCGAGGCGCGCAGCGCCTGCTCGATCTCGTCGTCGGTGACCTCGAAGCCCTCCGCCTCGACGATCGCCGCCAGCACCGCCTCGCGCTTCAGCGCGGTCTCGGCGTCCGGCTCGGACTCGACCACGAGCTCCTCCTCAGTCTTGCCGGTCATCTGGAGGTACTGCTCGGGGTTGATCCCCTGCGCCTGGAGCCGGTGCGCGGTGCGGTGCCACATCTCGTGCGCCTTCGAGTGCACGAGCTCCTTCGGCACCTGGACCTGCGCCTGCGCGACCACTGCGTCCACGGCAGCCTCGCGGAACTCCGCCTCGATGGCGCGCTCCTCCGCCTGCGCGATGCGCGACTCGATCTCGCCGCGCAGCTCGTCGAGCGAGTCGAATCCGCCCGCCTCGACCGCGAAGTCGTCGTCCAGCTCCGGGAGGCGCTTCTCCTTGATCTCCTTCACCTCGACGGTGAACGAGGCGTCCTTGCCCGCCAGGTGCTCGGCGGGATAGTCGTCCGGGAACGTGACCTCCACGGTGCGCTCGTCGCCGCTCGAGGCGCCCTTCAGCTGTTCCTCGAACCCCGGGATCAGCCGGCCGGAGCCGAGCTCCACGACCTGGCCGCGGCCCTCGCCGCCCTCGAACTGCTCGCCGTCCACCGAGCCCACGTAGTCCATGACCACGTAGTCGCCCTCGCCGGCCGCGCGGTCCACCGTCTCGAGCGAGGCGAGCGACTCGCGCAGCCGCTCGAGCTCCGTCTGGACCTCTTCGTCGTCCACCTTCGGCTCGCGGCGGCCTACCTCGACTCCCTTGTAGTCGCCGAGCTTGGCCGGTGGGACCACGCCGACCTCGATCGTGAATGCGAGCGGCGCACCCTGCTCCGGCAGGTCGGACAGGTCCACCTGCGGGTCGCCCACCGTCTGGATCCGGGCGTCGGCGAGCGCCTCCTCGTACCAGCCGGGAAGGCCGCGGCGCACGGCCTCGTCGAGCACCGCATCGCGCCCGACCTGGCGCAGCACGACCTCCGGCGGCACCTTGCCGCTCCGGAATCCGGGGACCCGCATCTCGCGGCCGAGCTCGCTTGCGGCGGTCTTCACCTCGCGCTCGAGAGCGTCGGTCGGGACCTCCACCTCCACGCGCACGCGCGAGTCGGGAAGCTCGGTGGTCTTGGTCGTCACGCCGTTCGGCATTGGACCGGTGACATTAGCGGCGCGGCCTCGCTCCGGTAGCTTGCGGCGCGTGCGCCGCCGCCCGCCCGCGGAGCAGCTCCACGCCTGGATCGTCACCGGGCCGATCGGCCACCTGTGGAGCGCCATGGCGGACAGCACCCTGCTCTGGACGCGCTACCTGGCCAACCGCGTGCGCGGGCGGGTCTAGGTCGTGGGCGCCGCGATCGGCTGGGGCGCGCTGGCGGCGTCGTCGCTCGTGATCGGGGCCGCCGTGGGGCTGGCGCGCCCGTGGCCGCGGAAGCTCGTCGGCCTCGTGCTCGGCTTCGGGGCCGGCGCACTGATCAGCGCCGTGAGCTTCGAGCTGGTGCAGGAGGGAGTGCGGGAGGCGCGTGGCCTCCCGGTCGCGATCGGGCTGGCGGTGGGCGCTCTCACCTACTACGTGGCGGCCGGCAAGGTCGCGGCGATGGGCGGCGGCGGGGCGCTCGCGCTCGGGGCCTTCCTCGACGGGATCCCCGAGCAGATGGTGCTCGGCATCGGACTGGCGTCCGGTGAGCCGGTGAGCGCCGGCCTCCTGACCGCGATCTTCGTCTCCAACCTCCCCGAGGCCATCGGCGGTGCGAGCGACATGAAGCGTGACATGCACTCCAACAAGCGCGTGATGCTCAACTGGCTGTGGATCGCCGGCTTCTGCGCGTTGGCGACTGTGGTCGGCTACGGGATTGCGGACATCGCCTCCGACGAGCTGCAGGCCGGCATCAACGGCTTCGCCGCCGGAGCCCTGATCGTGATGCTCGTCGACTCGATGATCCCCGAGGCGACGGAGCAGGCGGGCCGGACCACAGGGCTCGTGACCACGCTGGGGTTCGCCCTGGCGGCGGGGCTGTCGTTCACGACCTAGCCGCGCCGACCGCGCGCGACGAGCAGGCCGAGTCCGGCGCCGATGACGATCGACAGCGCGATCACCACGATCAGCGGCGTCCGCCAGGTGCCGAGGATCCAGTTGACCTTGACCTCGTCGAGGTTGGCCGCGGCGAACCCGATGCCGAGAGCGGCGAGCGCGACCCCTGCGATCTGGCGCTTCTCCACGGCGGCAACCTACCTCAGGCTCGCGGGGGCGGGCAGCCGGCCGAGCATGCGCCGGTAGCGGTCCATCACGGGCTTGGGGAAGTCGGCGTGCGTCTGGGTGCGGAGCCGCGGCACGTTCTCGCGGTGGTACGGGCTCGACAGGCTCTCGTTGTGCCCGATCACGTTCCGGGCGGCGATCCCGTAGCGCCCCTGTAGAGCGCGCGTGAGGCGGAGCGAGGCGGCGAGCTGGCGGCGATCGCCCATCACCTGCGCGTCGCTCATGCCCACGTGCTCGATGCCGATCGCCGTGTAGTTCAGCCCCACGGTGTGGCGGCACATGACGGTCGGCCTCACCAGCCGGTAGATCGTGCCGTCGCGGTCGATCACGAAGTGCGAGCAGATGCCCGGCAGCTCGTGCAGCTCCTGGTCCGGCTCGTTGCGCGAGAACAGGCTGAACACGGGCCCGAAGGTGGACGTGACGGTGTAGTGCTCGACGATCACCTTGGGGTCGCGGAGGCGCCAGTCGTGGATGCCGTAATGGCGTTGCGCGTAGTCGGCCATGTCGGCTCGGCGCGCGGCGCCGTACGGGATCGGCTTGGCCACCTCTCTCGGCGGGGCCACGGCGCGGGCGAGCGACAGCACGGCGCTCGCGTGGCGGCGGACGCCCGCGGCCGGGAGCGCTCCGCCGGGCAGCTCGACGACGAACGCGGTGTCGCCCGGGAAGGAATGGTTCTGCCACGAGATGGCGGTGCCGTGGTAGCGCGGCAGGGCCTTGCGCGGCAGGCCGCTGCGGGCGGAGTAGAGCTTCTCGAGCTTGGCGTCGCCCGTGCCCTTCACCACGATCTGAAGCGCCTGGTGGTACCAGATCGAGATGCGCGGGCGCTCGCGCTCGATGAACCGCTGCATGACCTGGGTCTCCGCCTCGGAGGCCGGCCCGGGCCCGGACTCGTACACGCCGTCCTGCGGCTGCCAGCGGTAGGGGAAGTTGCGGTTGAGGTCCACCCCGTGCGCGTTCCAGCGGGTGCCCGCGGCCGTGCCGTCGGGGTTCGCGTCGTCCACGAGCCAGAGCGCGGTGCCGCGCGGCGGGCGCGCGTGCCGGAGGCGGGCGACCACGGCGCGGCCCGCCTGCTCGTTCCCGTGGATGAGCCCCACGACCAGCACCTTCACACGCGCGCGAGGGCTGCCCACGAGCAGCGCGCGGATCGGGCGACCCTGCTCCGAATGCCCGATGGTCTCCCAGCCGGGCGCCTGCGCGGGGGCCGGACCCGCCGCCGCGGCTGCAGCCGCGAGGCCGGCTACGAGAGCTGACAGCGCCACCCGGCCGAGTATGGCGACCACGCTAGGGTCCGCCCCCTGTGATCGCTGAGCTGGCGGACCGCGCCGCCGAGGGAGGGCGCATTGCAATCGACACGGAGTTCGTGTCCGAGCGCCGCTACCAGGCGCTGCTCTGTCTCGTGCAGGTGGCGGTGCCGGATCCGTCGGCCGAGGACGACGTGCGCACCGAGGTGCTCGACCCGCTCGAGGGCGACCCCGACTTCTCGCCGCTGGCGCGCGTGCTCGCCGACCCCGACGTCGAGGTGGTGATGCACGCGGGGCGCCAGGACGTGGCGATCCTGCGCCGCACGCTCGACACCGAGGTGCGCAACATCTTCGACACCCAGGTGGCCGCCGGCTTTCTCGGGTTCGGCAACCAGGAGGGCTACGAGTCCCTGGTTCGGAAGGTGCTGAAGGTGAAGCTGAAGGGGAACGAGGGCTTCACGCGCTGGGACCGGCGGCCCCTGACGCCGCAGCAGCTCGAGTACGCGGCCGACGACGCGCGGCTGCTCTTGACGCTCGGCGAGGAGCTCGAGCGCCTGCTCGACGAGCGCGGCCGGCTCGAGTGGGCGCGCGAGGAGTCGCGCTCGCTCGAGGAGGTGTCCGACGAGCGGGACGCGCAGCGCTCCTACGAGCGGCTGCCGCGCCTGGGCCGCCTGAACGAGGGCGCGCGCGGCGTGGCGCTCGAGCTGGCGGAGTGGCGCGAGGAGGAGGCACGGAGCGCCGACCGCGCCCCCGGCTCGGTGCTGCCCGACCAGGCCCTGGTGGAGCTCGCACGGCGCACTCCGCGCGACAAGCACGGCCTCGAGCAGATCCGCGGCCTGCCACCGCAGACGCTCCACCGGCGCGCCGACGCGCTACTGGCCGCGCTCGACCGCGGCCGCTCCCGCTCCGCTCCCCCGCCACCGTCCGAGCCGCCGGCGCGCGACCCCGGCGACGCTCCGCTGGTCTCGCTCGCACAGGCGCTTGTGCGCCACCGCTCGCTGGAGTCCGGCGTGGCGGTGGAGCTGATCGCGACCCAGGCCGAGCTGTCCGCCCTGGTCGGCTCGGTCCGGCGCGGCGATCAGAGCGATCACCTCCGAGTGGCGAGCGGCTGGCGTCGCGAGCTGGTGGGTGACGAGCTCCGCGAGCTGGTGGAGGGCCGCCGCGCCCTGAGCGTGGACCCCGAGAACGGCCTGCGCGTCACCCCGACGTAGGCGGCAGCACGAGCCCCTGCGGCAGCTCGCCGTCGTCGATCAGGCGGCGGATGTCGCCGCTGCGGCGCGGGCTCAGGTACACGTGGCGCTGGCCGACGCTCGGCTTCTCCTCCAGGAGGCCAGCGGCGAGCAGGGACTCGCCGACCTCGTAGGCGAGCGCGCGCTCGTTGCCGGCGAAGCCTCGCGCCAGGTGGTCGAAGGCCGTGTGGTAGCTGCCCCACTTCCCCATGCCATCGAGGCGCTGCAGGATCCGGCGCGCCACTCGGCGGACCGGGTCCGGGTCCTCGTGCGCGCGTGAGACCGCGCCGGCCGGCTCGAGCAGCTGGAGGAGCTGGTGCTGGAGCGCCTCGACCGTCTCGTCGTCGAGCGGCGACCCCCCCAGCCGAGTGACCGCCTCGGCCACCCGCAGCGGGTGCGTGGCGCCGATGGGCGGGCGCAGGTCGGCCACGTCCTCGAGCACGTGGCCCGGCATGAGGTGCGAGCGCGCGCGCAGCCGGTCGATCCGGCGCTCCTCGAACTCGGCCGTGAGCGCCTCGTGCGCATACTCGGCGGCCTCGGCCGGCTCGGCCGCCGGGTAGGCGAAGGCCAGCATCCCGCCCAGGTCGCCTAGACGCAGCGAGAGGTCCTCCCCCGAGCTGGGCGGCCCCGGCGAGGCGCCCTCCACCACGTGCTCCACGGTCGCGGACGCGAGCGCGCCCGACCGCTCCCCCACGGCGCCCGGATCCGCGCGCAGCTCGGGCGAGATCGGGAGCGCGGCCACGACCCCGCCCTCGGTGGCCGCGACCGCCACCACGATCGGCATGTCGTAGCCGGTGCGCGACTCGCCCAGCTCCACCATCCCGCGGCGCAGCTCGGCCGCGAGCAGGTTGCGCAGGCGCGCCGACACCTCGCGCGGCGCGCCGGCGCCGCCGGCGTCGGCGAGGGCCGTCTCGAGCTCGCTGGGCGGGCCGGCCATCCGGCAAGCCTATGTCGGGCCACTCCGGGTACGGTCGCCTCCAGATGAACGAGAAGTACCTACGCATCTACATGCAGGACCATCTCGCCGGATCGACCGCCGGGCTGGAGCTCGCGCGGCGCACGCGCGGGAGCAACGAGGGCACCGAGTACGGGCCGCCGCTGGCGCGGATCGCCGACGAGATCGAGTCGGACCGGCGGATGCTCCAGGGCATCATGCAGGACCTCGGCTTCGGCGGCGACCGGCTCAAGAACGCCGGCGCGTGGGCGCTCGAGAAGGCCGGCCGGCTGAAGCTGAACGGGGAGCTGAAGAGCTACTCGCCGCTGAGCCGGGTGGTCGAGCTGGAGGGCCTCCTCACCGGGATCACCGGCAAGTGGGGCCTCTGGTCCGCGCTGCTCGAGGTCGCGCCGAACGAGCCGCGCCTGGACGCGGACCTGCTGGCGCGGCTGCGCGACCGCGCGGAGGAGCAGCGGGCGACGGTGGAGGAGCTGCGCGAG
>DASUYU010000063.1:0-2067 GCA_036377235.1 Thermoleophilaceae bacterium
TACGTGCGCGGCAAGGTGGCCGACCTGGGCGCCGACTGCATCGAGAAGGAGATGCGCGACGAGCACGCGGCCGAGCTGTCCGGGCTCCTCGAGCGGGCGGAGGTCGAGGGCGTGTATCCCGACGACTTCCACCGCTACGGCTCAGCCCGCAAGCTCTACAACTTCCACGTCGACAACGCGGGCGAGTACTGATGCAACCCTCGACCACCCTCAGAAAAGGGTCAGACCCCTTTGACTGAGTTCGACGCTCTCGGCAAGGCGCACGACGAGATCGAGCGACAGTCTGCCGCGCGCGGCTGGCGGCCCGGGCTGCGGGAGGGGGCGATCTTCAACCGCGACGTCATCCACGAGATCCAGCGGGCCGCGCGCGAGGGGATCTACGACATCCGCGGCTTCGGCGCCAAGCGGGCGGTCCCGCACTTCGACGACCTGCTGTTCCTCGGCGCGAGCATGTCGCGGTACCCGCTCGAGGGCTATCGCGAGCGCTGCGACACCGACGTCACGCTCGGCTCGCGGTTCGCCAAGAAGCCGATCCACCTCGACATCCCGATCACGATCGCGGGGATGTCGTTCGGCGCGCTGTCGGGGCCGGCGAAGGAGGCGCTCGGACGCGGCGCCTCGGCCGTAGGCACCTCGACCACCACCGGCGACGGCGGCATGACCGAGGAGGAGCGCGGCCACTCGAAGATGCTCGTGTACCAGCTCTTGCCGTCACGCTACGGGATGAACCCCGACGACCTGCGCCGCGCCGACGCGATCGAGATCGTGGTGGGCCAGGGCGCGAAGCCGGGCGGCGGCGGGATGCTGCTCGGCCAGAAGATCTCGGACCGCGTGGCGGAGATGCGCGACCTGCCGAAGGGGATCGACCAGCGGAGCGCCTGCCGGCACCCGGACTGGACCGGGCCTGACGACCTCGAGATCAAGATCGGTGAGCTGCGCGAGATCACCGACTGGGAGAAGCCGATCTACATCAAGGTCGGCGCGACTCGCCCCTACTTCGACACCGCTCTGGCGGTGAAAGCTGGGGCGGATGTAGTGGTGATGGACGGGATGCAAGGTGGTACAGCGGCCACTCAGGATGTGTTCATCGAGCACGCCGGGATCCCGACCCTCGCCGCCATCCGCCCCGCCGTCGACGCGCTGCAGGACCTCGGGGTTCACCGCGAGGTCCAGCTGATCGTGTCCGGCGGGATCAGGGGCGGCGCCGATGTGGCCAAGGCATTGGCCCTCGGCGCCGATGCGGTGTCCATCGGCGTGGCGGCGCTGATCGCGCTGGGCGACAACTCCCCCGAGCTGGAGGACCGGTATGCCGAGCTCGGCACCTCCGCCGGTTTCTACGACGACTGGCACGAGGGCCAGGACCCGGCGGGGATCTCGACGCAGGACGAGGCGCTCGCCGCTCGCTTCGACCCCGAGCTGGGCGGCCGCCGGCTGGCGAACTACCTGCGCACGATGACGCTCGAGGCGCAGACGCTCGCGCGCGCGTGCGGGAAGTCGCACCTGCACAACCTGGAGCCCGAGGACCTGGTCGCGGTGAGCGTCGAGGCGGCCGCGATGGCCCGGGTGCCACTGGCTGGAACCAGCTGGATCCCCGGTTGAACCATTGTACGAATTTGTTTAAGGTGGCCGGAGCGCCCTCCGACTGACCGCATGTCCTACGTACTCACCTGCCCGTACTGCGGGCCTCGCGAAGTAACCGACTTCGGCTACGGCGGAGAGCTGAACCCGCGTCCGAGGAGCGCCCCCAGCCTCCGTGAGCTCGGGGTGTACAACTACTTCCGCCGCAACGTCGCGGGAGTGCAACAGGAGTGGTGGCTGCACCGCTCCGGCTGCGGCGAGTGGTTCGTCGCCGAGCGCGACACGCGCACGAACGAGGTGCACTGGACGCGACCGGTGGACGAGGTGTTTGCCTCAACCCCCGCCGGGGATCCAGCTCCATGAGCCGCCTCCCCGAGCAGCGCGGCGAGCGCATCGACCGTGACACGGAGGTCAACTTCACGTTCGACGGGCGTGACGTTTCGGGGTTCGAGGGCGACACGATCGGGTCGGCGCTGTTCGCCGGCGGCC
>DASUYU010000064.1:0-9924 GCA_036377235.1 Thermoleophilaceae bacterium
CTGCGCGGCCCCGTGGAGGCGCTCGACGCGCCCGGCCTCAAGGTCCCGCAGATCGGCTGGAACCCGGTGAGCTGGCGGCGCGAGAGCCCGCTCACGGACGGCCTGCCGTCCCCCTGCGCCTTCTACCACGCGAACTCGTTCGCGCCGCGGCCGGCGGACGACGGCGCCGTCCTCGGCACGGCCGAGTACGGCAGCGAGTTCGTGAGCGTGGTCGAGCAGCCGCCCGTGTACGGGCTGCAGTCGCACCCGGAGAAGTCCGGGCCGGACGGGCTGCGCCTGCTCAAGAACTTCGTGTCGCTCGCAGCGGCCGTTCGCCAAGCCGCGGGCGGTGCCCGCGGCGCAGGCATGTGATCCAGCGATGATCCTCCTCCCGGCGGTGGACATCCGCGACGGCAAGGCCGTGCGGCTCCGCCAGGGCCGCTTCGACGACGAGACCGTCTACGCGGACGACCCGCTCGAGGCGGCTCGCTCGTTCGTCGAGGCCGGCGCGAACTTCCTGCACGTGGTCGACCTCGACGGCGCGCGCGAGGGCGAGCCCGTGAACCTGCACCACGTGGAGCGGATCGCCTCCGAGCTGGACGTGGCGGTGGAGCTCGGCGGCGGCCTCCGCTCGATCGCCTCGATCCGGCGCGCGCTGAGCGCGGGCGTGCTCCGCGTGGTGCTCGGCACCGCGGCCTTCACCGACCCGGACCTGCTCGACGAGGCGCTCAGCGCGTTCACCTCGCGGATCCTCGTGGGGGTCGACGTGCGCGGAGGCCTCGTGTCAGTGTCGGGGTGGACACAGGAGACCCAGATGCGCGGCGACGAGGCGATCAAGAGGCTCCAGAGCCAGGGCGCCACCCGCTTCGTCTACACCAACGTGGACCGCGACGGGATGCTGGAGGGCCCGGATCTCGACGAGGTGAGGCGGATCTCGCAGACGGTGCGGGGCCGCTTCCTCTACTCCGGCGGCATCGGCTCGATCGACGACCTCCGGGCGCTGCGCTCGGCCCGGCTCGTGAACCTCGCCGGCGTGATCTCGGGCAAGGCGCTGTACGAGGGCCGCTTCGGGGTCCGGGAGGGCCAGGAGGTGCTCGCCTGATGCTGCTGCGGCGCGTGATCCCGTGCCTGGACGTGGACAAGGGCCGCGTCGTCAAGGGAGTGGAGTTCGTGAACCTGCGCGACGCGGGCGACCCGGTGGAGCTGGCCGTGCGCTACCAGGACGAGGGCGCGGACGAAATCGTCTTCCTCGACATCACCGCCTCTCACGAGAAGCGGGAGACCGTGGCCGAGCTGGCGCGCCGCTGCGCCGACGACGTGTTCATCCCGTTCACGATCGGCGGCGGCGTGAGGAACACCGACGACGCCCAGGCGGTGCTCGACGCGGGCGCCGACAAGGTGTCCGTGAACTCGGCGGCCGTGGCGCGGCCCGAGCTGCTCACCGAGCTGGCGGAGACCTTCGGCGCCCAGTGCGCCGTGCTCGCCATCGACGCTCGCCGGGAGGACGACGGGTCGTATGCGGTCTACGTGAACGGCGGCCGCACGCCGGTGGGCCGCGACGCGGTCGAGTGGGCGCGCGAGGGCGCCGAGCGCGGGGCGGGGGAGATCCTCCTCACGAGCATGGACCGCGACGGCACCGAGGACGGCTACGAGCTGGAGCTCACGCGCGCCGTGGCGGACGCCGTGGACGTGCCCGTGATCGCATCCGGCGGCGCCGGGACGCTGGACCACCTGGTGGACGCCGTAGAGCGGGGCGGCGCCGACGCCGTGCTGGTCGCGTCCATGTTCCACTACGGTCAGCACACCGTGCGCGAAGCGAAGGAACGGATGCGAGAGGCCGGGATCCCGGTCAGGCTCTGATGTCCGCGCCGCCGAGCCAGCTGCGCGAGCGCGTGCGGCGCCTACCGGGCATGGAGAGGCTGCTGCCGGCGCTCGAGGGCCTTCCGCCCGCCTACCTCGTGGGCGGCGCGGTGCGCGACCTGCTCCTCGGGGGTGACCCGGTGGACATCGACATCGCGATCGAGGGCGACGCCCGCTCGGCCGCCCGGACGCTCGCGGACCGGATCGGCGGCTCGGCGCGGGAGTACGAGCGCTTCGGCACGGCCGACGTGAATGTTGGGGGCCAGGCCCTTCATCTTGTGTCAACACGAGAGGAGGCGTACGACGCGCCGGGCGAGCTGCCGCGCGTGGCCCTGGCCTCGCTCGCGGAGGACCTCCGGCGCCGCGACTTCACCGTGAACGCCATGGCCATCGGGCTCACGGGCGACGACCTCGGACACCTGTACGACCCTCACGGCGGCCTCGGCGACCTCGACGCGAAGACGATCCGGGTCATGCACGACCGGAGCTTCCTCGACGATCCCACCCGACTCCTGCGCGCCGTCCGGTACGCCACGCGGCTCGGCTTCGCCCTCGAGCCCGAGACCGAGCGGCTGGCGCGCGAGGCCGTCGCGGGCGACGCGCTCGCCACGGTCTCCGGCGCCCGGATCCGCGACGAGCTGATGGACCTGCTCGGGGAGACCAAGGCGCCGGCCGGGATCGAGCTGCTCCGCGACCTCGAGATCCACACGGCCCTCCATCCCGAGCTCGATCCGGACCCCGACCTGGTGGCCTCGGCCGCGCTCGGCGCGACGGCGATCGGGGCCGACCGCGGCGTGAGCGCGCTCGCCGCGCTCGTGGAGAGCGCTCCGGAGCAGCTCGACCTCTGGCTGGCCGACCTCAACCTGCCGGCGGACGAGCGCGACGCCGCGTCGCGGGCCGCGCGCGTGGGGCCGCGCATCGCGCAGGCGCTCCGCGAGCGCGAGCACGCGCCGTCGGAGCTGCGGGCGCTGCTCGTGCGGGAGCCACTCGAGGCGCTCGCGCTGGCCCTCGCGCTGAGGGCCCCGTCCGATCAGATCCTCCGCTGGGTGACCGACCTGCGCGGCGTGGGGCTCGAGATCTCCGGCGACGACCTGCTGGATGCCGGCGTGCCGGAGGGCCCCGCCGTGGGCCGCGCGCTCGAGGAGACGCTCAGGCGCAAGCTGGACGGGCTCGTGTCCGGGCGCGAGGCCGAGCTGGAGACGGCGCTCCAGCTCGCCCGGGAGCACGCGCAGTGAGGCTGCCCGGCGCCACTGTGACCTTCACCACCCGCCGGGGCGGCGTGAGCGAGGGCCCGTACGAGTCGCTCAACCTCGGGATCCTCACGGACGACGAACGCGAGCGCGTCCTCGAGAACCGCCGGATCGTCGCCGGAATGGCCGGTGTGGACATGGAGCGCGTCGTCATGGGCTGGCAGGTGCATGGCACCGACGTGCGCGACTGGACCGGCATCGCGCCCGACCCCGGCTACGCACACCCGCGGCCGGGCGCGGGCGATCTCCACAAGCTCGACGGGCACATGACGCGCGACCCTGGCGTGGCGATGCTCGTGATGGTCGCCGACTGCTACCCGGTGGCGCTCTCCGACGGCCTGCGGGTAGCGATGCTCCACTGCGGGTGGCGCCCGCTGGCCGGCGGCATCCTCGAGAAGGCCCTGGAGCGCTTCGAGCGCCCGCCGGCGGCCGCGGTCGGCCCCGGCATCGGCGGCTGCTGCTACGAGGTCGGCGACGAGGTGCTCGAGGCGTTCTCGGACGTTGAGGGCGCCGCGTCGGGCCGCATGCTCGACCTCCGCACCGTGATCTCGGCACGCCTCGCAGCCGCGGGCGTGAACGACGTCCAGCACGACGACCACTGCACGAGCTGCGAGCCGGACCTGTACTTCTCCCACCGCCGCGACAACGGCGTGACCGGCCGCCAGGCGGGCATCATCGTGCGCGATGGATCCTGAGAGCGTCCGGCGGAACCTCGAGGCGGTGCGCGAGCAGATCGGCCCCGAGGTCGAGGTGCTCGCCGCGGTTAAATACGTGCCCGAGCGCGACCTGCCCGCGCTCGCCGAGGCCGGCATCGAGCTGGTGGGGGAGAACCGCGCCCAGGACCTGCTGGCCAAGCAGGAGGCGCACGGCGACCTGTTCACGTGGGACTTCATCGGCCAGCTGCAGAGCCGGAAGGTGAAGGACGTGGCGCCGCACGTGCGGCTGATCCACTCGCTTGCCTCCGAGTCCGCCATGCGCAAGCTGGAGGAGGACCCGGCCAAGGAGGTGCTGATCCAGGTGAATGTGGCCGGGGAGGAGGGAAAGGCCGGGATCGCGCCCGAGGAGCTGGGCGACTTCATCGCCCGCTGCCCGGTGCCGGTTACGGGCCTGATGACGATGCCGCCATTCGTGGAGCGGCCCGAGGACAGCCGCCGCCACTTCGCCCGGCTCGCGGAGCTGGCCGCCGAGCACGACCTCGAGCGCCTCTCGATGGGCACCTCCCAGGACTACGAGGTGGCGGCCGAGGAGGGCGCGACGATCGTGCGCCTCGGCAGCGTCCTCTACGAGTAGCCCACGCGCTCGAAGAAGTCCGCGATCAGGTTCGACAGCCGCGCGCCCTGCCAGGCGAGCGGGGAGTCGCCCCTGTCCTCGACCACCAGCTCGCAGTTGGGCAGCTTGCGGCAGTACTCCTCGGCCACGCCGAGCGGGTGCAGCCAGTCCGAGTCGTCCTGCGACCCCACGACCAGCACGGGCACCTCCAGCTCCGACAGCACGTCGAGTCCCTTCCACGCGGTCGAGCTCGGCACCTCGCGCAGCGCCTGCGCCACCGAGGCGAGGTCGGCGTGGCGCTCCATCCGCTGGCGGGTGGCCTCGCGGGCCACCTCTCGCCATCGCTCCGGCAGGTCGCCCGGCTGCGCGACCTCGAGGAACCTCTCGATCCCGCCGTCGAGCGCCTCGGCCAGCTTCTCCCAGCTCGCGCCATCCACGTCGCCGGTCCGCGCGTAGCCGGTGTAGGCAGGCGTGATCTGGACGAGGGCAGGCACCCGGTCCGGGTGCTCGAGCGTGAACGCCATGGCAGTCGCGGCGCCCATGGAGCTGCCCACGAGCGCCGGCCTCTCCAGCTCCAGCTCGTCCAGGACGGCCTCGAGGTCGCCCACCAGGTCCGAGTACTCGTAGCTCGGCCCCGGCTGCGACTCGCCGTGCCCGCGCGCGTCGTAGGAGATCAGCCGGTAGCCGCGCTTGACGAGCGCGCGCGAGCCCTGGACGACGTTCCGCCGGGTGGCCGAGAGTCCATGGATCAACACGACGGGCGGCCCCTCGCCAAGGATCTCGCCCTTGAGCGTGATGCTGCCGGCGCCCGGCAGCTGGCGCAGCACCTCGAACGCTGAAGCCTCCACACCCACAGCGTATGCTGCGCCGCACGAGCGCCCGGCTTCCGCAACTCGACGGTGATGTGTTCCTCACCGACGGTGGGATCGAGACCACGCTGATCTTCCACCAGGGGTTCGACCTGCCGCTGTTCGCCGCGTTCGTGCTTCTGGATGACGAGGCGGGCACCGAGGCGCTGCGCAGCTACTACGTGCCCTACCTCGAGCTCGCCCGCGAGCGCGGGCTCGGCTTCCTGCTCGAGACGGCCTGAACCGGAAGGCGATCGTGCTCATGGAGGAGCTTCGGGATGCCGAGGGCGGCGACGCGCCGATCGTCATCAGCGGCTGCATCGGCCCCCAGGACGACGGCTACAGCCCCGAGGCGAAGGTCAGCGCCGCCGAGGCGCAGGAGTACCACTCGACCCAGATCGGCACGTTCGCCGACACGAGCGCCGACATGGTGTGCGCGCTCACTATGACCTACGCCGACGAGGCAACCGGCATCGCGCGAGCCGCCCAGGAGGCCGGTCTGCCCTCGGCGATCTCGTTCACGCTCGAGACCGACGGGCGGCTTCCGAGCGGCCAGGCGCTGGGGGAGGCCATCGAGCAGGTGGACGAGGAGACAGGCGGCGCGCCGGCCTACTACATGATCAACTGCGCGCACCCCACGCACTTCGAGGACGCGATCGCGAGTGGGGCGGCGTGGGCGGGGCGGATCCGCGGCCTGCGCGCCAACGCATCGACCAAGAGCCACGCCGAGCTGGACGAGTCCGACGAGCTCGACGAGGGCGATCCGGACGACCTCGGCCCGCGCTACGCGGCCCTACGGGACAGGCTGCCGAACCTGAACGTCCTGGGTGGCTGCTGCGGCACGGACCACCGGCACGTATGCGCCGTCCGCGACGCCTGGTGAAGCGTCTTCGCACAACTTTTCTGTCGCGAAGTTGACAATTCGGGTACGAGGCGCGAGGGTCAGGGTTACATGCGCGTTCGCGCCGCCATCCTCGCCGCCGCGGTCACAGTGCTGGCCACGGCTGCGCCCGGCGCTTCGGCCCAGACCGGCATCACCGGGATCGAGGCGTCGTCGACCGGGCTGATATCCGACGAAGGCTTCGTCACCCTCGGGACCACGCTCGAGTGTCCGGTGGCGACAGGCGGAGCGACCGTCTCCGCGACGCTCGAGCAGCAGCACTCCGGCGGGACGTCGAGCGCGTTCGCGTTCGGCGGCCGCGACGTGCTCGATTCCTTCTGCGATCCCGGCGGGTCGCCGATGGCGCTCGCCTTCGGCTCCTCCGACCCGCCCTTCACGCGCGGGCCGGCCGACGTGTCGATGGAGGGCTGCGCGGGTGGCGGATGCCTGTCGACCGAGCAGACGGTTCAGCTGCGCGACGGCGGGCGCACGGTGGATGCGTCGGTGCCGGCCGGTTCGCAGTCGCTGTCCCAGTTCGGCGTGTCGTCGAGAGCGGTGCTCGAGTCGAGCGGAGTCGTGACCCTGGGAACGGTTGTCGACTGCTCGTCGGTGAGCGGTCCGAGCTTCTCCGGGACGCTCGAGCAGGGTAAGGGCAAGAAGCTCGCCGAGGCCACGACGAGCGCCTTCATACTCGGTGGTTGCGGCGGATCCGGCCCGGTCGCGCTGTCGTTCACGCCGAACGCCGGCAGCCCGGCCTTCGACCCGCGACACGCGAGGCTGTCTCTAACTGTCTGTGCCGGTCCGGCCGGGGACTTCGACTGCGCCACGGTCGACACGCGCCTGAAGCTGATCAGCGCCGGGTGAATAGCGCAAATAGCGCCTTTCTGACGCTACGCTTCCCATAACAAGGAGTTTCCTCCTTACGCTCGAAACCCTCGGCTGTATGGCGCTTCGCGACACATGGCATCGCACGCTCGTCTACTTCGGCTTGGCCGAAGAGGAGGATCCGCGCTACGAGGCCATTCCGGACCACGAGCCGGAGGCCGAGCTCGAGGACCGGTACAGGGAGCGGCCGAACGTAAGGCGCCTCCAGCGCCGCCGCCGCGACGAGTTCGACGACATCTTCGCCGACGAGGCGCCGCGTGGCCGCGAGACCCGCGTGCTGCGGTCCGTCGGCGGCAACGGCAGCGCCCGCGGCGGGGACATCCAGGTCCACCTGGTGATCCCCAAGAGCTTCAACGACGCCCAGCAGATCGCCGACCAGTTCAAGGACGCCGTGCCGGTCATCCTCAACCTCCAGAGCACCGACACGGACCTCTCGAAGCGGCTGATCGACTTCGCCTCCGGCCTCACGTACGCGCTCGACGGCGGCATGCAGCGCATCGCCGACAAGGTGTTCCTGCTCACGCCGCGCAATGTCGAGGTGTCGGCAGAAGAGCGCGCGCGGCTGATCGAGAAGGGCTTCTTCAACCAGTCCTAGACGCTGTCGCGCGCCGGATAGGCTTCCCGGCGCGATGAAGCTCGGTCTGATCGGTGCGGGGAACATGGCGTCGGCCCTTGCCCGCGGCATCGGCGAGCCCGTCGTCGTGCACGACATCGACGAGCAGAAGGCGCGCGCGCTGGTGGACGAGCTGGGTGGCGAGGTGGCGTCCTCCAACGCCGAGCTGGCGGAGCTGGCCGACGTGGTGGTGCTGTGCCACAAGCCCAAGCAGCTCGACGAGGTGGCGAGCGAGATAGGCGGGCGCGCGAAGGTCGTCGTGTCGATCCTGGCGGCCACGCGCACCGATCGGATCGCGGAGGCGTATCCCGGGGCGTCGGTCTACCGGTTCATCCCGAACATCCCGGCCGAGGTGAAGCGAGGGGTGTTCTGTTACGTCCGCGGTCCCGGAGCCGCCGACGGCCCCGAGGACGAGATCCTCGAGCTGATCGGGCGCACCGGCACGGTGATCCGCCTGGATGACGAGCCGCTGATCGAGCCCGCGATGGCGCTGATGGCATGCGGACCCGGCTTCGTGGCGCTCGTTGCCGAGAAGTTCGCCGAGGCGGGGGCCGCCCACGGGCTGGATCCGGACGACGCGATGCGCATGGTCGTGGAGACGATGGGCGGGACCGCGGACTACCTCGCCCGGCACGGGTATGACGGCCCGGCGCTCCGGAAGCGCGTGGCCACGCCCGGCGGCACCACGGAGAAGGGCCTGATCGCTCTCGAGGAGCACGGCCTGGGCGACGTGACGCGCGCCGCGGTGGACGCCGTGGTGGAGGCCACGAGATGAACGTCTATCTGGCCATCACCCGCAACGACGTGGCCGACTACATCGACACGCTCGCGATCATCTACCTGGTCCTGATCTTCATCCGGATCCTGACCAGCTGGATCCCGCGGATGCCCTACAACCGCTACCTGGCGGCCTTCCTGAAGTTCATCAGCGACGTGACGGACCCCTACCTGAACCTGTTCCGCCGGTTCATTCCGATGGTCCGGATCGGGCCGGGCGCGCTCGACCTCAGTCCGATCGTGGCCACCATCGTGCTGATCGTGGTCAGCTCGCTGATCTCGGGCGCGATCAGGGCCGGGAGCTGACCCACTCGTCGTGAGCCGGGTGGGCCCACCGGCAGCGGCGCTTGCGACCGCCGCGGTGGTCGTCGCGCTGGACCAGGCGACCAAGCAGCTGGTCGATTCGGGAATCGACATGGGCGACAGCGTGAACGTGTTCCTCGGGCTCGACCTGACGAACACGCGCAACACCGGCGTGGCGTTCGGCGCGCTCGAGGGCGCCGGCCTGATCGTGGCCGTCCTGATCGGGCTCTCGCTCGCGCTCCTGATCGGCTACTTCGTGGCGAACCGCGACATGCCCTTGCTGTGGCTGCCCGTCGGGCTCCTCCTGGGTGGCGCGCTCGGCAACCTGATCGACCGGGCCCGGGAGGGCGCGGTGATCGACTGGATCGACCCCGTGGCCTGGCCCGCCTTCAACCTCGCGGACGCCTGCATCGTCGTGGGGGTCGTCTCGCTTCTGTGGGTGGTGGAGGGGAGGCCGAAACGGAACCCCGTGAGCTGACCGCCGAGCCTGACGACGCCGGCCTGCGGCTCGACGCGTTCCTGGCCGCCCGCGGAGCCTTTTCCTCCCGCTCCGCGGCGCAGAGAGCGGTCGAGGCGGGGCGTGTGACCGTCAACGATGCCGCGCAACCCAAGAACTATCGAGTCGTTCAGGCCGATCGCGTCACCGTTACGAGGCAGTCCACTCCGGCGCCCCCGCCGCCCGCGGTCACGTTCAGAACCGTGTACGAGGACGATGCACTGCTCGTGGTGGACAAGCCGGCCGGGCTCGTGACACACCCGGCACCGGGTCATGACGCTGTCACGCTGGCCGAGCTGCTGCCGGAGGGGAGCAGGGTGGTGCACCGGCTCGACAAGGACACATCCGGCCTGCTCCTGGTGGCGCGGTCCGAGGAGGCGCTCGAGGAGCTGCAGCGCATGATGAAGGCGCGCGAGATCACCCGGGAGTACACCGCCCTGGTGGAGGGGCATCCGGACGCCGACACGGGCACGATCGACGCCCCGATCGGCCGCGACCGCGCGAACCGCACGGTGATGTCCACTCGGACGGACAAGGCGCGCGACGCGGTCACGCATTTCGAGGTGCTGGAGCGGCTTCCGCGCACCTCGCTGCTGCGTGTGAGGCTCGAAACGGGGCGCACCCACCAGATCCGCGCCCACCTCGCGGCGATCGGCCACCCGGTCGTTGGAGACCCGCAGTACAGAGGCTCCGCAAGCGGGCGGAGGATCGGGCTGGATCGCCAATTTCTTCACGCTTCGACATTGATGTTTAGGCATCCGTTC
>DASUYU010000065.1:0-17024 GCA_036377235.1 Thermoleophilaceae bacterium
ACGCGCGTGCGCACGTTCAGCCGGTCGCTGCGCGCCATCGACAGCAGCTCGTAGTGCACGCCGAGGCGCGGCTCGGCCGGCAGGTAGTCCACGCCGTGTACGCTCATGAGCCGCTCCCACGGCTCCTCGTCCTCGTCACGCAGATAGGCGATCACGTCGTGGACGCTCCGCGGCGCCACGTCGAGCGTCGCGCGGCCGCGGTAGAAGACGGTGTCGGCCACGGCATCCTCGCCGACGCTCTCGCGAACGCGCTGGGCGATCAGCTCGAGCCCGGTGGCGTCAGGCAACGTCGGGCCGTTCTTCCGTGCCGTACGCGCGGTACCGCTCGCGCCATCCCATCGCGGGGTCGCCCATGATCTGGTCCTGCAGCTTCATGATCCCGTAGATGAGCGCCTCCGGGCGGGGTGGGCAGCCCGGCACGTACACGTCCACGGGCAGGAACTTGTCGGCGCCCTGCACGACCGCGTAGTTGTTGAACATGCCGGCGCTCGAGGAGCACGCGCCCATCGCGATCACCCACTTGGGCTCGAGCATCTGCTCGTACAGCCGCCGGATGATCGGCGCCATCTTCACCGACACGCGGCCCGACAGGATCAGCAGGTCGGCCTGGCGCGGGGAGAAGCGGGTCACCTCGGCGCCGAACCGCGACAGGTCGTTTCGCGGCGACCCGATCACGGTGATCATCTCGATCGCGCAGCACGCGAGACCGAAGCCGAGCGGGAACAGCGCGTTCTTGCGAGCCCAGTTCTGCGCCTCCTCGAACTTGGTGAAGAGGAGCCGCTGCTCGACCTCGCGCTCGAGGTCCTCGGCCTCGAGCTCGCCGCGGAGCATCTGCTGTGCCTTGAGCCCGCGGGCGCGCAGGCTGTCGCCGTCGACCCTGGTGCGAGTCACTTCCATTCGAGCGCTCCTCTTCTCCAGACGAACACGAGCGCAACCAGGAGGAGGACGACGAACACGACCGTCTCCACGAGGGCGAACACGCCAAACGCATCGAGCTTCATCGCCACCGGATAGAGGAAGACGACCTCGATGTCGAACAGGATGAAGAGCATCGCGATCAGGTAGAAGCTGATCCCGAAGCGGAACGACTTCTTCACGTCCGACGGCAGGCCGCTCTCGTACGGCTCGCGTTTGACGCCTCCCGGCCGCTTCGGACCGAGCGCATTGTTGGCGAAGGTGAAGGCCGTGCCAATCCCGATTCCAAGAAGCAGGAAGACCAGGGCTGGCAGGTAGCTCTTCAGCATGCCAATCGGGAGGTATAACGCACCCTTGTGCGGCGGTGCCACATAGTGCGGAAGGACACTCGCTGAGCGGCTTTCACGCGGCTGTCGGTATTGCCGTGCTCGCGACCAACCTGGTCGCCGCGGTTTGGGGCGCGATCGGGTGGGCGCGCAAGGACGCGCGCGCCTCGATCGTCTTCTGGCCGCTGCTCAGAGCGGCACAGGCGACGGTCGTGGTTCAGGTGGTGCTGGGGCTGCTGCTCGTGGCGCGCGGGGCCTCCGCGCCGGACGGCCTGCACATCGTGTACGGCGTCGCCCCGCTGATCGTGACCCTCTTCAGCGAAGGCATGCGGGTGGCGGTGGCGCAGCGCGAGCTGGAGGAGGTCGACGACGTCGACGCGCTCGAGCGCTCCGAGCAGGTCGCGCTCGCCAAGCGGGTCGCGCTGGGCGAGATGGGCGTGATGACGGTGGGTGCGCTACTGATCCTCACGCTCGCGCTGCGCGCCTTCCAGACCGGCGGTTAGATGCCAACCCCGGCGTACCAGAGCCCGAACATCACGCCGAACACGCCGAGGCCGGGCACGAGCACCGTCCGGTAGAGCGGCTCGACCGCGGGCCGTGTGAGCACCCAGGCGAAGCCGGCGCTGCAGGCCGTCATGGAGACCATCGACATCGGCGCGAATACCGCGAGCGCGAGCGCCGACTCGAGCTGGGTGGGAAGCGCGGCGATGAGCAGCACGACGATGGCGCCGGTGCCCGCGAGCCCGTGAAGCAGGCCGATGGACAGGGCCTGCCGCCGCGTGCGTGGGCTGTGCGAGTGAGCCGGCGGGCGCAGCCATCTGAGGATCACCCGCGCCGCGAGCACGAGGATCACCGCGCCGATGGCCTTCTCGGCTCCGCTCTCGAGCCAGGCCGGCATCCGCGCTCGGAAGGCGATCAGGGGGATGCCGAGGGCGATCAGCGCGCACGCGTGACCCACTCCCCACCACGCGCCGAGCCGGGCGGCCTGGCGGGTGTCCCCATCCTCGGCGGCGACCAGCGAGGTCACGGCCACCAGGTGGTCCGGGTCCGACGCGTGACGGAGTCCCAGGAGCAGCGCGATGCCGAGTGCCACCACAAGCGGCGCTCCGTCGAACAGGCCGCTCAACGCGTGGTCGAGGTGCTCCATCTCACACGACTCCCGGCACCGCTCGCGCGGCGAGGACGAGTCCGAGTGCGACGACGACAACGGCCGACGCGGCGGGCATGAGCGCCGCGACCCGGCTGGTCGCGATCCGGGGCGGCACGAAGCGCCGCGCGTGCACGACGGCGACGCCGAGGCCAGTGAGCGTGCCGGCGAGGCCGAGGCTGAAGGCGACGATCAGGAGCATCCCGAGCGCGACCTCGTGCTGCGAGATCGCGGCGAGCAGGACCACGAGCGCTGACGGGCAGGGGAGGAGCCCGGCGGCGGCGCCCATGCCGAGCAGGCCGCGGCGGTCGTGCGAGTGATCGTGCTCGTGCGGGTGGTGGTGCCCGTGCGAATGGTGGTGCTCGTGCACACGCGCCCTTCGCAGCCGCGAGCGCAGCACGCTCGCGCCCACGAGCACCACCATCAGACCGGATGCAAGCGTGAGCCATGGGTAGAGCTGCTCGGGCAGCACGTACTGCGAGAGCGCGAGCGTCACCAGGCCGAGCGCGAAGACGCCGATCGTGTGCGTGAGCGTCACGGTGGCTCCCAGCACCACGGCGTCGCGCGCGCTTCCGCGGGTGCCGACGAGGTACGCCGCGACCATCGCCTTCCCGTGTCCGGGCGACAGGGCGTGGAGCGCTCCCCAGCCAAGTGCGCCGAGAAGCAGCAGCACGAGCACGCCGTGCCCGGCCGCGGCGTCCTCGAACAGGCCCGTGAGCCCGTCGGAGCGGGTTTCCCCAGATGAGGTCGCCGCCGCCCGCTTGCCCTCGGGAGCGATGACGGTCCCGGTGCCGGCCGTGACGGAGAAGGTGGCCTCGCGGTCGTCGAGCGGGGTCCTGAGGAGGCCCTTCGGGTAGCTGCGGAGGCCGTTGGTGGGGTCGCCTCGCGGCGTGGTCGTGTGCACGGCCGTGCCCTCGCCGGGCGCGATCACGATCGCCTTCCAGCCGATGCGGCCGGGGAAGGTCTTGTCCTGGAGCACGACGCGGTCGGGGTGGTGAACGGCAGCACCGAGGGCGAGCTCCAGGCGGGTGGTGGGAAGCCCGCCGGCGCCGGCCGGGAAGGTGAGCCGGGGCCGGCCGGCCGCGCGCAGGTCCGCGCGCCGGCCGTCGACCGTGAGGACGAGGCCGCGCCGGACCTCCTCGAGCTTGCGGCGCAGCACATCCGCTCTCGTCAGGCCCCGCTCCTGGACGGTGGGGATCTCGGCCTGGTCGAGGACGTACCGGACATCCACCCGGTCGGCGGAGATCGAGACCGTCGAGAGATGGTTCACGGAGAAGTTGCCGAGCGGGTGCGCACCGGCCGGCGCCGCCGCTCCCAGGAACACAGCCAGTCCAACCAGGAGGGTGCGGCGTCTCATCCCAGGCTCTCCTCCAGCAGCCGGCGAGCCCCGGGGGAGAGAGCCGCCGCCCCCCTCACCGCCGCCGTCAGATATCGCCGCGCCTCACCGCGCCGGCCGGAACGGAGCGCCGCAAGGCCCGCGTGCAGCCGGAACGTGGGGTCCACCGACCCCGTCCGCAGCGCGCGTCGCGCCCAGACCAGTCCCTCGCCCGGCCGTCCCGCCCGCGTCAGCCCCCACCCGAGCGCATCCGCCGACCTGATGCTCGGCGCCAGGCGCCACACGCGCCGGCCGAGCGCGACCGCCCGTGCCGGCGACCCGTGGTTCGCCTCGAACAGCACCGCCTCCGCGTCCGGCAGCGTCCGGCTCCGCCGTAGGAGCCGGTGCTGCACGCGCGCGGCGGCCAGGTCGGCCGCGGCGGCACGACGGCGACCCAGCGCGGACTCGACCTCCGCGAGGAAGGTCAGCGCGGTGGTGAGCGGGAGGCGGTTCGTCGAGCGCCGCAGCCGGGCGGCCGCCCTCGTGAGCGAGCCGCCCGCCGCGTCGATGCGCGCGAGTCCCGTGAGGGCCTGGGGGAAGTCCTTAACGTCGCGGAGCGCGCTCCGGTAGGCGGCGCGCGCGGCGGCCGTGCGACCGCGCATCAGCTCGAGGTCACCGAGGAGGGTCTCCACATACGCGGTGCCCTCCTCACTGCTTCCGGCCGAGATCGCGTACCGCATCGCGCGCACGGCGCCAACCACGTCGCCGTGCAGCTCGCGGTAGTACGAGACGCGCGCGTACGCCGGGAGCCCGGGCTTCGTGTCGACGAGCCGCTGGATCGTGCGTGCCGCGTCGCCGTAGCGGCCGAGCTCGATCTCGGCGTCGGCGATCACGGGAAGCGGGCGCGCCAGCTGCGGCGCCGCGCGCCGCGCCTCCCGACCGAGTCGCAGCTCCTCGCGGAAGTCGTGGCGGAAGCCGGCCAGCGTGCCGGCGCCGACCAGGCCGTCCACTCCTGCCGGATGGGTGCGCAGGGAAAGATCGAAGGCGCGCTCGGCGCGCGAGTAGAAGGCGGGGTCGCCGGTCTCGCGCGCGCGGGCGAGATAGGTGTTGCCGAGCGCGGCGTAGTCGCGGCCACCCGTGCCGGCCGCCGCCGGCGCCGGCGGCGTGGTGGCGCCATGGTTCAGCGCCACCATCGCCACCAGCACCGCGCCGAATACGGCGAGAGGAGCGGCGAGCCTGCTCACGGAGTGTGTCCGGGCTCCACGCGGGTCGACGGTGCGGAGTCGAACCCGCTCGTCGGTCCCGCCAGGTACGGGAACGTGGCCAGGAACGGCTTGTCGTTCCGGTCCACGCCGTCGCCCAGCGGCACCTTGTTGCCCTTCAGGAAGCCGGCCACGACCTGGAGGTCGATATCGACCACGTCGTCACCGAGCCGGCGCCCGTTCGGGTAGCCGGCGGTGTCCCCGCCGATCACGCCGAAGCGGTTCTCCGTGCTCGCCGGCGGTGTGCCGAGGTTGACCTTGATCGTGTCGACCGCGGGCGGGCCCTTCACGCCCTTGTGCTGGTTCAGGTCGGGGATGCCCTGGAGGAGCGCCTGGACGATGTCCGTCCGGTTGTCCTCGGGAGCGCCCACGCCGAAGAGGGCGTTCATCACGGCCGCGAGCTCCGGCTTCACGACGTACTTGCCGTACAGCGCGGCGTCGCGGTCCGGAGTGGTCCGGTTGAACTGGTCCTTCTTCCCGAGCGGGATGACGACCTCGTTCACCAGCGGGTTGCCGAGCCGGGACACCTGCACCCAGCCGCCGTGCCCTCCACGGCCGCCGCTCACCTGCAGGCGGCGCCGCTCGGTGGTGGACCACACGCCCACGACCGCGTTCGCGGCGTCGGCGCCCGAGACGGCCTTGCCGTCACGCGTGACGAGCCGCTCCGGCAGCTGCATGACGATCGAGTGGACGTTGTATCCGCTCAGGTCGTCCTTGCCCTCGCCCTGGTTGCCGGTGCCCTTGCGGAGGTTGATGCCGTCGAACGTCGCGCCGAGGTCGACGAAGAACGGATCGTCGCGCTGCCCGACGAACAGCTTCGTGCCGTCGTGCAGCGAGCGAATCGCCGCGTTCACGAAGTTGTCGTAGCTCGGGAACGTCTTCGGCCCGATGTTCGGAGGCGCCACCGGCAGCCCGCGCGCGAGCGTCTTCTCGCTCACGCGGTCGTGCCCGTGGCGGTAACGGTGCCGTTCGCGCACCACCGAGTAGCGCTGGATGACGTTCAGCTTCGGATCGGCGAACCCGCTCGCGCCCGGAAGCGCGTACAGGAACGAGTTCTTGTTGCGAACCTTCGTCCGGAAGCTGAACCGGTAGCTGACGTCGGGCCGGCCATCACCCGTGTTGTCGACGTGGATGTAGTAGCGGGCGCGGTCGTCGAACGAGTGGAAGTTCGGCCCGTTCGCGGGCACCTCGCCCGGGATCCAGTCGGCCGCGACGGTCAGTGCGCCGGGCGAGTCGGCCGCGGTCCACGCGTACGTGTCCGTGTTGTCGGCCGATGGATCGAGCGCGATGCCCGGGGCCTCGCGGTGGCTCGATGACAAAGCGAGCGGAACCACGATGGCGCAGGCGAGCATCGCTGCAGCGGCAAGCAGCAGCTTGCGCATAGCGAGTCCTCCTTCTGAGAGCCTCGGAGGCCCGGCCCGGAGGGGGCGGGCCTCCCGTCGGTGGTTCTATTCGCTACACAATCCGGATCGGATCACTCGCAAGATTTCGTCAAGGCGAACGTTCCCCTATTGACTTGCCGATAACGGGGGCAGAAATGGTGGACTTCGAGCCACGTGAGCACGCCATGAGGGCGGACCTCGAACTCCTCAAGGAGGCGCGGGACTTCGCCGGGCGCGCCGCTGCCGATTTCGGCCTGGATGGCCCCGCCTGCTACGACGTGAAGCTCGCGATGAGCGAGGCCGTCACGAACGCCATCCAGCACGGCTCGTCCTCGCCGAAGGACCCGATCCGGATCCTCGTGCTCGCGGAGGGTCCCTCACTCGTGTTCGAGGTGCTCGACACCGGTCGGTTCGTGCCCCGGGTCAACCGCCGCGGCGGCGAGCTGTCCGAGTCGGGGCGCGGCCTCGAGTTCATGCGCATCCTCATGGACGAGGTGGACCTGAGGCCCGGTAACGGCGGGACGCTGATGCGGTTCGCCAAGCGCCGCGACGGCTAGCCGACCTTCAGCTTCCCCTTCATCCCGAGCTCGGCGTGGTCGCCGACCGTGCACAGGAAGTCGTAGGTGCCCTTGGGGAGCCGGACGGTGGCGGACCGGCTCTCCCCCGCCGGGAACGCCGGGGTGCCGCCGAGCACCTGACCGTCCTTCTCGACCTTGATGTTGTGCGCGAGCGTCCCCTTGTTGTCGAGCCTCAGGTGGAGCGTGCCCGCGCCTCGGAGCACGATCGTCGACGGGTCGAACGAGTACTCCTTCGCGCTCACGCGCACGGTGCCCCCGGCCGGGGCGGTCACGGTGCTGCCCGGCCGATCGGTCCCGCCGCAGCCCGCGGCGAGCAGGCCTACGGCCGCGAGGGTGAGGGCGGAGCGGGTCAAGGCGAGCGGATACTATGCCGCGCCGTGACGCGTCCGATCGCAATCGGCGGCCTGCTCGCGGCCGCGCTCCTCGCCGGGTGCGGCGGGGAGATCAAGGTCTCCGAGAGCGATCAGACCGCGCACCGCGGCGCCGAGCTCTTCTACCAGCGCTGCTCCGGCTGCCACACCTTCACGGAGGCGAACGCCTACGGCTCCAAGCCCACGGGCCAGCTGCAGGGCGGCGAGCGAACGAACGGCCCGAACTTCGACGTGCGGCACGTGGCGCGCGAGGACGCGCTCTTCGCCATCCGCAACGGCGGCTTCTCGGGCGCGATCATGCCCGCGAACGTCGTGACCGGCCGTCAGGCGGAAGAGGTGGCCGACTTCCTCGACAAGTACTCGGGCAAGAGCAACTAGCCCCTGAGAGGGTCGCGATGCTCGACCTCGACCTCCTTCGCAAGCAGCCCGGCGAGGTGGCCGCCGCGCTCGAACGGCGCGGGGTGCATGCCGAGCTGGAGCCGATCCTCGAGGCGGATCGCCGCCGCCGCGAGCTCGTGGACAAGGCGCAGACCCTGAGTGGCGACCGGAAGCGGATCGGACGGGAGATAGGCGAGCGCAAGCGGGCGGGGGAGGACACCGCGGAGCTCGAGGCCACGGCCACGGCGGCACGGGAGGAGCTCGGCTCTCTGACGCCCGAGCTCGAGCAGGTGGAGGCCCGCCTCCGCGAGCTCATGCTCGAGCTGCCGAACATCCCCGATCCGCGCGTGCCCGCCGGCGGCAAGGAGAACAACCAGGTCGTCCGCGAGTGGGGTCAGAGGCCGGACTTCCCCGAGGGCATCGGGGACCACGTGGAAATCGCGACTCGGCTCGGCATGATCGACTTCGAGCGCGGTATCAAGCTCGCGGGGCGAGGCTTCTGGCTCTACCGCGGCGTGGGCGCGCTGCTCGAATGGGCGCTGCTCGACTTCTTCGTGCGCGAGCACCTCGCGGACGGCTACGAGTTCATGCTCCCGCCGCACCTGCTGCTCGAGGAGGTGGGCTACGCCGCCGGGCAGTTCCCCAAGTTCTACGACGACGTCTTCCATCTCGAGATCGCGGAGGGCGAGCGCCCGCGCTTCCTCCTGCCCACGGCCGAGACGGCGATCCTGAGCGTGTTCGCGGCCGAGGTGCTGAACGGCGACGAGCTGCCGAAGAAGGTGTTCGCCTACACCCCGTGCTACCGGCGCGAGGCGGGCGGCTACCGGACCGAGGAGCGCGGCACGGTGCGCGGCCACCAGTTCAACAAGGTGGAGCTGTTCCAGTTCGTCCGGCCCGAGCAGGCCGAGGGCGCGCTCGAAGAGCTCGTCGGAAAGGCCGAGCGGATCGTGCGCGAGCTGGGCCTCCATTACCGCACCTCGCTGCTGGCGGGGGAGGACGCCAGCGCGTCGATGGCGATCACCTACGACGTCGAGGTGTGGCTCCCCAGCATGGGCGCGTACAAGGAGGTCTCCTCCGCCTCCCACGCGGGCGACTACCAGGCCAGGCGCGCCAACATCAAGTACCGCCTGCCCGACTCGAAGCGCTCGGAGTTCGTGCACACGCTGAACGCCTCGGCGCTCGCGACGAGCCGGCTGGTGCCGGCCCTGCTCGAGCAGCACGTGCAGCCGGACGGCTCGGTGACGGTGCCCGAGCCGCTGCGCGAGCGGCTGGGCACGGACCGGATCGAGCCGCCCGCCGGCTGAGACGGAGGGGGTGGGATTCGAACCCACGGGGGACCGGACGGCCCCCTCCGGCTTTCAAGGCCGGTGCATTCAACCGCTCTGCCACCCCTCCGAGGTGGACATCGTAGGCCGATGCCGTCAGTACGCTAGGCCCCTGCCGCGTGATCCCTCCTGAACAGCTCTCCGGCGCCCTCGCGCGCCTGGAACCCCGGGATAGGGAGCTGCTTGCTCTCTCGCTCCGCAGACGTGTGCCCGACGAGGCACTCGCGCGCGTATACGACGTGGTGCCGCAGGAGGTGGCCCGGCGGCGCGCGGCGGCGATCGAAAGGCTGGCGGACGAGCTGGGCGCGCAGCGCGGCGAGGACCTCGGCGCGGTGCTCCAGGCGCTGCTGGACGAGGGCACCTGGACCGCCGTCGAGGTGTCCACCAACGGCGATGCCGAGGCGGCTCTCGATGAAGCTCCTGCCGAGGAGCCCGAGGAGGAGCCGGAGACCGCGCCGGTCGTGGTCGAGGAGGAGCAGGAGGAGCCGGAGGAGTCAGAGGAGCCGGAGGCGGCAGCCCCGGTCGTCCGGGTTCCCTCCGAGCCCGTCCTCGAGATGCTCGCCGCGCGCGAGGGTGTGCGCGGGCCGGACGCCGAGGAGCCGGGCGAAGCCGACTCGGGGCGCGGCGTCGTGGCGATCGCCGTCGCGAGCTTCCTGGCCGCGGTGATCGGCGGGGCGGCGGCGTTCATCGGGCTGTCCCAGTGGGACGACGGCGGCCATGGCGGGGGCACGGCCTCGGCCCAGCCGCCGAACGAGGGCATGAAGCACTTCGTGCCCCAGCTCGGCGGCCCGTTCGAGGCGCCGTTCCCGTCGGACCCCGAGCCACTCTCGTGCTTCTCCATCGCCTCCACGACCGGCAAGACGACCCTCTACAAGAAGCCCGGCGGCGCGGTGCGCATCCGGCTCTCGTCTCGGACCGAGTGGGGCTCGCCGCGCATCCTCGGCGTCATCCGCCGCCGCGGCGACTGGGTCTCCGTGCAGGCGCCGGAGCTCGACAACGGCGAGGTCGCCTGGATGGAGACGAGCCAGGCCCGGCTCGACTGCGTGCACTGGGAGATGCGCGCGAACCTGAAGAAGAAGCGTCTGTACGTTCAGCACAACGGCAAGACGGTGCGCAGCTTCGTGATCGCCGTCGGGCGGCCGGGGAACAGCACGCCGCTCGGCCGCTTCTCCGTGACAGACAAGCTGCGGGTCACCGACCCGGGCTCGCCCTACGGTTGCTGCGTGCTGGCTCTCAGCGGGCATCAGACCAACCTTCCGCCGAGCTGGCCGGGCGGCGACAGGCTCGCGGTGCACGCGACGAAGGAGCTGTCCAGCATCGGCAAGGCGGCGAGCCTCGGCTGCATGCGCGTGACCTCGGCGCAGGCGCGCTGGCTGATCAGGACGATCCCCCTCGGCACGCCGCTGTTCGTCAAGGCCTGACCTCACGAACGGCGGCCGCGGTTCGTTTAGTTGAGTGTGAACCTGCCCCCATTCCAGGCGCTCCTCCAGGAGCACCGAGCGGACGTGTACCGCTTCCTGGTCGCGACCGCGGGGCCCTCCGAGGCCGACGACGCGTTCCAGGAGACCTGGATCGCCGCACTGCGGGCGTACCCGCGGCTGCGGCGGGCCGACAACCTACGGGCCTGGCTGTTCCGGATCGCGCAGAACAAGTCGATCGACGCGCACCGGGCGCGCGGCCGGCGTGCCGTGCCGGTGGCTACCGTGCCGGAGTCGGCGTCGGCCCCGCCGGAGCCCGACGACCCGAGCGTGTGGGGCCCGCTTCGCGAACTACCGACCAAACAACGAACCGCGGTCTTCTGCCGCACGGTGCTCGGCATGCCGTACGACGAGCTTGCGACGCTGCTCGAGTCGAGCGAGGAGGCCGCGCGGCGGAACGTCCACGAGGGGCTCAAGCGCCTGCGAGAGGAACTGGAACATGATTGACATCGAACAGCAGCTCAGGGAGGCAGCGCTCGACCTGCCCACCGACGCTCCGCCGCTCGCCGAGCGCGCGGACGAGGAGGGACTGCTCGACGTGGCGTACACGTCGGTGGACTCGCCGCTCGGCCCGCTCGTGGTTGCCGCCACGCCGAAGGGGCTCGTGCGCGTCTCGTACACGGAGTTCCGCGGCGAGGACGAGGTGCTCGAGGACCTGGCGCGGCGGGTGTCGCCGCGGGTGCTCGAGGCGCCCGCGCGGCTCGACCCCGTACGGCGCGAGCTGGACGAGTACTTCGAGGGGCGCCGCCAGGACTTCGACACCCCGATCGACTGGTCCTACCTCGCGGGCTTCACGCGCGAGGTGCTCCGCGCCACGGCGCAGATCGGGTTCGGCGAGGTGTCCACCTACGCCGGCGTCGCGGAGGCCGCGGGCAGCCCGCGCGCGGTCCGGGCCGCCGGCAACGCGCTGGGCGCCAACCCCATGCCGGTGATCGTCCCGTGCCACCGCGTGCTGCGCACCGGCGGGTCGCTCGGCGGCTACACGGGCGGGGTCGAGCGCAAGGAATTCCTACTGCGCCTGGAGGGCACGCTGCTCTAGCATCGGGCCCCTCGGGAGAGGTGGCCGAGTGGCTGAAGGCACTCGCCTGCTAAGCGAGTATGGGGCGAAAGCTTCATCGAGGGTTCGAATCCCTCCCTCTCCGCTCGTATGAGCGACTACACACATAAGAGCCTCCCGGACGTCGAGAACATGGCGCCGCAATTCGGAATGCCGGAGGAGATGCAGGCGCGGTTCGCCGCGCGGCCGCTCGGCCTCGAGCGGACCGGCCTGACCTACTTCCGGCTCGCGCCGGGGTTCCGCATCCCGTTCGCCCACCGCCACGAGGACCAGGAGGAGGTCTACGTCGTGGTCCGCGGCAGCGCGCGGATCAAGATCGAAGACGACGTGCTCGAGCTGAGCGAGCTCGACGCCGTCCGCGTGGCCGGCGACACCCTCCGGAACCTCGAGGCCGGGCCCGACGGTGCCGAGGTGATCGCCTTCGGCGAGCATGCCGGCCAGGATCAGAGCGAGATGGTCCCCGGCTGGTGGAGCGACGAGGCCGGGGCGTAGCGCGGTCCGTCTCCGCTCAGCGCGCGGCCCCGCGAGTGTCGCGTGCCAGCACGCGGGGGCTGTCGGATATGAGGCCTCGATCGCGTAGGCCGGTCAGCATGTGCTCGTCGCCGTCGAAGGCCACGAGCGTCACCATGTCCTGTTCGAGCGAGACCCTGTACTCCAGGTCCTGCATCGGGGTGTTGTGGCCGTCGATCTGGGTTTCGAAGCCGGCGAAGCTCTCCTGGACCTCCACGCGCAGCTGGGCGCCCGCCGGCACGACCAGGGGCGGCGCGCTGCCGCCGTGCATCGCAACGGGCGTGCACACGACCGCCGGTGTGCCCGGCGCGAGCACCGGTCCGCCGGCGGCCATCGAGTAGGCGCTCGACCCCAGCGGGGTGGCGATGATCAGGCCGTCGCCCGCGAGGCGCACGTAGAGGTCGTCGTCCACGAACAGGCTGAGCACGGCCTGTCCCGCGCCGTGGCGGACGACCACGAAGTCGTTCACCGCCCACGCATCGGGCGATTCGGTCGGACGGATCGCGAGCGCCGGCAGCTTTCGCGCCGTCCAATCGCCGGCACGGAAGCGCTCCAACGCGTCCTCGAGCCGGTCCGCGCGCACCGCGGTGAGCGCGCCGAGGCTGCCGCACGCCACCCCCAGCACCGGCGCGTCCACGGGTGCCGCCGCCCGCAGGCCGGAGAGGACCGTGCCGTCGCCCCCAAGCGTGACGACGAGGTCCCCGTCCTCCAGCTCCCCCTCTGGAGCGAGCTCGCGGTCCGACCCGCCGTCGGTCGGGATCTGCACGACGTCGAGCGCGCGCTCGCCGGCCCACCGCTCGAGCGTCTCGAGTGGCGCCGTGACGGGACGGGAGGGGTGGACGACCAGGGCGAGGCGCATGCCCCGCCGTTCTATCAGTGGACGCTACCCTTGCCCACCGGGCGCCCGTAGCTCAGCTGGATAGAGCGTCGGTCTACGGAACCGAAGGTCACAGGTTCGAATCCTGTCGGGCGCGCTCTAAGAAACCGCTCTATGGAGGCTAATTCAGGACGATTTCCAAGTCTTTGGGCAGTATGGGGGTGGGAACGAGGTGGGAACAGGACTCCCGCCGATCGCGGCACCGCGGTCCGGATCGTCTCCAACTCCGTGACTGAGAGGGCGCTTATATAGAGCGTCGGTTCAGGCGCCTGGGACTCTACCCCCGACGCCCGGTTGGGCGGCCGAGGTGCGCTCGACCACGCCGTCCCTCCCACTGCTGCGAAAGATCCGTGGCAGCACGGAGGGAAGACTGTTGCTGACCGCGTTTCCCCGCCCACGACGCGGGCGTAGCTTCGGCCACAAGGTCGAACTACGAAGGGAGCCAGAATGCGAAAGCAAGCAGCACTCGCCACAGTAGTGCTGTCGCTCGCGCTGGTGTGCCCGGCGTCCGCGGCAAGCGCAGACCCGGACGCCAGCTGCTCCGGGCAGGTGGGTGCGAGCGTCGCCGGTCAACCCGGAGTCCGTGCCATGATCGCGCAGGGCTTCATCGCGGAGTCACGTTCCGAAGGTGTGCACCCGCCCGGAGACTTCCAGAGCGAGTGGTCCCGGCTCGACGAGCCGCTGGAGGGATGTTTGGAGTTCATCACCCCGTAGGGGCGCCATCCAAGTCGGGCCCGGTTCATTACGCACCAGTCGGACTGGGACCTCGTCGTGATCGACGAGGCGCACAATGTCGCCGCAGAGCCGCTGCCCGAAGCACCGGCGCTCGACCTTCAACCCGAAGCGGCGAAACGGGTGGGCTGCCGGGCGCTGGCGGGCGAAGGTGCTGGCGACGACGGGCGGGCGCTGCGCCGTCCCGCGCTGTACGGCCCCGACTGACCGCGTGCAGGCTCACCACGTGCGCGCGCTGGCAGAGGGCGGCGATGCGGACGGCGACGGCGTCCCACTCTGCCGCGCGCACCACGCTGCGGCCCACCTCTAGCTGGAACCGATTACGAACAGGGGCGTTCGTGCGCGGAGTCCGGCACGACGCTGCCGAGCTGGACCTCGTGCGCCAGTGTGCTGATGTACTCGCCGTTGGCTTGCGGATCGTGGCTCACGAAGACCGCGAGGCACGGCGCGGCCCCGGATTGGCCCCCATCACCTGCGGCCGCTCCCGCAGGCACCGCCGACACGGCGAGCGCGAGGCTCGCGATGACAGGGATGAGCACTCGTCTGGCCTTCATGGTTCCTCCTTCGTGAGGGTCGTGCGCATCGGAAATAACTCCATGCGCCGTGTCAAGTTGGCGGAACGGAGACGCCTTCTTTGGTGCCGCACCGGCAGCACCGCCCCTCGGGCGGCTGCGCAAAAAGTAGGCTGTTGACGGTCCGTATGAGTTCACCGAAGGTGGCCTCGTCGTCATCGTCCCTGCACCCCGCTGCGGCGAGGGAGCGAAGCCGCCAGCAGCACCGGTAGCCAGTTCACAGCTCGGGTCATCATTTCCTCCTGTTGAGTCGTCGTTCCCTGCCTTCGCGGAGCGCGCTCAGCGCGGCGATCGAGACGACCAGCAGCCCGACCAGCGCCGCCACAGCGATGCCGGCGGAGCTCCAGTCGAATCCGTCGGCGCCCGGGACGATCACGGCCTCGGCTGCCAGTCGGGCGCGAACTCGGAGCCTTTGTTCGGGGTCCGGTTCCTTTGCCCGCCTCCAGCCCGGCGCATCGTGAAGATGTCCAGCCCATCGTCGCCCTCGCCGACGAACGCGATCAGGCGGCCGTCGGGCGACGCGGCCGGAACCCCCTCCGGGGCGCGGCTCGCGGTCACCCTCCGCGCGCGGCGGCCACCCGCGGCGCGCACGCGGTAGATGTCGAAATTGTCGTTCCGGTCGATGCGATGGAAGAGGACGGTCCTGCCGTTCGGCGACCAGTTCGGGAACTCTTCGGTCTGCTTGTTCCGGGTGAGCTTCCGGACGCTCGATCCGTCGCCGCGCATCGTGTAGATGTCGTTGTCGCCGTCACGATCGCTCGCAAAGGCGACCCTGCCCCTCGCCCCCCAATTCGGCTGGCCGTCGTTTACGCCTGGACTGTTCGTCAGTCGCCGCTCGTCGGTGCCGTCTGCCGCCACCGTGAAGAGGTCGTAGTCGATTCTTCCGCGGACGGGGTTGAGGTCGCGCTGGAACACGACCCTCGTGCCGTCCGGGGACCAGGCGGGGTCTTCGTCGTCGAGCTCGTTGAATGTGATCTGGCGCGGGTTCGAGCCGTTCGCGTTCATGACGAAGAGCTCGAAATCGGGACCTCGCTTTCCGCGTGGGTCCGGGTTATCGGGTGTTACGCGGTCGCTCATGAAGGCGATCTTCCGGCCGTCGGCGCTCCAGTTCGCCGAGGCCTCGACTGCCTCAGAGCTCTTCGTCAGGTTGCGCAGATCGCGGCCGCTGGGACGCATCGTCCAGATGTCGAGATTGCCCCCGCGGTCGCTGTCGAACGCGATCCGGCCGTTCTGACCTGGGAATGCCGCAAGCGCCGGTGTTGTCGCGGCGACCAGACCCGCGGCGCAGAGGACTGGCAGCACGAGTGCGAATCTAGACATGCGGGGACGGTCCCAGAGTGCGGTAGAAACTCGGTAGAAGCTGGGCCAAAACGGCTTGCAGCGCATGCTGGGCGCGTTTACGCTCGGGCTGAGACTCGCGATGGAGATCCGGCTTCTTGGCCCGGTTGAGGTCGCGGACGGCGAAACGTCGCTGCACCTAGGTGGCCCCAAGCAACGGGCCGTGCTCGCGATGCTTGCGCTGAACCCGAACGCGAGTGTTCCGGTCGATCGGCTGATCGAGGGGCTGTGGGGCGAGCGTCAGCCGGCCAGCGCGACGAAGATGGTGCAGCTGTACGTCTCGCAGCTCAGGAAGCTGCTGGCGCAGGACGGCGGTTCGGAGATCGTGACGCGCGGACGCGGATACGAGCTCCGCATCGACCCGGAAGATGTCGATGCGCTCCGGTTCGAGCGCCTCGTCGCCCAACATGCCGCGCACGACGCGCTCGCGCTCTGGCGGGGGCGACCGCTCGCCGGCCTTGACGAGCCGTTCACAGACGCCGAGATTCGCCGTCTCGGGGAGCTGCACCTCGCCGCGCTCGAGCTTTCGATCGAAGCCGATCTCGAGGCCGGGCGCCACGCGGAGCTGATCGGACGTCTCGACGCGCTCGTCGCCGAGCATCCGCTCAGCGAGCGCCTGCACGCGCTGCGGATACTTGCGCTCTACCGGGCTGGTCGGCAGGCGGAAGCACTCGAAGGCTTCCGTTCCGCGCGTGCGGTGCTCGTCGAGGAAATCGGCGTGGAGCCGGGACCCGAGCTCCGGCGACTCCAAGAGGCGATCCTCCGTCAGGACACGCGCCTCGAGCTGGCCATCCCGGGTGCCGAGTGGGCGGCGCGCGAGACGGCCGCGCGGGTAGATGAGGCGGCCGGTCGCACCGCCGCGCGGCGCGGCGAGCTGCGCGAGCTCGAGTCTGAGTTGGCGGCAGACGTGGCGGACCTGCACGACCTGCGGGCGCGGGAAAGCGAGACCGTCGAACTCGAAGGCGTTGACGCGGAACCGGTCTGCCCGTTCAAGGGGCTCGCGACGTTCGACGTCGCCGACGCGGATTACTTCTTCGGGCGCGAGCGGCTCGTCGCCGAGATCGTCGCGCGGCTCGTGGGGACGAATCTGCTCGGCCTAGTCGGCCCGTCCGGCAGCGGCAAGTCGTCGACCTTGCGGGCCGGACTGCTTCCCGCTCTCAGCGCCGGCGTGCTTCCCGGCAGCGAGAGCTGGCGTCAGGTCGTGCTCCGGCCCGGTCGAGACCCGATCGCGGACCTGGAGCGTGCGCTCGACGGCCTCGGCTCGGATGAGCGGATGGTGCTGGCCGTGGACCAGTTCGAGGAGGTTTTCACGGCTCAGCGCGACGACGAGGAGCGGGTCAAGTACATCGACGGCCTCGTCGACGCTGCGGAGCGCGACGACGGGCGGGTCGTGGTGGTGCTCGCCGTGCGGGCGGATTACTACGGCGCGTGCGCCGCGCATCCGCGCCTCGCGCGCGGACT